>CAMDKQ010000031.1 GCA_945901095.1 Bifidobacterium breve
AACGCGGGTTGGGGCCCTGACTGGCCCAACGCCTCGACGATTATCCCGGAGCTGTTCACGCCCAATGGTGGCTTCAACCTCTCGCAGTACGACAACGCCGAGTACAACGCGGCGTCGGATGCAGCGAAGGTCGAGGCGGATCGTGCGAAGCAGGCCAAGATGTGGCAGGACCTGAACACGAAGGCCATGGCCGACGTGGCTGCGGTCCCGACCCGTTTCGGTCGCGAGCAGCGCATCACCGGCAACAAGATCGGTCCGGTCTACCTGTGGCCGGCATACGGCTCATGGCCCTACGGGGACATGTACGCCGTCAAGTAGAGCACCAAACGCTGTGGGGCAGATGGGTTGCCATCTGCCCCACAGCAGGCTCTCGTCGCATGATGTGACGTGAGCGTTGATGAATGCATGGGGCAGATGAAGGGGAGTGAGGAGTGCCATGAGCGCCTACGTCGTCCGACGCATCCTCAGCATGGTCCTGCTCCTCGTGCTTCTCTCGCTCGTCGTTTTCATCCTCTTCAGCCTGCTGCCCGCCGACCCGGCTCGGCTCACCTGCGGTAAGGGGTGTACGCCTTCGGTGCTCGAGGCGAATCGAATCAAGCTGGGCCTAGACCTCCCGGTCATCCAGCAGTACTGGGAGTTCGTGAAGGGGCTGTTCGTCGGCCGCACCTACGCCGCGAATTCGCCTGACCCGGTTCAGTGCAGTGCGCCGTGCCTTGGCTACTCCTTCAAGCGCGGCGAGGAGGTTTTCGTCCTCATCAAGGACCGCCTGCCGGCGACGATCTGGCTGGCCTTTGGCGCGTTCGTGCTCTGGCTCGCTGCCGGAATCTCGCTCGGCATCTACTCGGCACTGCGCCGGGGGCGCTGGCAGGATCGCAGCGTCATGGGCTTTGCACTCGTCGGCTACTCCCTACCGTCGTTCTTCATTGGCCTCGTTGCTATCTTTTTCATCATCATCCGATGGCAACTCCTGCCCTTCCCGTCGTATATCTCTCCCTTCGAGAACCCGGTGCAGTTCCTGCAGACGATGATCCTGCCGTGGATCATCCTCGCGACCCTGTACGCGGCGTTCTACATGCGCCTCACGAGAAACCAGATGCTCGAGGTGCTCGGCGATGACTACATCCGCACCGCCCGAGCCAAGGGGCTCCCCGAGCGCACGGTCATCCGCAAGCACGCACTGCGCGCGGGTCTCACCCCGATCGTGACTGCCGCGGGGCTCGACCTCGCCGGCCTGCTCGGTGGAGCGATCATCACCGAGAGCATCTTCAGCCTGCCAGGGGTTGGCAGCCTGGCAGTGAATTCCGTGAACGACGCCGACCTCCCGCTCATCGTCGGTATCACGCTCGTCGCGGCAACCTTCATCATCATCGCCAACCTCATCGTCGACCTCCTCTACGCGGTGATCGACCCGAGAGTGAGGCTCACATGATGAGGGCAGCACGGCCCTTCCTGGCCGTCGAGGGCCTCTCAGTCGAGTTTCCGACCGAGGATGGTCGCGTCCAGGCCGTCGACGGAGTCTCGTTCTCCGTCGAGCGGGGAAAGACCCTCGCGATCGTGGGCGAATCCGGGTCGGGCAAGAGCGTGACGGCCCAGGCGATCATGGGCCTTATTGACCGGCGGCTCAGCGTGGTCAGCGGCCGGGCCTGGCTCGAGGGGCGCGATCTCGTCGCGATGAGCGATGACGAGGTGCGCCATGAGCGCGGCAGTTCGATGGCGATGATCTTCCAGGATCCGATGTCGAGCCTGCACCCGTTCTACCGCATCGGCGCCCAGCTTTCCGAGGCCGTGCTCGTGCACCAGAAGGTGAGCAAGCAGGAGGCCCGCGAGCAGGTGCTGGAGATGCTCAACCGAGTCGGGATCCCTGACCCGAAGACCCGGATCGACGACTACCCGCACCAGTTGTCGGGCGGCATGCGGCAGCGGGTAATGATCGCCATGGCGCTCATCAACTCGCCAGCCCTGCTTATCGCCGATGAGCCGACAACCGCTCTTGACGTCACGGTGCAGTCGCAGATCCTCGAACTGATCGGCACCCTTCAGCAGGAGTACGACACCGCAGTCGTGATGATCACCCATGATCTCGGCATCGTCGCCGACATCGCCGACCACGTTGCGGTCATGTACGGGGGCCGGATCGTCGAGTCGGGCACCGTCGATGAGATCTTCTACGAGCCCCAGATGCCATACACGCTGGGGCTGCTGTCTTCGGTGCCGCGCCTCGACCAGGTGCGGGCCGAGCGCCTCGATCCGATCCCGGGCAATCCGCCATCGCCGATCTCGCTGCCGCCCGGATGCGTCTTTCAACCGCGTTGCGCCTACAGCGACCGAGTGACCAGCCATGCCTGCGAAACCGTCCGGCCCGAGCTCGTCGATATCGGTGGCGGTCACACCATGCGGTGCCACCTCGATGCAGATCAGCGTGGGCAGATCGCATCTGACGTGCTCTCGGCCCTGGCTGGGGGCGGAGCATGACCCAGATCGCATCGAATGGTGATCAGGTGCTGCGGGTCACCGACCTGCGCACCTATTTCCCGGTTCGCTCCCGAGGCCTGTTTCCTAAGACCATCGGCCAGGTGAAGGCGGTCGATGGCGTGAGCCTGTCCGTCGCTCCCGGGGAGACCCTCGGCCTCGTGGGCGAGAGCGGATGCGGAAAGTCGACCACCGGCCGCACCGTCCTACGGCTCATCGCCCCGACGAGCGGCACCATCGAACTCGATGGCGACGACATCACCGCGATGTCCGCGAAGCAACTCGTCCCCCTGCGGCGCAAGGCCCAGATGATCTTCCAGGATCCCTATAACGCACTCAATCCCCGCCACACGGTGGGCACGATCATCGGGGCACCCTTCGAGGTGCAGTCGGTCACTCCTCCTGGTGGGGTTCAAGCGGCAGTGCAGGACCTCATGGAGCGGGTGGGGCTGAATCCCGAGCATTACAACCGCTACCCGAGCGAGTTCTCGGGCGGTCAGCGGCAGCGAATCGGCATCGCGCGCGCGGTGGCCTTGCGGCCGAAGATCATCGTCTGCGACGAGCCGGTCTCGGCTCTTGACGTCTCGATCCAGGCGCAGATCATGAACCTGCTCAAGGACCTTCAGGACGACTTCGGCGTGGCGTACCTGTTCGTGGCGCACGATCTCGCGGTGGTCCGACAAATTGCGCACCGCGTCGCGGTCATGTACCTCGGTCACATCGTCGAGCTCGCATCGCGTGAAGACCTCTACGCCAAGCCGCTGCATCCGTACACCCACGCGCTGCTCTCCGCCGTGCCGGTGCCTGACCCGCGCGCTCAGGCCAATCGCGAGCAGATCCGGCTGAGCGGCGATCTGCCGAGCCCGATCAATCCGCCGAGCGGCTGCGTGTTCCATACCCGTTGCTTCCGCGCCGAGGATCGGTGCCGTGTCGAGGTTCCTGAGCTGCGCGAACTCCTCCCGGGTCATACGGTCGCCTGTCACTTCCCGATGGTGGACCTTCAGTCGACCCCGAGCTCAGTAGAATCGTCAAAAATCTAATAATGCCAAAGGATCTGGACGCAACCGGAGTTCGCTCACGTGCGTTCTGATGTGCTTTGACGACGGAAGACCTCAGCCGCAGCATCATCAATCACGCCGACATGGCCAATCCCCACAAGTCGTAAAGTCTCGTGCGGTCTCGCGGTCGGCCCACGCTGCGGTCGTTGCCGCGGCGACATCGTTGGCGGTCATCATCTGAACTTTGATCATGACACCGGGCCGTAGCCGCAGTCCTGCGGACTCGGCGCCGCCTGTGACGCGATCGCACCGTCGCAGGCCGCGCGACTGCGTCGCTCGCCCGCTCACGCTGAGCGGCGACTTGCCGTGCGGTCGCATCTGCAGGCTTGTTCGTTACACAACCGCTGATATCGAGTCGTTCGTCCACAGCTTCGATGCTCGGAGTTTCCAGTGAGCCGGTCAGTCGCCAAGGCTGAGTACCTATCAACACTCTTCAGCAGACAACCAGGAGGTCGACATGGGACGACGCAAGGGCTCTGAGGTCTCGGTTCGGCTGCAGGCGTTCCCGAACGTGATCCCGCTGCTGGGGATGGATTGGGACAACGTGAGGGAACTCGACTCGTATCGGCGGATGAGTTGACTGCGGTTGCACCTTGCTTTCAGCGATTGTGTATTCCACAATGGCAGAGGCGATCGGAACGGGTACAACGGACCCGAAGATCCGCTTCGTCGGAAGGGACGAGCGAGGAGAGGAGTTAGAGATGGTAGCCGTCGTAATGCCGGGGCTGCTCTTGATCATCCACGCTATGCCCACGCGCTACCGAAGGAAGCCGCCATGAGCGGACAGCGTAAGCCCGCCTACAGGATCACCGGCCCCGAGATCGACCTTAAGGCGGAGGTGATCCTCGACAGCAAGGGCCGCCGCGTCGATCAGGCGTACGTGGACCGGGCCCTCGTCGACGTCGAGGAGGACCTCGGCAGGCGGGCGGGGCGTCCTTCACTGACAGGCAAGAGCGAGCACTCGCCGCATGTGTCGTTTCGCATCACGCCGGAGTTGAAGGCTCGTGCCGAGCAGACCGCGAGGGATCAGCGTACGACTGTGTCGAACTTGGCGCGCGAGGCGTTTGAACGGTTCCTCGCCTCCTGACCGGAACTGCCGTGCCGCTCCTCCGCGATTATCCCCGTCTTGCTTACGCCTCCCGCTCAGGGCCGAGTGTGAGCAAGCGAGGTCCCGATGCTTGGCGGTGGGCGGTCAGCACGGAAGTCCTGAGTGTTCATGGTCACGATCGCTCCGTCACAGGCGAACTCCGCCGCCTCGTCGTGCTCGGCGTGGGGATCCGGTAGCCCGTGCGTGCTGTCGAGTCGTTCCCACCGGGTGACGCACGAGTCGTCGAAAGCTCCATTCATCTGCCCGATGAGCGCATCGGCCCGAGTCCGCGCCTCATGGGCCGTGGCCCCGCGGGCCTCGAGCTTTCGGGCCTCCTCGTATCGGAGGTTCGCAAGGATGCGGTCGCTCCACAAATCCCGGGAGACCCCTCGGCAGCGAGCGAGAGGAGAAGGTCTCGCTGAAGGCTCAACCTCCGAGCGAGGACGTCGCCGATGTCGTCAAGGCCGGCGGACTTGCACGTGCGACTGGAGTCGACTGAGCTTCAGCACCTCATGCGACAGCGACTGAGGAGCTATCCGGCACACTGAGGTCTATGCACTTTCGGTTTGCCGTCGTGATCGCCGCAAGCCTCGTCATCGTGAGCGGGTGCTCGTCGGGAGGCGATCCGAAGCCCACCGGAACCCTCGCACCGGGATTCAATCGAGCGATCGACCATGTGGTGACTCCGGGGGGCCCTGATGGTGGAACTCTGCGCCTTGTGTCGACCCGCGGTTGCGGTGACTGGCTGCCGGAGCAGGCGATCAGCCCGTGGTGCGTGAACATGCAACGGCTCGTGACTCGGCAACTCATGACATACGGGCCGGATGCCGGACGCCGCGGGGCTGTCGTCGTTGCGGACCTCGCATCGGGAGCTGGAAGGCCGAACGATGACCGCACTCAGTGGACCTACGAACTGCGGTCGGGGGTGCGTTGGGAAAACGGCGAGCCGATCACCCTTGACGAAGTGGCGGAGGGGATCCGTGCCCTTGATGAGGCGCGGCGCGATGTTGCCGTCGTGGAAATCACACCTGAGTCCGCGACCTCGCTGTCGGTGACACTTCGCGAGCCTGCAACTGACTTCGATGCACTGCTCGCCCTTCCGGTGTCAGCGCCGCGGCGCAGCGGTGCTCGCCCCTATGCCTCCGGGCCGTTTCGTATTGCATCGCGTGGAACGACGACCGTTTTTGAGCGTAATGCGCAGTGGGATGCAGCGACCGACGAGGTGCGTCGCCCCAAGGTCGATCTGGTCGAGTTCACCGTGGTGTCGAGTGATGATGAGATTGCCGACGCGCTCAGTTCCGGGAGAGCCGACCTCGCAGTGCAGGGCCGGATGGACTCGTCGCTGGCCCAGCGGGTGCTCGACGACCCCTCCTTCGCATCCTCGTCTGATAATCCTGGAACCGGTCGAACGGCGATGCTGGCGGTACCGGCCTATTCGAGCGCAGCCTTGCTGGACGTCGATTGTCGACGTGCGGTCTATTCGGCGGTTGACAGGCTGGGGGTGGTCTCTGCGCTCGCCGGCGATGTAACACCGGTTGAGCTAGCGGCGGCGCCGGCAACGTCACTGTCCCCGGCGACGATCCCCTCATTCGACTGGTCCTATCAACCGTTGGCTGTCGGTGACGGCAGTGGAGACCTCGGTGCGGCACGGGCTTCTCTTGAGCGTTGCGGATATGGCTCGGGGTTCGGTATTCGATTTGCATTCGCGGACACCGCAGTGAACGCCGCGCTCGCTGCTTCGGTCAGCGCATCGCTCGCGAGGGTGGGAATCACGGTCGACAGCGTGCCGGTCGACCCTGTCGACTACGCCGTACTCACCGCCTCACCTGCTGCCATGAGAGCAGCTCGGGTCGATCTGGCCTTACTGGTGCGATCACCGGCAGTCTCAGGCACGTGGGGGTTTTGGTATCCGCTGGTGAGCGGTGCGCTCGTTGGGCCGGGGCCGAGTACGAACGTTGCACAGGTGCGCATCCCGAGCGTCGACATCCTGCTGCGGTCGTCAGAGATCACGTCGACGAGTCCGGGTATCCAGGAGACCGTCGGGCGCATGATCGACCGACTCGTCCTCGACACCTGCTCATACATCCCGCTCGCGACCGTGCAGACCCTCCTGCATCGCGCGGCCAACCTCACGAACGTCACGACGAATGGTGCACTCGGCAACGAATACGACCTCGTCCAACTCGGCAAACTCACCAAACTCGCCCCGCCCCCCTCCCCGTCGTTTCATCCAGAATCCGGCTGAAACGACTGGAAATTTGGTCATTCAACCATGTTTTTGGTCATCTCGTCCCACCGCGTCCACGTGAGGTTTCGACGGTGTGCGTGGGTGACCGCACTCCTGCTCTCGAAGGACATCGACGGCGTTGGACGATCACTCGTCAGCCCCCGCTGGCGCGCAGTTCATTGGGTGCACCCCTTCGAGATGCGATCACCGGCCCAATGAAGGCGTTCCGAATCTGTTCCGGCTTGGTTCACGGGTTGAAATGACCACTTTGCCCGTCAAATGACCACTTCGATGGTCAGTTCAGCCGGATTCTGGACGAAATGACCGGGGGCGGGGGCGGGGGCGGGGGCGGGGCGGGGTGTTGGGGGAGGTTTGTGCGGAAGAAGTCGATCTCTAGTCGCAGCAGGTTTTCGGCGACGATCTCCTGCGGTGTCATGTGGGTGACCCCGCTGAGGGGCACCACCGAGTGGCTGCGCCCTGTGGCGAGGAGTGCGCTGGAGAGCAGCAGCGTGTGCGCGGCCAGTACGTTGTCGTCGGCGAGACCGTGAATGAGCAGGAGCGGCCGGGTGAGCTGGCCTGCCCGCTCGATGAGCGAGGCGCCCGCATACGCCTCGGCCGAAGTCTCGGGGTTGCCGAGGTAGCGCTCGGAATAGGCGGTGTCGTACAGCGCCCAGTCGGTGACGGGCGCCCCGGCGACAGCAGCGTGAAAGACGTCAGGGCGATCGAGCACGGCAAGCGCGGCGAGGTAGCCACCGAAGGACCATCCGCGAATCCCAACCCGCGAGAGGTCGAGGTCGGGCTGATCGGCTGCGAGCGACTGCAGCGCATCGACCTGATCGTCGAGGACCAGCGTCGCGAGGTCGCCGAGAATGGCACGATCCCACGCTGGTCCTCGACCCGGCGTCCCGCGGCCATCGGCGATGACGACCGCGAACCCTTGGTCGGCGATCCACTGATCAGTCGCGTACGCGCCAGCGGAGCGAATAACTCGCTGGCCGTGCGGACCGCCATAGGGCGAGACGATGACGGGCAGCGGCCCACTGCCGGGCAGGTAACCGGCTGGCCACAGGATGCAGGTGCGCAGTTCGCGACTGGCCACGGTTGCGTAACTCGGCGTCACCGTGATGAGTGGTCGCTCTGCTAGGGACTCGACCGGGATGCGCTGGTCTCCGTCGACGATCGTGAAGGTGGTTCCGGGCTCGGAAGGGTCAGTCACGATGTCGACGCGCAGACCATCGCCGGCGATCGCAGAGGCCCAGCAACCGGGGGGCGTGAGTTCGACGGCCTCGCCGCTCGCGAGGTCGAGGCGATAGACCCCCTGCGACTCAGGCACAAAAGACGCCGTGACGATGCAAGATTCGAGGTCGGCGCGCAGGAGATCCCTGATCTGCAGACCGGGGGGCGACACAGCAACGCCCGCTCGCGTGAGTCGATACGTGTCCGTCGCGACGTCGTTGACGATGTCGAGGAGGACACCGGACGAGTCCGCGGTGGGCACCCCACCTGCGACATCGACCCACGCATCGTCCGTCCGGGTGGCAAGAATCTCGAGGGTGCCGCGCTCGGGATCGACGCGCCCGATCTGAGCCGTCCGCTGATCACGTGACAGCAGCATGACGACGCCATCGTGGACCGATGCGAGATACGGAAACCGCTCCGCGTCCCAATCAAGGCGAGTGCGCGTGCCGTCGAGGGTGACGAACCACAGGCTCACCTTCGCATTGGCAGTCCCGGCAGCCGGGTAGCGGTGGGCGACCGGTTCGATCTCCGGACGGGCCGGGTCACTAATCCAACGGATCGCGACGCCACTGTTGTCGTACTGCTCAACGAGGAGCCCGTCGGCGAGCCACCAGTGCCCGCGGAATCGGTCGAGTTCCTCAGCAGCAATAAAGTCGGCGAGCCCCCACGCCTCGTCCGCATGTGACGGTTCGCAGAGCGCGACCGCCGTGTCGTCGCCGAGGCTCACCACATACATGCCATTGCCGCTTACGAAGGCGACATGCGTGCCATCGGGGCTCATCCGCGGGTCGATCACCGGCCCGGGGGCGGGTAGTTCAGTAGTGGCACCGGAATCGACCTCGACCACATACGGAACCCCGGACACGACGAAGGCGGCAACGCTGCCTGCCTCGTCTAGGCTGAATGCCGTGATGCCGGAGGTCACCTCGCGCATGCGCTCGCGCCGCGCCCGCTCCTCGGCGGGCAGATCACCGCTGGAGAGGAGGTCTGGGGAGGAGACGAGAAGCCGCTGCGAGCCGTCCGAGACATCGACGCACCAAAGATTGCCCGCTGGGTCCTGGCCGCTCGTGCTGCGGATGAAGAACACCTTTGTGCCTGCAAGGGCAAAGCTCCGTGGACGACCGAGTTGAAATCCGCGGGTTCGAGCCTTCTGGCGGGGGAAACTATCGGTGCTCAGCATAGGCAGCATCGTGCCTCATTCCGCGCGACACGGTAGCGTCGGATCGTGAATCGACGACTTCTCTTCGTGCACGCGCACCCCGACGACGAAACAATCGGCACCGGGGCGACCTTGGCCAAATACGTGAACGAGGGGGCACAGGTCACGCTGGTCACGTGCACTCTCGGCGAGGAGGGTGAGGTGCTTCTCGAGGAGTTCGCCCATCTCGCGGCGGACAAGCAGGACGCTCTGGGAGATCACCGGCAGACCGAGCTCGCGAATGCGATGAGTGCCCTAGGCGTCACCGACTGGCGCCTCCTCGGCGGGGCGGGGAGGTTCCGCGACTCCGGGATGATGGGCACCCCGAGCAACGACAATGCCGGATGCTTCTGGCGGGCCGACCTGCTCGAGGCTGCGCTACCGCTCGTCGAGATCATCCGTGAGGTGCGCCCGCAGGTCGTCGTCACCTACGACGACTTTGGCGGGTACGGGCACCCCGACCACAAACAGGTGCACCGGGTCACGATCTATGCACTCGCACTTGCCGCGTCCCCGACATTCCGAGCCGACCTCGGCACACCATGGACTGCGGGCAAGGTCTACTGGACCGCATTTCCCAAGAGCGTCATGCGTGCCGGGATCGAGGCTATGAAGGAGCTCGACGCCTCGAATGAGTTTGCGTCGATGGATCCTGACGACATCCCCTTCGCGTGCGACGACGAACTTGTCACGGCCGCAATCGATGGGAGTGCGTACCTGCCGGCGAAGATGGCAGCACTGCGTGCCCACGGAACCCAGGTGAGCGTCGATGGCGGCTTCTTTGCACTGGCCGACAATGTTGGGGCAGAGGCCTTCGGCACTGAGTACTACCGCCTTGCCTCCGGTGTCAGCGGCGCTCCCGAAGGACAGCGCGAGGCAGATCTTTTCGCCGGCATCAGCGAGTGACGCGACGGGCAACGGGGCCGCTGGCCATCCTGAGCATCATTGGGTTGGTAGCGGTCGGCCTTGTGATTGGGATCATCGGATCCTTCCTGCAGGCCACTCGGGAAATCGTGCCAATGCCGTGGGCGCAGGTGGTCGTCCCCTGGGGAATGATCGTCGTCGTGGTGACGGTGATCATCGTCATCCGGGGTGGCGTGTGGCTCGTCCGCTCGCGGACTGGGGGATGGGCTGTATTCGCAGGCTGGCTCGTCGCGACGATCGTCATGTCCGCGGAGTCGCCCTCTGGAGATCTTGCCATTTCCGGAGGCGGACGTCAGATGACCTACCTGCTCGGCGGGGTGATTCTCGGCGCCGCAGCGGCCACCTTCCCGATCTCGGGGCGATCGTCGCATACCATCAGCCGAGAACGTATCCAACCTGTCGTTTCACAATCCTGACGACCCGCGCACCGAAGGAGCCTGCCCCGTGGCCGAGCATCGCCGCCTCCCGGCGCTGCCCGCCGTCGGAAGCAGGGGCAGGCTCATCGTTGGTGGGATCCTCGCCCTCCTCGCGATCATGTATTTCGCTCTCATCCTGATGTCTGGTGGCGATGTCCGACAGGGCACCGTCGTCCGCGGGGTGACGATTGGGGGACTCAGCTCTGCCGAAGCCGTTGCCTCACTCGACGCAACCCTGGGAAAGGTCTCCGGCAAGCCGTTCAAACTTGAGGCCGCCGGCAAGGAGTTCGTGGTCAAGCCCAAGGACGCCGGCCTTGAATTCGACGCGACGGCGACGGTGCAAAACGCTTCGGGACGCAGCTGGAATCCGTTCACACTCGCCGCGGACCTGCTAGGCCAGCGGGAGGTGGAGCCGGTCGTCGTTGTGGATGAGTTGGCGCTCACGAGCCAACTCGACGGCATCGCCCTTGCGATCGATCGCCCGGCGATTGAGCCGTCCATCACGATCAAGAAGCAGGAGGCGACACTCGAGGAAGGGAAGAACGGCCGGGCTCTCGATGTTGAGGCAACATCCGCCCTACTCATCGAGGACCTGCTCAAGGCGAGGGAACCGATTTCGGCACCCGTCGTCAAGGTTCTGCCACTCGTATCCCAAGAGTCGGCCGATAAGTCGATGGCCCTCGCGGAGTCGGCGATGGGTCATCCGATCATCGTGAAGGCCGGGGATTCATCGGCGAAACTTCGTCCAAAGGCGATCTCCAGGTCGCTCACCTTTACCGCAGTTGGGGATCAGTTGGAGCCTCGGATCGACGGTCAGGTGCTCCAACGAGCCCTCGATGGGAAGCTCGAGGGGGCGGAGGTCCCCGGTCGAGATGCCTCGTTCGAGATCGTTGACGGCAGGCCGGTCGTGGTGCCGTCGGTCGTAGGCAAGGGGGTTTCGGATGTTGAACTCGCGACCGCGGTGCTTGACGTTATCGACGAGGATTCGCCAGAGCGGAGCGTCACGGTCTCGATGGCCATTCGGGAGCCTGCCGTCACGACGGAGCAGGCTCGTTCGCTCGGAATTACCGAGAGGCTATCGACCTTCACGCAGAAGTTCCCCTACGCGGCGTACCGAGTGCAAAACATTGGCCAAGCCGCGCGCAACGTGAACGGCACTCTCCTTCTGCCGGGCCAAACCTTCTCGATGAACGATGCCATGAAGGAGCGGACCGAGGCGAACGGCTACACGGTCGGCTTCGTGGTCGGCGCAGGCGGAGTGTTCGCCGAGGATCTTGGTGGCGGCGTGTCGGCGGCGACGACGACCGTGTGGACTGGGGCGTTCTTTGCCGGCATGGAGCGGGTTTCGACCCAGGCCCACTCCATCTATATCTCGCGCTACCAACCCGGACTCGAGGCAACCGTTGCCTGGGGATTGTTCGATATGAAGTTCAAGAACGATATGCCGACCGGGGTGTTCATCACGACCGCGATGACGAACACCTCGATGACGGTGACCTTCTGGGGGACCCGCATCTACGACGAGATCAAAGCGGAGTTCGGCCCAAAGCAAAAGGTCGTGCCCTTCACCACCATTTTTGACAAGTCCAAAACCTGCCTAGGTCAAGGCGGCATGGACGGCTTCACTATTGCGGTCGACCGGGTCTTCTTCAAGGATGGCGTCGAGGTCAAGCGCGAGACGATCACGACGAACTACCGTCCGGCCCCCGAGGTGATGTGCGGCAAGAAGCCGAAGCCGGGTGAGGAGTTTGTCCCTTCGCCGACCGGGAAACCCACTGACACGAAGACCCCGAAGCCGACGACGAACACGAACACCGGCAATGACACCGCGCCGACGGCTGCTGCAACCCCGACGCCGACCCCGCAGTCGACCAAGAAGCCAAAGCCGACTCCGCCTCCCGTGGAGGACGCCGCGCCGGCGCCCGGCCGCTAGACCAGCCTCTGCTACGAAACGACCCGCTGGCCCTCAGGGGTGTCCTTCACGACCACGCCCATGGCCGCCAGCACATCGCGTAGCTCGTCGCTCTGCGCCCAGTCCTTGGCTGCTCGGGCCGCAGCTCGTCGATCGAGGAGATTCTGGGCCTCGTCAGAGACCTCGGTCACGCGGGGGGTGCGTCCGACATCGCGGACGAGATCGAGGCCGAGGAGCGCATCGACTGCTGCGAAGGTCGCGAACTTTGCGCCGTCTTTGATGTCCGGATCCTTCTCCAACTGGCGAAGAGACATGATGGCCCGGGGGGTGTCGAGGTCGTCGGCGAAGGCCCCCATGATGGCATCCTGATAGCCAGGGCTCGGGGGACTCGACGGTGCTGACGCCCATTCGGCAACGCGGGTGCGCCAGCGAGAAAGGGCCGCGTCTGCCGCCTCAATGACCTCCCAAGTGAGGTTCATCTGCTGCCGGTATCGGTGCTGAAGAAATGCGAGGCGCAGGCTGAGGGGGTCGAGTCCTCGCCCTGCAACGTCCGACACGAGCACGACGTTGCCGGTGGACTTACTCATCTTTCGACCCTCAAACAGCAGGTGCTCGGCATGGACCCAGTGCCGCACGACCTCCCTGCCGGTGGCGCAGTTGCTCTGCGCCCGCTCGTCCTCGTGATGCGGGAACCGCAGATCAATCCCACCGGTGTGGATATCGATATCGTCGCCGAGCAGTCGCAGGCTCATCGCACTGCACTCGGTATGCCAGCCGGGATACCCGTTACCCCATGGGGTGTCCCACACGAGCTGGGTGCGCGACTCCCCGGCGCGCTTCCACAGTGCCCAGTCGGCGTGGAATCGCTTGGCGCTCTCGCCGCTTGCGTCGAACTTGTGGCCAGCCTTGAGCTGGTCGAGTCGGTTCCCGGAGAGGCGGCCATAACCCGGAAAGCTCTGGGCGTCGAAGTAAACGCAGCCGTCGACGCCGAGGTAGGCGTGGCCACCGGCGATCAGCGTGGTGATGAGGGCAATCATGTCGTCGATCGATTCACTTGCCCGCGGGTATTCGTCGGCGGGAGTGATGTTGAGGGCGGCGAGGTCATCGTGGAATCGCGCCTCGTAGTGCCGTGCCACGTCGAGGGCGCCGCGGCCCTCGCTCTGGGCCTGGAGGAGGATGCGGTCCTCCGTGTCGCCCTGCCCCTCGTCGACGTCGCCGAGCCCGAGACCGCCGAGCCCGGTGTCGTCGGCCATATGACCAACATCGGTGATGTTTTGGACGAGTTGCACGTGCAGTCCGGAGGCCTCGGCGCTTCGGCGGATGAGGTCGGTGAGGAGGAAGGTCCGCATGTTTCCGACGTGGGCGTCGCGGTACACCGTGGGCCCGCAGGCGTACATGCGCAGGACCCCCGGCGTGGTCGGGACCACCTCGACGACCGAGCGAGCCGCGGTGTCATAGAGGTGAAGGGGTGCGGAAGGCACGGGATCTCCTTCGATCGGGTGGGTTTGAGTCGCGCGTGAGCAGCCTATGGCAGTTCACCATGGCCGCCATGTTGAGCAGAAGTCCCCCTGAGCAAGGAATCACTGCAGACCGTTGTGTAGGTTGAGCATCGAAAAACTTCAGCGGACTCTCGGAGGCTCAGGTGACCTACACCATCGCATTCCCGTGCGTGGATCTCAAGGACAAGGCATGTATCGAAGAGTGCCCGGTTGATTGCATCTACGAGGGCGGTCGGATGCTTTATATCCAGCCGGACGAGTGCGTTGACTGCGGCGCCTGCGAGCCGGTGTGCCCGGTCGAGGCGATTTTCTACGAGGATGACGTCCCGGAGGAGTGGAAGGACTACACGGCCGCGAACGCCGAGTTTTTCGTCGATCTCGGGTCCCCTGGCGGCGCCGCGAAACTTGGTGCGCAGGATTTTGACGCCGCTCTACTCGCCGCAGTGCCGCCTCAGGAGCACGAGCACTGAGCCTCTCCCTCGAAGACCGTCTCCCGGAGTTTCCGTGGGACGTCCTCGCGCCCTACTCGAGGCGGGCATCCGAGCATGCTGAAGGCCTCGTGGACCTGTCCGTTGGCACGCCTGTTGACGCGACTCCGTTGGTCATCCGGCAGGCGCTCATCGCCGCGGCGGATGCACCGGGCTATCCGACGACGGCCGGTACTTCGAGGCTTCGCGATTCGTGTGCAGGATGGATGCAGCGCCGGCTCGGGGTGACGGTGCCGCCTTCGGCAATCCTGCCGTCCATCGGATCCAAGGAACTCGTTGCGAATCTTCCGACGGTCCTAGGGCTTGGGGCCCATTCGCACGTCGTAGTGCCGCTCGCGGCCTACCCCACATACGCGGTTGGGGCGGGGGTGCTCGGTGCACGCGTCACGGCAACTGATCGACCCGAGGATGTTTCTGACGCCGATCTCATCTGGATCAACTCCCCGGGGAACCCGACCGGACGAGTGATGCCAGCGGACCAGATGCGGGCGATCGTCGCGCATGCCCGGAGCACAGGCGCGGTGGTCGCAAGTGATGAGTGCTATGTCGAACTTGGCTGGGACGTCACCCCATGCTCAGTCCTCCACCCGTCCGTAGTTGGCAACGATCATTCGGGTGTCCTGGCACTGCACTCACTGTCGAAGCGCTCGAACTTCGCTGGCTATCGCTTCGGGTTCGTGGCCGGTGATCCAGAAATCGTTCAGCGAATGCTGGGTATTCGCAAGCACCTCGGAATGATGGTTCCCTCGCCGGTTCAGGCCGCTGCCGCAGCCGCGTTTGACGATGACGATCACGTCGCGGTTCAGCGCGAGCGCTATTTTGCGCGCCGAAAGATCCTGCGGACAGCGCTCATGGACAGCGGATTCACCATCGACCACAGCGAGGCAGGGCTGTACCTGTGGGTGACCCGAGGCGAGCCGTGCTGGGAGACCGTCGGCTGGTTCGCCGACCGTGGAATCCTCGTGACTCCGGGAGACTTCTACGGAGTCGCAGGCGCTCACCATGTTCGCGTGGCGCTCACCGCGACCGACGAAGCTGTCGCATCATTTTCCGACCGGTTGTCGGCCGTGTGAGTCCTGAATCACACCCAGAAGGCGGGCTCGTGGTTCAGCGAGCCGGCCAACGTCGGTACGCTCAACCCGAAGGAGGACACCGTGTCTGACGTATCGTTGCGGTACCCCGGAGGGGAACTGCCACTCGCCGAGGTTCCGTCCACCGTTGGGGAGAGCGGCTTAAATATCGGCCCCCTCCTTAAGGAGACGGGCCGCATCACCCTTGATCACGGATTCCTCAACACGGCGGCCTGCTCGTCGGCCATCACCTACATCGATGGTGACGCAGGCATCCTGCGATACCGCGGCTATCCGATTGAGCAGCTCGCGGAGCAATCATCATTCCTTGAGACCTCCTACCTCCTCATCTACGGCCAGCTGCCCTCCCAGACGGAGCTTGACGACTTCAAGGCGAAGATTCGCATGCACACGATGCTGCATGAGGATCTACGCCGGTTCTTCGACGGGTTCCCGCGCGACGCCCATCCGATGCCAGTGCTGTCTTCGGCGGTCTCGGCGCTGTCGACCTTCTACCAGGATTCGCTCGATCCCTTCGATCCGACGCAGGTCGAGATTTCGACCATCAGGCTCCTTGCGAAGATGCCGACGATCGCGGCCTACGCCTACAAGAAGTCGGTAGGGCAGCCGTACCTCTACCCGGACAACTCCCTGGGGTTCGTCGACAACTTCCTGCGCATGACCTTCGGGGTCCCGGCGGAGCCCTACGAGGTGAACCCCATCATCTCCAAGGCTCTCAACCAGTTGCTGCTCCTGCACGCAGATCACGAACAGAATTGCTCGACCTCAACTGTGCGCCTTGTCGGCTCCTCGCATGCCAACCTCTTCGCATCCGTCTCGGCCGGCATCAACGCGCTGTTCGGACCGCTGCACGGAGGCGCGAACCAGGCGGTCATGGACATGCTGCAGAACATCCATGCGCAGGGCGGTGGGGTGAACACGTTCATCCGGCAGGTGAAGGATCGCCAGGACGGCGTGAAACTCATGGGCTTCGGGCACCGGGTCTACAAGAACTACGATCCGCGTGCGGCCATCGTCAAGGAGACTGCCTACCGCGTGTTCGAGCAGATGAATGTAAGTGATCCGCTCCTTGACATCGCATTGCGCCTCGAGGAGGTCGCGCTCGCCGACGACTTCTTCATCTCCCGCAAGCTGTACCCGAACGTCGACTTCTACACCGGCCTAATCTACAAGGCGATGGGCTTCCCGTCACGGATGTTCACCGTGATGTTCGCCCTCGGCAGGCTTCCGGGCTGGATAGCCCAGTGGCGCGAGATGATCGAGGATCCGGAGACGAAGATCGGTCGGCCGCGTCAGGTCTACACCGGCGAGGTCCTACGCGACTACAACCCAATATCTTCCCGCTAAGGGATGAAGCCGCGGTCTTCAACCTGAGCTGATCAGTGTCCTCACTCTGGCACGGCGATCCGCTCGACGATGACGTTTCCCGACAGTACGAGCGTTGGGTGTACCCGGAGCCAATTGGTGACCTGACAGCATGGCTCGACGGTAACTGGGAGTGGTTCGATCCGAGCATCGCGCATCGACTGCTGTGGCCCGATCGCGACTATCAGCCCGAGATGGACATCCTTGTCGCTGGCTGCGGGGCGAATCAGGCAGCGGTCCTCGCGTACACAAACCCGACCGCCAAGGTCGTGGCGATCGATGTCAGCGAACCCTCGTTGGACCATGAGCGGTTTCTCAAGGACAAGTATCGGTTGAAGAATCTCGAATTGCACCGACTTGCCATTGAAGACGTGGATCGACTGAACCGAGATTTCGATCTCATCGTCTCCACGGGCGTCCTTCACCACCTGTCGGATTCCCAAAGAGGGATGGACTCACTCGGTGGCTGTCTCCGGCGGGACGGGGTCATCGGGATCATGCTCTATGCGCGGTACGGACGCCTTGGCGTGGGATTGCTCCAGTCGGTCTTCGCTGACCTCGGGCTGGTGCAGGATGATGCGTCGATCGCGGTGGTGAAGGCGGCACTCTCAGACTTGCCGGACCGGCACCCAATCAAGAGCTACTTGCCGCTCGCACGTGACCTGCAGCACGATGCGGGAATCGTTGACACCTTCCTTCATGGCCGCGACCGGAGTTTTACGGTCACATCGTGCATCGACCTGGTGACAACCGCCGGACTTGTCTTTCAGGACTGGTTCGTGAAGGCGCCCTACTATCCGCCCGTGGGATCGACGAGTGCGTTCTTCTCGTCGGTGGCGAAGCTGCCCGAACAGCAGCAGTGGTCTGTGTTGGAGCGCATCTACTCATCAAACGCCTGTCACTTCTTCACCGCGTGCCGGGGGGATCGTCCGACCGCCGACTACAGAATCGATTTCCTGTCGGCAGGAGTGTTGGATTATGTTCCCTCGTTCAGGCACCGCTGCAGGGTGCAGGGCACCCGACTCTTTCGGCAAGGGTGGAGTGTTGACCTCGACTCGACCCAACTGGCCTTCTTCCACCAGATCGATGGCCAACGCACGATTGCGGACGTGAATTCAGCCGTGTTGGATCTCGGCGAGTTTGCGCACCTGCGTCTCGATGACGTTGCGAACTACAGCAGGCTTCTGTTCCAGTCATTCTGGCAACTTGATGTCTTGGCCATGGGCATTCACGAGTCAGTGGGGCAGAGCTAGGGTGCTCCGCCAGCACCGCCATTGCCGCCGACACCGCCAGCACCGCCATTGCCGACGCCACCCTCGCTACCACCCGGAGCGATAACTGAATCCTGCTGGGCTGGATCGGGTGACGGGGAAGGCGCCGCGCATCCCGCAACCCACACGAGCGCTGCACCGGCGAAGACGAGTGACGCAGACTCCTTGATTCGACGCTGCATTCTGGCTCTCCTCAATCTCACGTCACTTGGACGTTACAACTCCGGCGCCCCGGGCGACGTCGATCAGTTTGTGTATTCACGATAGCCGCAAACCGAGAAGCCCGAGTGGACCTTACGAGTTTGAGGTGGAGCGAGTTGTCCGCGTCGCCCCAGAAGGGGGCTAGCCTGCGATTGGCATGTTGCTCCATGCGCACATGACTGACCATTTCCATCGGCCTGCTTTGCCTGTTGGTCATCGTGCTCGGGTCCGGTGCAGTCGGATTCGTTCTCAATCGTCGGCTATCGAATTGAGAGGATGACGACGCGGTCTTTGGCCCTTAGCCTCGGGAGTTGTAGGACTCCAGCATCGTCCCTCTGGGATATCATCGCGAGCCCGTTCCGCCACTGAGGAGTCTTTATGAACAGCGTGTTCACCCGCCGAACGGCCCGGCTGTGCGTTGCAGGTCTTGTGGCCGTGACGAGCGTGTACATCTGTAGCAACGCCATGGCTGTGGACACTGCCGAACCGGAGTCGTGCGCCGCTGGCGGCGCCTGCAAGGTCGGCGATACCGGCCCGGGCGGAGGGATCGTATTCTTCGATGCCGGTACCAAACAATCATGGGGACGCTACCTAGAGGTTGCCCCTGCGAGTTGGTCGGGAGCCCCGTCTGATCCCGTGGCGACGTGGTGTCCGGAGGGCAAGGCCGGCTTCACGGCGACTGTGCGAACCGGCACCGACATCGGCTCAGGGGCAGCCAATACCAAGGCGATCATCAAGGCCTGTGGCTCCACGAGCGCCGCAGGTGTCGCCGCGGCCCATCGTGGCGGCGGCAAGACCGATTGGTACCTCCCGTCGAAGGACGAGGTCAATTCCCTCTTCCGCAAGCGCGCAGCCGTCGGCGGCATCCCGGCGAAGTCGCTGTGGAGCTCATCGCAGAGCAGTCACTTTGCGACCTACGCATGGGGACAGTTGCTGGTAAGCGAGGGCCGCTACATCGGCAGTTACAAGGGATACGGCGGAATGGTGCGCCCGATCCGCGCCTTCTGATCGTTCGCAAATGCCGGCGGCAAGGCCGCGGATGTGGCGGGCAATCGGGTGGGGGAGATCATGTTGGAGTGTGGAGAGCGGCGTTCAGTCCGCCCCAGGTTCCTGATCGGGCGACGACCTCGATAGCTCCCGACTGAGAGTTGCGCCGGAAGAGCAGGTCACTTGCCCCGGAGACCTCCTTGGCTTTTGCCACCGCGCCATCCGGAAGCGTCACCTTCGATCCAGCGGTGACGTAGAGGCCGGCTTCAACGACGCAGTTGTCACCGAGTGAGAGCCCCACCCCGGCATTGGCCCCGATGAGGCAGCCCTTACCCACCGTGATGACCTCGGTTCCCCCACCGGAGAGCGTGCCCATAATGGAGGCGCCGCCGCCAACATCGGAACCGTCGCCGACAACGACTCCGGCAGAGATGCGACCCTCAACCATCGAGGCGCCAAGGGTGCCGGCATTGAAGTTCACGAACCCTTCGTGCATCACCGTGGTTCCGGGGGCCAGATAGGCACCGAGTCGAACGCGATCGGCGTCGGCTATGCGCACCCCGCTAGGGACGACGTAGTCGAGCATGCGGGGGAATCTGTCGACGCCGAACACGGTGACGTGATGGCCTCGGGAGCGTGCACGCAGACGAATGTCAGCGAGGTGATCGGTGGAAGCGGCGCCCAGGCTCGTCCAGGCGACGATGGGGAGGAGCCCGAAGATGCCGTCGAGATTGATCGTGCGCGGGCGGACGAGGCGGTGCGAGAGCAGGTGGAGCCGTAGGTAGGCATCGGCGCTGTCGACGGGTGGGGCCGAAAGATCCGCGACGACGGTGTGCACGGTGCGGACTTCCACACCTCTTAGCTCATCGTTTTGGATACCCGACGTGATTCCGGAGACATCCGTGACGCTGCTGCCGAGGCACGGTGCCGGGTACCAGACGTCGAGAAGGATGTCACCGGAGAAGGTGGCGAGGCCGAGGCCGGCGGCAGGGCCAGCAACCGGGGCGAGAAGCTCGGATGGCAGGTCAGTGTGTTGGGTCACGGGGGCTACCGTATCCATGTGCCAGCCCTCGATCTCTCGGCAGATGTCGTCATGCTCACCGCGGCCCTCATTGACATACCGAGTGAATCCGGCCAAGAGGAGCACCTTGCAAACCTTGTCGATCAGGCACTCAGGGCCTGCGCGCACCTCACGGTCGAGCGCTCGGGCAACACCATCGTCGCGATGACGAAACTTGGCCGCTTAGAACGGGTGCTCATCGGGGGCCATCTCGACACGGTGCCATCAGCGGGTAACCTTCCGCATTCCTTCGACGGGGATCTGTTGTACGGCCTCGGATCCTGCGACATGAAGGGCGGCGTGGCTGTTGCCCTGAAACTCGC
>CAMDKQ010000032.1 GCA_945901095.1 Bifidobacterium breve
GTCCAAGAGACGATCTGGTCGCCGTCCTGGTTGAGCCCACGGGTGATCATCGTGATGATGCCCATGTTCGGCCGCGACGAGCTCTCGCGCTTGTCGGTGCACACCGACTCGGCGTAGATGGTGTCGCCGATGTAGACCGGGTGCGTGAGCAAGATGTCGGTCCAGCCGAGGTTTGCGACGGCGTTCTGGCTCATGTCAATGACCGAAAGGCCGAGGACCAGTGCCACGGTCAGCCCGGAGTTGACGATGATGCGCCCGCCGGTGATCGGGTTGGATGCCGCGAGGTGGGCGTTGAAGTGGTTCTGGTTGGTGTTACAGGTGAGCTGGGTGAACCAGGTCGAATCGGTTTCGCTGATCGTGCGACCGAAGGGATGCTGGTAGACGTCGCCGATAACGAAATCCTCGAAGAACCGGCCAAGCTGGGCCTCATGGGTAGCCATCAGGCACCTGCCGTTGAATCGCTTGAGGACGGCGCAGTGAACGACTTCGTGCGAGCCATACCCGCAGCCCGTCCCTTCGCCGCCACGACGAGCGCCATCTTGCGCGAGGCCTCGTCGATCATCTCGTCGCCGAGCATGACCGCGCCCTTCGCGCCGCCGGCGGCGGAGGTCGCATAGTCGTAGGCGTCGAGGATGAGTTCGGCCTGGTCGTAGTCGTCCTGTCGTGGGCTGAAGACCTCGTTCGCGGCGTCGAGCTGCCCTGGGTGCAGCACCCATTTGCCGTCGAAGCCCAGTGCTGCCGACCTGCCTGCGACCCGGCGGTAGCCCTCAACATCCTTGATCGCGAGGTACGGGCCGTCGATGGCATGCTTGTCGAAGGCACGAGCGGCCATGAGGATGCGCATGAGGATGTAGTGATAGGCATCGCCGACGTCGTAGCCCGGGGGCTGCTCACCGACGACAAGCGATTTCATGTTGATGCTCGCCATGAAATCAGCCGGGCCGAAGATGATGGCCTCAACGCGTGGGCTCGCTGCCGCGATGGCGTCGATATTGATAAGGCCGAGCGCATTCTCGATCTGGACCTCGATGCCGATCCTGCCAACCTCGAGGCCGTTCGACTTCTCGATCTGGGTCATGAGGAGGTCAAGCGCCACGACCTGATCCGCAGTCTGGGCCTTCGGAAGCATGATGCAGTCAAGGTTCGCACCCGCGCCGCCCACGACCTCAACAACGTCGGCGTACGTCCACTGGGTCGTCCAGTCATTAACCCGAACAGTGCGGATCTTGTCGTCGTACCCGCCCTCATTGAGCGCTGCAACGATGTTCTTGCGCGCATCGGGCTTCGCCAACGGAGCCACGGCATCCTCAAGGTCCATGAAGATCTGGTCGGCGGCCAAGCCCTTCGCCTTCTCGAGCATCTTGGTACTGCTGCCCGGAACCGCCAGATTCGAGCGGCGGGGTCTCATGCGATCGGTCATGCAGTGGTGCTCCTGTTCGCTGATAGGTGTCGTGCGCGGATGATGCGGACGATCTCGGCCATGATCGAAGTGAGGTCAAAATCCTTGGGGGTGAAGACGGCCGCAACGCCGAGTGCCATGAGTGACTGCGCGTCATCGTCGGGAATGATCCCGCCGAGTACGACCGGCACATCGGCCATGCCCGCCGCCCTGAGTCCGTCGAGGATTCCGGGGACAAGCTCGAGGTGGGATCCGGAGAGGATCGATAGACCTACGCAGTGGACATCCTCCTGCGCCGCTGCGCTCACGATGTCCTGCGGCGTCAAGCGGATGCCCTGGTAGATGACCTCAAACCCGGCATCCCGCGCGGCGACCGCCACCTGCTCAGCACCATTTGAATGACCGTCGAGACCCGGCTTTGCAACAAGCAGTCGGAGTCTGGTGCCGAGCTCCCGCGAGGTCTCCTCGACGGCCAGTCGAACCGGCTCAAGGGCAGCCCGGTGACCTGCCCCGACTGAGCCGCTGATTCCGGTTGGCGCTCGATACTCCCCGAAGACGCTGCGAAGGGCGTGCGACCATTCGCCCGTTGTGACGCCGGCTCGAGCACAGGCGAGTGACGCCTCCATCAGGTTTCGGTCGGACACCGCATCGCTTGCGAGTCGGGCCAACGCTTGCTCGACTGCTTCGGCATCACGGGTCTCCCGCCATGCCTGCAGGGAATCGATTGCCTGCTGCTCAACCGCGGGGTCCACGCGCATGATTGCCTCACCGAGGTTCTCGGTGAGGGGACTCGGCTCATGCTCGGTGAGGAGGTTGACGCCGACGATGCGCTGCTCGCCCGACTCCATGCGACGCCTCCGGTCGGCGTGCGACGACACGAGTTGCCCCTTCATGTAGCCGGACTCGACTGCAGCTACGGCACCCCCCATCGCCTCGATCCGGTCGAGTTCCTCCCGCGCGCCGGTCATGAGGGTCGCTACCTTCGCCTCAATCACGTGGGATCCATCGAAGATATCGTCGTACTCGAGCAGGTCGGTCTCGTAGGCGAGGACCTGCTGCAACCGCAGTGACCACTGCTGGTCCCAGGGTCGGGGGAGTCCGAGGGCCTCATTCCAGGCCGGGAGCTGGACTGCCCTGGCGCGTGCCTGCTTGGAGAGGGTCACGCCGAGCATCTCAAGGACGATCCGCTGGACGTTGTTCTCGGGCTGCGCCTCAGTGAGTCCTAGGGAGTTGACCTGCACCCCGTAGCGGAGTCGGCGTTTCGCGGGGTCGGTCACGCCGTAGCGGTCGCGCGTGATCTCGTCCCAAAGGGTCGTGAAGGCGCGCATCTTGCACACCTCCTCCACAAAGCGGATTCCGGCATTGACGAAGAACGACATCCGCTCGACGACGGCGGGGAGTTGCTCGGCGGAGATCTGACCGGAGTCGCGCACCGAGTCGAGGACCGCGATCGCCGTCGACAGTGCGAAGGCGATCTCCTGAACGGGGGTGGCCCCAGCCTCTTGGAGGTGGTAAGAGCAGATGTTGATCGGGTTCCACTTGGGGGTGTTCGTGACACTCCACGCAATCATGTCGGTGATGAGTCGCAGCGACGGCGCCGGCGGGAAGATGTAGGTCCCCCGGGACAGGTACTCCTTGACGATGTCATTCTGAGTTGTTCCGGTGAGCAGCCCGAGGTCAACGCCCTGCTCCTCGGCAAGGGTCACATAGAGGGCGAGCAGCCACATGGCAGGCGCATTGATCGTCATGGAGGTGTTCATGCGATCGAGTGGAATCTGATCGAGGAGTGCGCGCATATCGCCGAGATGCGCTACCGGAACGCCGACCTTCCCGACCTCGCCCCTCGCCATCGTGGAATCTGGGTCGTAGCCCGTCTGGGTTGGCAGGTCGAAGGCGATCGATAGCCCGGTTTGACCCTTGCTCAGATTTCGGAGGTACAGCGCGTTGGATTCGCGGGGGGAGGAGTGGCCTGCGTACGTTCGCATGACCCACGGCTTGTCGGCGGTCGCGGCCGCAACGTCATTCATTCGGATCCGCAGGCACTGGACTCTGCTTGGCCGAAATCGGGCTCGAGTCCACGCGGAATCTATTGATCGAAGTGAGGTGCTTGGCGCGAAGTTCCGGATCGGTGACGCCGAGACCCTCGCTCGGGGCGAGGGCAAGCACGCCGACCTTGCCCTGATGGGCATTGCAGTGCACCTCGTAGGCAGCCTGTCCGGCCTGCTCGAGCGGGAACACCTTCGAGACGGTCGGGTGCACCATTCCCTTGGCGATGAGCCGGTTGGACTCATGGGCCTCGCGGTAGTTCGCAAAGTGGCTTCCGATGATGCGCTTGAGGCTCATCCACAGGTAGCGGTTGTCATACTCGTGCATGTAGCCGCTCGTTGAGGCGCAGGTCGCGATCGTTCCACCCTTGCGCGTGACATAGACGCTCGCGCCGAAGGTCTCGCGGCCCGGGTGCTCGAAGACGATGTCGGCGTCATCACCACCGGTGAGCTCGCGAATCCGCTTGCCGAGGCGCTGCCATTCCTTCGGGTCCTGGGTGTGCTCGTCCTTCCAGAACTTGTAGCCCTCGGCACTGCGGTCGATGACGAGTTCGGCGCCCATAGCCCTGCAGAGGTCGGCCTTCTCCGGGCTCGACACGACGCAGACTGGGATGGCACCGCCGTTCACCGCGTATTGCGTGGCATAGGAGCCTAAGCCCCCGGACGCTCCCCAGATGAGGACAACATCGCCCTGCTTCATTCCCGCTCCGTTCCGGGAAACGAGCTGGCGGTACGCGGTGGAGTTGACGAGGCCAGGAGAGGCTGCCTCCTCCCAGGTGAGGTGGGCTGGCTTGGGCATGAGCTGGTTACTCTTCACGATTGCGAGCTCGGCGAGCCCGCCGAAGTTCGTCTCAAAACCCCAGATGCGCTGCTCGGGATCAAGCATGGTGTCGTTGTGGCCCAGGGGTGACTCGAGTTCGACGCTCAAGCAGTGCGCAACGACCCGGTCACCCGGCTTCCATGCCTGCACGCCAGGGCCGGTGCGCAGGACAACGCCTGAAGCGTCCGATCCGATCACGTGATACGGGAGGTCGTGGCGCTTTCCATCATCACGTGACCTGCCGTACCGCTCGAGGAACCCGAAGGTCGATACCGGCTCGAAGATGCTCGTCCACACGGTGTTGTAGTTGATGCTCGACGCCATGACCGCAATGAGCGCCTCGCCGGGCGCGAGCTGAGGCAGTGGCACATCATCGAGATGAAGCGAACGACGAGGATCCTTGTCGCGGGTTGCGAGACCCTCGAACATGGCCTCGTCTGACTTGTGGACGGTGATCCCGCGGTAGGTGTCGGGCAGCATCAGGGACTCGAAATCCTGGCCGCTGGCCTCATTCAGCACTGCATCGAGTATCTGCTTCACGGTGTATTCCTTCGAAGTTGGACGCGGTATGAGTAGAGCTCTGGGAGGAAGTGGCTGACGGCGAGTTCGACGGCTCGACCGTCACCATCGCGGTACACACGATCGATGCGCAGTAGGGGAGAGCCGGCGTTGCACTGAAGGGCGTCGGCGATGTCGGCTGGGGCAGCGACCGCGGTGATGCTCTGGTCAGCCTCGGTGATCGGACTCTCAAGACGCTTATCGAGGACGCCGATGACGGTGATTCGACTGACCGTGCCCTGCACCGTGAGTTCCGGAAGATCGCTGAGCTGCTGGCCGACCTCAAGGGGAAAGAACGTGTCGGTGATGCAGAAGGGCTTGCCATCGTGCAACCGACGAAAGCGCACAGTGCTCACCACATCGCCCGTCGTTCGCAGTCGACCGGCCGCAGCGACGTCAACGCGAGGCCCGATCGGCTCGAGGAGTTCCAACTCGGTATCGAGCGATAACCCCATGAGCTCCTCAATGGAGCCGTGCTGTCGCAGGTATTGACGATCCGCAGGCGCCACGAAGGTGCCGCGCCCGGCAACCCGGTAGACAAGGTCGTCGGCGACGAGTTCCTGGAAGGCGCGGCGAACGGTCTGCCGGCTCAGTTGATGCTGCTGGGCGAGTTCGGCCTCGGTCGGGAGCGCACGTCCGTCTGCGTACTTCCCCTGCAGGATCGAGGTTCGAAGATCTGACGCCAGCGTCTGGTACGCGGCGCCTCGATTCCCCGCCATAGCCTCCACCTCCTCCCGATCTCATCCGACTCCTCTCCTCCCCGAAGCGACAGCACTGGACACCGCACCGCTGGGCAATCGAAAGGATGAACAATGACGTATTTGTACGGTCATTTCATGTCGGTGTCAAGGGATGAGTTTTCATTACCTCCGGCTCGACCTCTTGACAGACGTCGTGGCGGCCCTCAAACTATTCTCAGTTGGCCGTACATTTGTGCCTCTCTGGTTCGATTTCAATATGTTCGACGTCAATATGAACGATTCCAACATGAAGGGGTTCGCGTGAAGATCGCCGTGTGCGTGAAGCAGGTTCCAGATACCTGGGCAGAGAAGAAGCTTCGCTCCGATGACTCGACCCTCGATCGCGAGGCTGCCGACGGAGTAATGAATGAACTCGACGAGTACGCGGTCGAGGAGGCTCTGCAGATTGGTGAAGCGCACGGTGCCGAGGTCACCATCGTGACCATGGGGCCCGAGCGAGCCGGTGAGACGATCCGCAAGGCACTGAGCATGGGGGCCGATGCCGGGATCCATCTTGTCGACGATGGCCTGCACGGCTCGGATGCCCTCGCCACCTCATATGCGCTCGCGACCATCCTTGAGGGCCGCGGCTTCGACCTCATCATCTTCGGATCGGAGTCGACCGATGCTCGCATGAGCGTCGTGCCGGCGATGGTTGCAGAGCGGATGGGTCTAGCCCAGTTGACGTTTGCGCAGAAGGTTGAGTTTGAAGGGACGCAGGTCACTATCGACCGCGTCACGGATTCTGGCTATGACACTGTGACGGCGTCACTGCCCGCAGTATTGAGCGTTGTCGAGAAGATTAATGAGCCGCGCTACCCATCCTTCAAGGGCATCATGGCCGCGAAGAAGAAGCCGGTTGAGACCCTCACTGTTGCAGATGCGGGTCTAGACATGGCCCGCGTAGGCGCGAGCGCTTCGTGGAGTGCCGTAGTCGACTTTGCTGCTCGGCCGCCGAAGGCCGCGGGCACCGTGGTCACCGATGAGGGTAATGGCGGCGTGAAGATCGCCGACTTCCTCGTCGGCCAAAAATTCATCTGAATCCCGCACATCGTCGAAGGAGTTGTTGATCATGGGTGAAGTTCTCGTTCTTGTCGAGCAGGTTGACGGCGTCGTGAAGAAGGTCACGACCGAGTTGCTCACGTTGGCAGGCAGCCTCGGTGAGCCGAGTGCCGTCTGGGTCGGCCCCGGTTACTCGGCGGCCGCTGAGGCGATCCTCGCAGAATTCGGCTCATCGGTTGTCTACGTTGCCGAGAGCCCGGAGCTCGCGGCGCATCCTGTCGCACCGAAGGCCGAGGTCCTCGCGCACCTTGTCGCAGAGAAGGCCCCTGTTGCGGTCCTCGTCGCCTCGACCGCCGACGGCAAGGAGGCCGCAGGGCGCCTCGCCGTCCGTATCGACTCGGGCGTCATTACTGATGCAGTGGCCATCACCGCGGACCTCATCGCGACCCAGTCGGTTTTCGGCGGTTCGACCGTCGTCCACTCCCGGGTTACATCGGGCACGCCCATCTTCACCGTTCGACCCAACGCCACCCCGCCCGTCGCGTCGACCGGGGCGGCCGCGAGGAGTGACGTGAGCATCTCCCTGTCTGACGGAGCGAAGAAGGCGTCTGTCACTGGCTCAACTGCCGCGGTAAAGGGCGGGCGTCCGGAACTCGCTGAAGCCTCGATCGTCGTGTCCGGTGGCCGGGGCGTTGGCTCGCCGGAGGGATTCGCTGTCATCGAGGCGCTTGCCGACAGCCTGCATGGCGCCGTCGGTGCGTCGCGCGCAGCCACTGATGCGGGGTGGTATCCGCATCAATATCAGGTCGGTCAGACCGGCAAGACGGTCTCGCCGCAGTTGTACATCGCCAATGGGATCTCCGGTGCCATCCAACATCGCGCGGGGATGCAGACCTCAAAGACGATCATCGTGGTGAATAAGGATGCTGAGGCACCGATCTTCGAACTCGCCGACTATGGCGTCGTGGGTGACTTGTTCTCCGTCGTTCCGCAATTGACCGACGAAATCGCGAAGCGCTCGGCGTAATGAGGACGTGGAACCCGGCCGGTCGCCTTCTGGACGTGGGCTCGCGCCCCGGCGGGAGCCTCGTTCTCCCGCTACCATGGGGCCCGTGACGCATCGGGCGTATTTGGACCATGCCGCGACCACGCCGATGCTCCCTGCGGCGCGGTCGCGTTGGTTGCAGGTGTCCGAAATGGTGGGAAATCCTTCCTCGCTCCATACCGCAGGGCGCTTGGTCCGCCAAGTGGTGGAGGAGGCTCGGGAGAGTATTGCTGCTGATCTGGGGACGAGACCGAGCGCCGTCATCTTCACATCGGGGGGCACTGAGTCCGATAATCTCGCTGTCAAGGGCCTGTTCTGGCAGCGCGAGCCACGGGTTGAGACTCCGCCGAGAGTTCTCGCGTCGTCGATCGAGCACCACGCCGTTCTGGATCCTGTTGAATGGTTGGCCGCGCATGAGGGCGCCCAGGTCGAATGGCTCGGTGTTGACGCCCTTGGCCGAGTCAGTCTTGCCCAAATCAAAGAGTCGCTCCGAGGTGGCGATGTCGCACTGTGCACGGTGATGTGGGCGAACAATGAAGTCGGAACTGTCGAGCCCGTGCGTGCGATTGCGGCGCTCTGCAGGGAGGCTGGCGTTCCGTTCCACACTGATGCAGTGCAGTCGTTGGGCCAGATACCGGTGAACGTGGCCGAGGTTGGGGCGCACGCTGTCACCGTCAGCAGCCACAAGATCGGCGGGCCGTTTGGCGTGGGGGCACTCATCCTAGATCCGGCGCTCACCCTCACGCCGATCATGCATGGCGGCGGTCAGGAACGAGACATTCGATCCGGGACCTTCGATGCACCGGCGATCGCAGCCTTTGCTGTTGCTGTCCACCATGCGGTCACTCATCAGCCCGCGCACGCAGCACACGTCCGCGAGTTGCGTGACCAGTTGGTGTTGGCCGTCCTCGATGCCGTGCCGGGATCAATCCTCAACGGCCCTGTCTCGAGTGCGACCGCTGGCGATGACGTACGACTCCCCGGGAACGCGCATTTCTCCTTCCCGGGATGCGAGGGCGATGCACTGCTCATGCTCCTTGACGCCGCAGGGATCGACTGCTCCACCGGTTCCGCATGTACGGCCGGAATCCCCGAACCTAGCCACGTCCTTCTTGCCATGGGTGTCGACGAGCCGACCGCGCGAGCCTCCTTGCGTTTCAGCCTGGGACGTTCAACCACTGAGGATGATGTCGAGGCTGTCGTGAGGGCGTTGCCGGTGGCCGTCGAGCGAGCGGCCCGTGCGGGCCTCATGACCGCGCGAGCGAGAAGATGAGCACCGCGGAGCGAGCGTCATCCCACGTTGGGCGTGTCGTGAGCGTCGCGTCATGAAGGTCATTGCCGCCATGTCAGGCGGTGTCGATTCAGCAGTCGCAGCCGCGAGAGTCATTGATGCTGGTCACGAGGTGGTGGGCATCCACCTCGCCCTTTCTCGAAAGTCGCACGCCGACACTGCTGGCTCCCGCGGATGCTGCACCCTCGATGACGCTCGGGACGCTCGGAGAGTCGCTGACATGCTCGGAATTCCGTTTTATGTCTGGGATTTCTCCGAGAGATTTGCCGCCGACGTCATCGACGACTTCGTATCCGAATACGAGCAGGGCCGGACACCGAATCCCTGCCTGCGATGCAACGAGCAGATCAAGTTCAGCGCAGTTCTCGACCGGGCCCTCGCCATGGACTTCGATGCGGTGGCCACCGGACACTATGCGAGGATCGAGCATGGGCTTGATGGAGTTGAGCTTCATCGAGCCGTGGATAGTGACAAGGATCAGTCGTACGTCCTTGGTGTGCTGCGCGCAGACCAACTCGAGCATGCGATCTTCCCGCTGGGTGACGACCTGAAGTCGACGGTTCGCCTCGAGGCGGAGGAGCGGGGCCTGCTTGTCGCTCGCAAGCCCGACAGCCATGACATCTGCTTCATCCCAGACGGCGACACCGCAGGTTTCCTCGAGGGGCGGCTTGGTCGCTCACCGGGTCAAATCGTCGATGTCGCCACCGGCGCCGTTCTTGCCGAGCACAACGGCACGTTCGGTTTCACTATTGGTCAGCGGCGCGGACTGCGAATCTCGCAACCCGCCGACGATGGTGCTCCTCGGTACGTAGTTGATATTGACATCACGACGCGGCAGGTGACCGTTGGTCCCCCGGAACTGCTTGATATCCGCGGGATTGAGGGAATCAGGCCTATTTGGGCAGGGGCGGCCCTGGGCGCGACGCCCGTTTCTGTCATGGCGCAGGTCAGGGCCCACGGTCATCCGGTCCCCGCACTCGCGTGGATTCGTGGCGGACGTCTCATCGTCGACCTCTGCGAACCCATTCGGGGACTAGCCCGGGGACAGGCGGTGGTGCTTTACGACGGTACGCGCGTCCTTGGTTCTGCGACCGTCGACGTCACCCAGCCTGTGTCGGTCCCGCGTGACTCGGTCGTGCCTGACTCGGCATCTGGAACCGTCGCGGAATTGATCGCCCACGGGTCCGCATGACCCAGCCGAGTTTGCCGGGGCACGCGGCTAGCGCTTTGCCGGGGCACGCAGCTAGCGCGATGTTCCCCTGGCAGGCGGCTAGCGCGACCGGCGTCGGTTCCCTTCCGGGAACGGACTCCAGAGAAGCAGCACGAATCATCGCGGGGGAGTTGCCGGGGTTCCTGCACTGCCCCGAGCTCCCCGCCCGAGGGCCCGGTGCAGACATGATCGGGCGCACGGCTGCACTACTCGCGGCGGTGAGCGATGACTTCGGGTTCGAGACCACTCCGGCGGGATGGCGCATTACAGCGGGCAAGGGACGAACGCTACGTCGAGCCATCTCATGGCTATCCGAGGATCTTGACGCCCTTGAGGAGACGAGCGACGGCTACGAGGGGCCGGTCAAGGCCCAGGTTGTCGGCCCTTGGACCATGGCGGCATCCGTTGAACTCCCCTTTGGGGAGCGAATGCTCAAGGATCCAGGTGCATGCCGGGACCTAGCCGACGCGCTTGCCGAAGCCGTCCGGCTCCACGTGGGCGATCTCAGGCGACGCTTTCCTCGGTCCGAACTCATCGTTCAGTGGGACGAACCGGCGATCACGGCTGTCCTTGAGGGTTCCATTGGCACGGCGAGTGGAATCTCGCGATACTCGGCGATCGAGCCACCAAAGGCCGAGGCGCACCTGCGCACGGTGCTCCGTGCGACCACGCAGGCGCAGGCGATGGCCGGAGTCCACTGCTGCTCAACGCATCCGCCCATTGGACTGTTCCGCTCGTCCGGAGCCGCATTCGTCAGCATCGATTTGCTCAGTGGCCAAGTGGATGAGAATGAATTGGGCGAGTTGTGGGAGGCCGGAGTGGGAATCTTGGCGGGAAGCGTCCCGGGAGCTGGCGCTTCGCGAGTGTCCGATACTCGAGCGAGTGAGCCGGTGCGGGCTATCGCGGCTCGCCTAGGCCTCACCGACGTCGCGTTGATGGAGGGGGTCGTTGTCACCCCAACATGTGGTCTCGCCAGCGCCTCGCCGGATTGGGTGCGGATGGCCTACAGCGTCTGCGGTAAGGCCGGCCGCGTGCTTCGTGACGGCTATGGGGAGGACGTCGACGATCGAGATTTGAGTCGGTCTCACCATGGCTGACGCCAAGTTGCCTCCTGCTACTCCCGGGGAGGTAGCCCGAGAGCGCTGGGTTGAACTCGTTGCGACGATAGACGAGGCGCGTACGGCGTACTACCAGCGTGATGATCCCTCCATTGACGATGACCAGTACGACCTAGTCTTTCGTGAACTGGTCGAACTGGAATCCGAATGGCCTGAGCTGCAGTCAGCAGACTCGCCAACGGTCTCGGTCGGCGGCGAGGTGGGCGCGATGTTCGCGCCGGTACAGCACCTCCAGCGAATGTTCTCTCTGGACAATGTCTTCAGCCAAGAGGAACTGAGTGAGTGGCTCCAACGCGTTGAGAAGGGACTCGATTCGCCACCCGAGTTCCTCTGTGAATTGAAGATCGACGGGCTTGCAGTCGACGCGGTTTATCGCAACGGCCGCCTCGTGTCCCTTGCCACGCGCGGTGATGGAACGACCGGTGAAGATGTCACCCACAACGCGTCGTTCATTGAAGACGTTCCGGCCATGCTGCGACCGTCCGGCGGATGCGAGGTCCCTGCACTTCTTGAAGTCCGCGGCGAGGTCTTCTTCACGAACGCGTTCTTCGAACGACTGAATGAGGAGCAACTAGCGCTGAAATTATCGCCCTTTGCGAACCCTCGAAATGCTGCGGCGGGGTCACTGCGACAGCGGGTGGATCGTCGCGAGCAGGATCTCTCGGCGGCTCAGCAGGCAGTAGTTGGCCAGCAAGCAGCCGCCGCGAATCCACCGGCCCCCGCTCCCGGCCGTGGTTCGGGCTCAGCAACGTCGACGAGGATCGCACGATTGCAGTCGGACCTTGACCGAGCGGTCGCGAGGCTGTCGGGCTTGCGGTTCACTGTTCACGGGATTGGGCAGGTAGAGGGTGCGTCAATTGGCACGTTGAGTGAGGGCTACTCACTTCTCGCGGACCTAGGACTACCCGTCAGCACTCATGCGAAGGTGGTGTCGCAGCCGCATGATGTCCGGGCCTTCATCGAGTATTACGGTGAGCATCGTCACGACGTTGAGCACGAGATCGATGGCGTAGTCGTCAAGATCAACGAGATTGCGCTCCAGTCCCGTCTCGGTGAAACATCCCGAGCCCCACGCTGGGCGATCGCCTATAAGTACCCCCCGGAGGTAGTCCGCACCCGGCTGCTGGATATTCGCGTCAACGTCGGGCGCACTGGAAGGGTTACGCCGTACGCCGTCATGGAGCCAGTACGGGTAGCCGGATCCACGGTTTCCATGTCAACCCTGCACAACGCTTTCGAGGTTGAGCGCAAGGGCGTCCTTATCGGCGACATGGTGTTTCTCAGAAAGGCCGGCGACGTGATCCCGGAGGTTCTCGGTCCGGTCATCGAGGCCCGCGACGGTAGTGAGCGCGCGTTCGTCATGCCGCTCGCTTGCCCCGACTGTGGAACATTGCTGCGCCCGGAGAAGGAGGGCGACAAGGACGTCAGATGTCCGAATGCGCGATCATGTCCCGCTCAACTCCGCGAGCGCCTCGCACATGTGGCCTCCCGTTCTGCCCTAGATATTGAAGGTTTAGGGGATAAGGCAGCGCGTGCATTGCTTGAGACGGGTGTGTTGGCAGACGAAGGAGACCTATTCCTCCTGACTGAGGACGATCTGCGTCGCAGCCCCTTCTTCACTCGGGACGCTTCGCGTGGGGAGTCAGGCCCTCAACTCACCGAGAACGCGAAGACCGTGCTAGCCGAACTCGATGTTGCCCGCCAGCGCCCGCTTTGGCGGGTCCTCGTCGCCCTCTCGATGCGTCACGTGGGTCCTCCGACAGCCAAGGAGCTCGCTCGGGCGTTCGGAAGCGTTGATGCGATCAGTGTCGCCTCTGCGGAAGAACTCGCGAGCGCGGATGGGGTCGGCATGGTGATCGCAGAGTCCATTCGCGAATGGTTCGCCGAGGACTGGCACCGCGACGTGATCGAGAAGTGGCGCCGCGGTGGAGTGAGCCTTGCTGAAGAAGTCAGCGTCGACCGCGCCATCGGGCCACTCGATGGGCTCACCTTCGTGATCACGGGTGCGCTCGAAGGGTTCACCCGGGAAACCGCGGCGGAAGCAGTGAGCGACCTGGGTGGCAAGGTTTCTGGCTCTGTCTCCAAAAGCACGACCGCGCTGATCCAGGGCGACCCCGGCGGTAAGCCCAGCTCCAAGCTCAAGAAGGCGGAAGCCCTCGGCATCAGAGTCCTTGACGCTGATGGTTTTCGGCTCTTGATTACGGAGGGGGCGCAGGCCGCGTTCGGCGCGGCTGCCGGGATGGGCGAGTAGCACGCAGGGTTCCCGCCGGTGTTCTGGTCATTAGAAGGGCGGCGGAGCATTAGAAGGGCGGCGGAGCATCACGTGCATTCGACAGGGGCGGACCTGCGAGTGAGTTCTGCAACTCGGACCCGGGTACTTCAGTGTGGTGAGGGTCAGCCGACGAATCCTGTATTTGCTCGAGCACCGGATGGGGTCGATGCTCGTACCTCCTGCCCTGCGGCGATGTCCAGGTGCAACCGCCATCGAGTTCGCTTTCGGTGATTCGCCAGCCGCCGTGGGTTTTCAGTTGGTGATGGCGGGTACATAAGGCGCCGAGATTGCCCCGATCGGTGGCTCCGCCGCGACTCCATGGGATCGCATGATCGATCTCGCATCGGATGGCGGCTATTCCACAACTGGGAAATCGACAGGTCTGATCACGCGCGGCGATGTAGCGCCGTAGTGCCTCGGGAACGGCGTACGTCTGCCGCCCGTAGTCGAGGAGCTCGCCGGTCATTGGATCGGTGATGATGCGCCTGAATCGTGCATCGGCGAGGAGTTCGCGGGCGACTTCAGCGGGGAGTGCGCCTGCACCGATGAGTTCGGCCGCGCCATCCCGTAGGCCAAGGAGCGTGGTGAGGTCGATGGTCAGGTTGATGAGGGCCCGGGGCCGTGGGAATGTCGCTCGGACATAGTCCCGACTTTCGACATAGTCCTGACTTTCAGTTTCTGCGGATGAACCCCGCGGGTGACCATCGATGAGCAGGGAGGCGAGGGCCAACGACCGCCGTTCGCCAATACTCAACATCGAATGCCCGGCATCAGAGCCAAGGAAGTCCGTTCCTATGCGGGGACCAGCCGCAGCTCCCGCCTGAGCCTCGACCCCAACCCCAGCCTCGGTACCGGCGGCTGCGGCTGGTCGTGGCGGTACCCCGATCGGAGCGGCCCATATGCATCGCCCCGCAATGTCGTTGATGACAGAAAGGCACGCGTGCGCGTGCTCTGTGGCCATTCGCGCTATGAGTGTCGAGACACCGTCGAGGTCGTCAATCACATAAACGTCGCGGTCGGCAAGCCACTTCTTGCGGCGGCGCTCAGCCTCGACAGGATCACCTGCGATGACTGCGAGTTTGGCTGCGCGTCGAGTTCGGGTGAGAGTGGAGCGAATCGCCACCGGGAGAACTCGACGCTGGAGTAGGTCGCATTGGTTGGCAAAGGCCTCGCGGGAGGCTTCGTCGACATCCCAGATCCCGCGTAGCCGGGAAGCAGCAGCAACGATGATGGCGACATGGCTCGCGGTGATGTTGCCTGCCGACTGCGCCGCATGAGTGGCGGACAGGGGCCCGCAAAGCATCCGAGCGCTATCGATGCGGGTTTGCGCGGTCGCAGGGGACAGGCGCAGCGCGGCGGCTAGCTCCTCGCGGATCGCATCGGCGATCGTGACTGGGCCCGCCGGCCCTTCGCCGAGAACATCGCTTCCGAACACGACATGGGTGATGTAGCGATCAGAACCGGCAGCGCGCACGAGGGCGGGCGCCTGGAGGGATGCCCACCATGCGCTGATTCGTTCGTGGGCCTGAAGCCAGGTGATCGCGTCCTCCTCGCTGAGCTCGGAAGGATCGATGAGTGCGAGTTCGCTCATGGAGGCTGGTGTCGGGGAGCATGCAGCAAGGTCGTCGATGCGCTCGCCGTTGGCGAGGGGAGTAAGCGAGCGCAATTCGAACATGTGTACGAACCTATCCCCACCCCCTGACATTCGATGGATCGTGGGCGCATCCGGCGCTGAAACCCGCTGTCATGGGGCCTCAATAGGATGGCGCAATGACGGCAATCACCCGAGCAGAAGTCGCTCATCTCGCCACGCTTGCGCGCTTAGACCTGACCGAGACTGAACTCGATCACTACGCGCAGCAGTTGGACGTGATTTTGCAGTCGGTGGCGAGGGTGTCGGAAATCGCCACGGCAGACATCCCCGCGACCTCTCACCCGCTGCCCCTCGAGAACGTGTTTCGTGACGACATTGCGCGTCCATGCCTCGACCGCGCGGAGGTCCTCGCTGCCGCTCCTGCTCACGAAGACGATCGATTCAGGGTTCCGAGAATTCTGGATGAGGAGGTCTAGTGCCAATCACGGGCTCAGATCTCACTCGTCAGACTGCCGCGGTCCTCGCCGAGGCCATTCGGACCGGCGAGGCATCCGCAGTCGAGGTCACGCAGGCACATCTTGATCGCATCAGCAGTGTTGATGACCGCGTCCACGCATTCCTCTATGTCGATGCTGAAGCAGCGATCGATTCTGCTAGGAGCGTCGATGCAAAGCGGTCGGCGGGAGAGGTCCTCGGACCACTCGCGGGGGTGCCACTCGCATTGAAAGATGTCCTGACGATGCGCGGCGTGCCGACCACCTGCGGCTCGAGAATGCTGGAGAACTGGCGTCCGCCGTATGACTCGAGCGTTGTCGAGCGTCTGCGGGCCGCCGACATCGTCATCCTGGGCAAGACGAACATGGACGAGTTTGCGATGGGATCGTCGACTGAGCATTCTGCTTATGGCCCAAGCCACAATCCCTGGGACCTCGATCGGATTCCTGGTGGGTCCGGTGGTGGGTCGGCGGCGGCGCTGGCGGCCTTTGAGGCACCATTGGCGATCGGCACTGACACGGGAGGTTCGATCCGTCAGCCGGCGGCAGTGACCGGCACCGTCGGGGTGAAGCCGACCTATGGTGGGGTTCCTCGCTACGGACTGGTGGCACTGGCCTCGTCACTTGATCAGGCAGGCCCATGCGCTCGAACCGTGATGGACACTGCACTTCTCCACTCGATCATCGCCGGCTATGACCCGCGTGATTCGACCTCGATCAACGCGCCGGTACCAAATGTTGTTGCGGCGGCGGCGAAGGCTGATGTCCGAGGTATGCGCATCGGGATTGTCGCCGAACTCAATGGTGAGGGTTACCAGGCTGGCGTGGCGCAGCGATTTCGGGAGTCACTTGCGATCCTTGAGCACCTCGGTGCCGAGATCGTTGAGGTGGGCTGCCCGAGTTTCGAGTATGCGCTGGGTGCCTACTACCTGATTTTGCCGTCTGAGGCATCGAGCAACCTCGCTCGCTTCGATGGCATGCGGTACGGCTTGCGTGTCGGCGATGATGGCAGCCACTCGGTGGAGCAGGTGATGAGCCTGACCCGTGAGGCGGGTTTCGGGGCAGAGGTGAAGCGGCGCATCATGCTCGGGACCTATGCCCTGTCGAGTGGCTACTACGACGCCTACTACGGCTCGGCGCAAAAGGTTCGCACCCTCATCATGCGTGACTTTGCGAGCGCCTTCGAGTCCGTTGACGTCCTCGTCTCCCCCACGGCACCAACGACGGCATTTAAGATTGGCGAGAAGGTCGATGATCCCCTCGCGATGTATCTCAATGACATTGCAACGATCCCGGTGAATCTCGCTGGGAATGCGGCGATGTCGCTGCCGGTGGGGCTCGCTCCAGAGGACGGACTCCCGGTGGGATTTCAGATCATGGCGCCACCTATGGCTGATGACCGCCTGTATCTCGTGGGTGCGGCGCTTGAGTCTGCGCTCTATGACCAATGGGGACATCTGCTGATCGAGGAGGCTCCGGCCCTATGAGCACTGCCATGCCCGAGACGATCCCCTATGACGAGGCGCTGAACCTCTTCGAGCCCGTTTTCGGCCTCGAGGTGCATGTCGAGATGGGGACGAACTCCAAGATGTTCTGCGGGTGCCCCACTGCCTTCGGTGGGGAGCCGAACACCCAGGTGTGCCCCGTATGTCTGGGGCTGCCGGGCTCAATGCCAGTGGTCAACCGCACCGCTGTCGAGTCAACGATCCGCATTGGACTGGCGCTCAACTGCACGATCGCCGAATGGTGCCGCTTCGCCCGGAAGAACTACTTCTACCCGGACATGCCCAAGGACTATCAGATCAGCCAGTACGACGAGCCGCTCTGCTCGAATGGTTACCTCGATGTCACCGTCGCGACAGCGGAGGGCCCGAAGGTGGTCCGCGTTGAAATCGAGCGGGTGCACATGGAGGAGGACACCGGAAAGCTCACGCATACAGGCGGGGCGACCGGCCGCATCCATGGAGCAGATTACTCCCTCGTCGACTACAACCGTGCGGGCATCCCGCTCATCGAGATCGTCACGAAGCCGGTGGCCGGCGCGGGTCACCTCGTGGCGGACGTCGCCAAGGCCTACGTTGCCGAACTGCGCGACCTCATGCGCGCACTTGGCGTCTCCGATGTGCGCATGGAGGAGGGGTCGCTTCGTTGCGACGTCAATCTTTCACTGAACAAGCCGGGCTCGCCAATGGGGACACGTAGCGAGACGAAGAATGTGAACTCGCTGCGCTCGGTCGAGCGCGCGGTGCGGTCGGAGGTCGAGCGTCAGTCCGCTCTCCTGACGGCCGGGGGTCGGGTCGTCCAAGAGACCCGTCATTTCCACGAGGATATTGGGCGCAGCACCTCTGGCCGATCGAAGGAGCAGGCCGAGGATTACCGATACTTCCCGGAGCCGGATCTCGTTCCGATCGCCCCTTCGGCAGTATGGATCGATGAGCTTCGGTCGACCCTGCCGGAGCTGCCCTCGGCCAAGCGCTCACGCCTTGAGGCCGAGTGGGGCATCACGCCGTTCGAGCTGGCCACGGTCGTGAACGCGGGCGCTCTCGATCTGGTGGAGGAGACCATCGAGGCTGGCGTCGAGTCAGCCGCGGCGCGCAAGTGGTGGACGGGGGAGCTCCTGCGCTCCGCGAATGATCAGGGCATCGAGCTTGCTGATCTCCCGGTGACGCCGGCCCACATCGCGCGGGTCGAGGCGCTCGTCGCTGATGGATCCCTGAACGACAAACTTGCACGGCAGGTGTTCGAGGGCGTCATTGCGGGCGAGGGCGACGTTGATGAGGTCATCGCGAGCAGGGGCCTTGCGGTCGTGAGCGATGACACGGCGCTGCTTGCTGCCATCGACGAGGCGCTGGTTGCCCAGCCTGACGTGGCAGAGAAGATCCGATCGGGAAAGGTTCAAGCGGCCGGTGCGATTGTGGGGGCGGTCATGAAGTCCACTCGCGGGCAGGCCGATGCGGCCAAGGTACGGGCGCTGCTGTTGGAGCGGCTCGGAGTTACGGACGCCTAAGCAGTGCCGATTGCTCTCATCCCGAGTTTCGTTGCGCCGAATGCGCCTGACGTCATTGGATATGGGGACCTCGCGGATCCGGCCGATGAGCTCATCGAGCGGTGCGGGTTCTTTGTCCCGCACTACCTCGGGCCCGCGCCGAACGCGCACCTCATGGCGCGAATGCCGCTGCTCGAGCGAACCCAACTCCTGACGGCTGGGTTTGAGGCTGCACTTCCATTCCTCCCGGCAGGGGTTCTCCTCAGTAACGCGGTGGGGGTTCATGATGCGGCGACCTCTGAGCTTGCTATCGGGCTCATCCTCGCGAGCCTTCGGGGCATCGATACCGCAGCGCGGGCGATGGCCACAGGCACCTGGCTCCACAGCCATCACGTGTCGCTCGCTGACCGAAGTGTGCTTATTTTGGGTGCGGGAGGTGTCGGCTCGGCCCTAGCCCGCCGACTCGAGGGTTTTGAGGCCGCCGTGACCCTCGTTGGTCGAACGCGACGCAACACCGCGGCGGGAGGGCGGCCGGCATCCGAGGGTGATCCGGGCATTGTCGCTGGCATCAGCGAGCTGCAAGACCTCCTGCCGAACGCCGACATCGTGGTCCTGGCAGTTCCCCTCACGGACGACACCAGAGGCTTGGTCGATGCCGGCTTCCTCGGGCAGATGCGTGATGGCTCCCTGCTCGTCAACGTCTCTCGCGGACCAGTGGTCAAAACCGATGACCTAGTCGCGCAGTTGAGGTCCGGACGTATCCGGGCGGCGCTCGACGTGACGGATCCGGAGCCACTGCCGAGCGATCACCCGCTCTGGCGGTGCCCGAATGTACTCATCACGGGCCACCTCGGAGGAAACACGAGCTCGTTCCCGCCACGCGCGTTAAGCCTCCTCACTGAGCAATTGCGCAGGTGGCGGGCGGGGGAACCGGCGCTCCATGTCGTCGCAGGGGAGCCGACCTAGGCTTCGGAGATGCCAACGCCGCCAAGGGTGCCACCGCTCGCGCGCAGGATCCTTCTGGGCAACGGCCTTTCGGCCATAGGCAGTGGGCTGACGATGCCGCTCCTCATCGTCTATCTCGGGGAGATCCGGGGTCTGGGGCTCACGATCGGCGGACTCGTGGTGGCCTACATTGCCGTCATTTCTCTGATCGCCTTCCCGGTCGTGGGCTGGGCGAGTGATCGACAGGGGCCTCGGCCGGTGCTCATGGCGGGACTCCTTGTCGAGGCAGTCGGCGCTTCTTGGTCGCGTGACGACCCAGGAGTCACGTCAGCGGGTGTTTGGAATCCAGTTTATGCTCCTCAATCTCGGCCTCGGCGCAGGCGGGATCGTCTCAGCGCTGGTGGTGTCGGAGACGGACCCTTCGACCTTCGTGTGGCTCTACCTTGCTGACGCGACTGCATATCTCGCCTACTTTGCGGTGCTCCTCACACTTCGAGGTGTCGGCGTGGGTCGGATTGCCGAAGTCGCACTGGACGAGGGCGGCCAATCGGATCGGGCCGTTACGGGCATGCGGGAGGTGCTTGCTGACAGGATTCTGCGGAGGGTGCTTCTCTTGGCCGTGGTGCTCCTCATGAGCGGATACGGTGCACTTGAGGTTGGCGTCCCCATCTTCATCACGGTCATACATGGATTTTCCGTATCCTGGGTCGGCATGAGCTTCGCGGTGAATACATTCACCATCGTCGCGACTCAACTGCTCATGCTGCGCTTCATCAGGGGGCGGTCGCGAAGCTACCTCATCGTCGCCGTCGCAGGGATATGGGCGTTCTCATGGATTCTCATGGGATCAAGCCTCCTAGCTGAGCCGGCTCTGGCACTCATCCTCGTGCTCGTCTCTTCTGGAGTCTTCGCCCGCGGCGAGACCCTGTGGGCTCCGGTCGCACCCTCGCTCGTGAATGACCTGGCCCCCGAGCATCTGCGGGGTCGCTACAACTCGTCGATGAGTCTGGTGTGGTCGGTGTCGAGCATCATCGGCCCTGGTATCGCAGGGCTGATGCTCGGCGCGGGGCTCGAGGTGGCATGGATCCTCGTACTGCTGGCCGGCTGCGCGGTGGCGGCCGTGATGGCGGTCGGGCTTCGACGCGTGCTGACGGCAGAACTCGATGGACGACTGAC
>CAMDKQ010000033.1 GCA_945901095.1 Bifidobacterium breve
ATGCGTGATAACCGCGATAACGTCGTTGTCGTCTGCTCGATCGAGAACCTCGACCCGATGGGGGTGCACACCGGTGACTCGATCACCGTGGCACCGGCCATGACCCTGACCGATCGCGAGTTCCAGCACATGCGCGACGTCGGAATCCAAATCATCCGGGCGGTTGGGGTCGACACCGGTGGCTGCAATATCCAGTTCGCGATCGACCCGAGCGATGGACGAATGATCGTCATCGAAATGAACCCGCGGGTGTCGCGCTCATCAGCCCTCGCCTCGAAGGCCACCGGATTCCCGATCGCAAAGATCGCTGCACGCCTCGCGATCGGCTACACCCTTGATGAGATTCCCAACGACATCACAAGAAAGACTCCGGCATCCTTCGAGCCCACCTTGGACTACGTGGTCGTGAAGGTGCCGCGGTTCGCCTTTGAGAAGTTCCCTCAGGCCGACCCGATCCTCACCACGACGATGAAGAGCGTCGGCGAGGCCATGGCGATCGGCCGGAACTTCACCGAGGCGCTTCAAAAGGCCCTTCGCTCACTTGAGCGACCTGAAGCCGTGTTCTTCTGGCCCGAGCACCGATCCGACGTTGATCTCGCAGCGCTCCTTGTGTCGATGTCCAAGCCGCACGACTGCCGACTCTCCCTCGTTCAGCGAGCGTTGTGGGCGGGAGCGACCATCGAGGACGTGCATGCATCCACCACGATCGACCCTTGGTTCCTCGACCAGATCTGCCTCATCAACGAGATGGCTGATGAACTGCGCTCGGCTGAGGGGCTCAACGCCGACATCATCCGGCACGCCAAGCGCAACGGCTTCTCCGACCGGCAGATCGGGCAGTTGCGCGGTCTAGCAGAGCACGAGGTCCGCGAACTCAGGCATGGCCTCCGGATTCGTCCGGTTTTCAAGACGGTCGATACGTGCGCGGCCGAATTCGAGGCGACCACCCCGTACCACTACTCGTCGTACGACGATGAGAACGAGGCCGTGCCATCCGATCGGCGCAAGGTGGTGATCCTTGGCTCGGGGCCGAACCGCATCGGGCAGGGTATCGAGTTTGACTACTCGTGCGTTCATGCAGCGCTGACCCTTCGCGATGCCGGATACGAGACCATCATGATCAACTGCAATCCGGAGACCGTGTCGACCGACTACGACACGGCCGATCGGCTCTATTTTGAACCGCTCACCTTGGAGGATGTGCTCGAGGTCGTCCATCTTGAGCGCCAGTCGGGCACCCTCGTCGGGGTCATCGTTCAACTGGGGGGCCAGACCCCGCTCGGTCTTGCCCAGGCACTCAAGGACGAGGGCGTGCCCATCCTCGGGACGAGCCCCGAGGCGATTCACCTCGCGGAGGAGCGGGGTGCATTCGGCAGGGTCCTTGCGGCAGCGGGCCTGCCCGCGCCAGAGCATGGGACGGCGTCCTCCTTTGCAGAGGCGCAGGCGATCGCGAAGGACGTCGGGTATCCGGTGCTCGTGCGACCGAGTTACGTCCTTGGCGGTCGTGGCATGGAGATCGTCTACGACGACGCGATGCTCGCCGATTACCTCGTCCGATCCACGGATATCAACGCGAAGCATCCGGTGCTCGTCGACCGCTTCCTCGATAACGCGGTTGAGATCGACGTCGATGCCATCTACGACGGAGAGGAGCTTTTCCTCGCCGGGGTCATGGAGCATATCGAGGAGGCCGGCATTCACTCCGGTGACTCAGCCTGCGTGCTGCCGCCGATGACGCTCACTGCGGAGGAGATCGACCGCATCAGGGAGTCGACCCTCGCCATTGCAAAGGGCGTCGGGGTCCTCGGTCTATTGAACGTCCAATATGCGCTGCTCGACGGTGTCCTGTTCGTGCTTGAGGCGAACCCGCGCGCATCGCGCACCGTTCCGTTCGTGTCGAAGGCGACAGCGGTACCGGTCGCGAAGGCCGCCGCGCGTGTCATGGTCGGTCAGACCATCGCTGGATTGCGGGCCGAGGGAATCCTGCCCGCCCACGGAGACGGAGGCACCCTCCCGACTGGGGCCGCCATCGCGGTGAAGGAGGCGGTCCTGCCCTTCGGTCGATTCCACGGGGTCGACACCCTCCTGGGACCGGAGATGCGATCGACGGGCGAGGTTATGGGGATTGACGACTCATTCGGTGTTGCATTCGCCAAGTCACAGGAGGCGGCATTCTCGGGCGGGCTACCGACCACAGGGACTGCATTTGTCTCACTCGCTGATCGCGACAAGGCGGCCGCGATTGAACCGCTCAGGCGCCTGGCCGAATTCGGTTTTCGGCTCCTCGCTACCGCGGGCACGGCGCAGGCTCTTGAGAGCAACGGCGTTCGGGTCGAGATCCTGCGTAAGCAGCGTGAGGGGCGCGGACCGGCAGGTGAACCGACGACGGTCGACGTGATCATGGCGGGTGAGATTGACCTCATCGTGAACACGCCCTACGGCGTTGGACCACGGGTCGATGGGTACGAGATCCGCACCGCTGCGGTCATCAAGGGGGTGCCGAGCATCACCACGGTCCAAGGCCTGGCTGCGGCAGTGCAGGGAATCACGTCGCTGAGAAGCGTCGAGCCAACCGTGCGTTCACTCCAGGAGCATGGGAGTACCCTCAACCAACTGAGGTCGGCGCAGGCCGCATCAATACGATCAGAGCACCAATCGGGGGCAGCAGTGCACCCACAGAGTGCAGAGGAGCGCTGAACCGTGCCTATCCAGTTGCGCGCCGAGGTCCTCGATGTCCGCAAGTCAGGCGCGTACTCGGTGCTCTCGCTGACGGCGGCGGGAATGCCGGAGTTAGCCCGCCCCGGGCACTTCGTCACGGTGTCCATGGGGGGCGAGGAGAGCAGCATGCTGCTCCGGCGCGCCTTCGCGATTTATCAGGTCAAGTCCCGCGGCGTGTACGGCGGCACCCTTGAGATCGTTGTAGGGGTTGAGGGCCAGGGAACAAGGTGGCTGAGTGAGCGCCGGCGGCACGACATCCTCGACATTGTCGGACCACTTGGCCGGCCGTACATCCTGCCTAAGGAACGGGTCCCCTGTGTGCTCGTCGCCGGCGGCTACGGCTCTGCGGGGATGTTCATGCTCGCTGAGCAACTGCGTGACAGGGGTTGCCGAGTCGATGTCGTCATGGGAGCCTCCACCGAGTCGAAGCTCTTCGGCGTTCTGGAGATGAAGCGAGCTTCGTCAAAGCTCGTCATCACGACCGAGGATGGCACGTCGGGCGAGCGGGGCCGCGTCACCGACGTCCTCGGCTCAGTCATCGACAAGTCAGAGGCAGCGGTCGTATACGCCTGTGGCCCCATGGGAATGCTGTCGGCTGTCGCTGGGATCGCAGCCGAGCATCGGGCATACAGCCAGTGCTCGGTCGAGGAAGCGATGGCCTGCGGCATCGGCGTGTGCATGACCTGCGTGCTCCCGGTCATCGGCCCAGACGGCGTGACCCGCATGGTGCGGTCGTGCGTGGAGGGTCCGGTTTTCCGCGGAGATCGGGTCCGCTGGAGCGATGTCGGCACCATCCCAGCTGATGCCTTCGGAGCGCCGGTCGTGGAGGAGTCATGAGCCCGGCCGTTATTGGACGCGGGCCTGTGGGCTCCACCTCTGAGACCCCGCGTATGGACATGTCGACCTCACTGGGCGCCATGCATCTCGATGCTCCTGTCCTCACCGCATCCGGTTGCGCGGCGTCCGGCCGAGAGCTTGATGAGTACTTCGACATTACCCACCTTGGTGCGATCGTGACGAAGAGCATCATGCTCCAGCCCCGCGCCGGACGGCCCACCCCGCGAATGGCAGAAACGCCGAGCGGCATGCTCAACTCCATCGGCCTCCAAGGCCCGGGACTAGACGCCTTCATCGAGACCGACCTAGCTTGGCTTGAGCAGCGTGGGTCCAGAGTCATCGTGTCGATCGCCGGCAGCTCGGTCGAGGAGTACGTGAAGATCGCCCAAAAGCTCCGGTACGTATCGGGGATTGACGCCATCGAGGTGAACATCTCCTGTCCGAACGTCGAGGACCGCGGAGAGGTCTTCGCTTGCAACCCTGAGGCGGCGTCGCAAGTCATCCAGGCCGTCCGCCGCCATGTCGATCCACAAATCCCTGTCCTCGCGAAACTGTCTCCCGACGTCACCGACATCACTGATATCGCGCACGCTGTCGTGCGCGCTGGTGCCACCGGGCTATCGGTCATCAATACCGCCCTGGGCATGGTCATCGACGTTGATCGCATGCGCCCAGCCCTCGCGGGAGTGACCGGCGGGCTCAGCGGTCCGGCAATCCGACCGATCGCCGTGCGCTGTGTCTGGCAGATCCGCCAGGCGATGCCAAGGATCCCCATCCTCGGCATGGGCGGTATCCGCACCGGACTCGATGCACTGCAGTTCATCCTCGCTGGCGCGAATGCTGTCTCGGTCGGCACGGCCACGTTCAATGATCCGTCCGCCCCGATCCGGGTGCAACGCGAGTTGGCCCAAGCGCTGCACGAGCGAGGATTTACCTCCCTAGAGCAGGCAATCTCCTACGCCCATCGTGAGCATGACGTTCCAGAGCCACTCCTAGCCGAAATCGCGGCGGTCGAGTCAGCCGAAAACCCCGAGGTCGGTGACGAGCAGGCCATCGAGGTTTCGAGGGTGATTCAGGTATCGGAGGTCGAGGTCCTTGATGGGCTCGACGACCGAAGGCCGGTTGCCGAGGTGGTACAGATTCGACGCGACACCGCGAGCGAGCCGTTCGATCAGTACAAGGACTTCGCCGAGGCGCAGGCGGCTGACGAAAACCGTTCCGATGTTGCGCCCGAGCCGACATGAGGCGCCTACCGGCGTCGTGGGCAACGACTTTTTTCACATGACCGGGATTACTGCCGGCCCCATCGCGGTCGCACTCGATGCACCGAACCTCGCGGTGCTGGCCGATTGGACGCGGGCGGTGACGCCGTATGTGTCGACGCTCAAGGTGGGCTTGGAGGTCTTCTGCCGCGACGGCGCGGGATCTGTCGAGGCGGCGAGGGCAGCGGCGTCTGCCGTCGCAGGCCAATCGCCAGGAATCTTCCTCGACCTCAAGCTGCACGACATCCCGGCGACTGTCGCGGGTGCAGCCCGAGCCGTGGCTCACCTTGCTCCCACGTTCCTCACCGTTCATGCGGCCGGGGGCTCGGAGATGATCGCCGCGGCAGCCGGGGCGCTTCCGGATACCCGCATCACGGCGGTCACCGTGTTGACGTCCCTCGACGACGAGTCACTGGAGTCGATAGGGATGGCGGGCCCAGCGCTCGATGCAGCCGTGCGGCTCGCGGTTTTGGCAATTCGCGCGGGGGCCGGAGCCATCGTCTGTTCCCCGCGCGAGGTGGCGGCGATCCGGGCTTCGGTTCGCTCCGACATCGTGCTCATCACGCCAGGTGTGCGTCCGGCTGGCGCTTTCGCCGATGACCAGCGTCGGACCGCGACCCCCGAGCAGGCGCTCGCAGATGGGGCCGACCTGCTTGTCATTGGCCGGCCGATAACCGGAGCCGCCGACGTGGGCGCGGCTGCGGCAGCACTGGCCGCCACCTGCCGGGTTGCTCTCGACGCCCGAACTGTTCGGGCCGGTCCTGGGGTTCAGGTCGCTCCATGACCGTTCCAGTCCGGACTGAAGACCAGCGGGCTTCGGCACTGCTGCGGGCCATGGAGGTACGCCATGAGCGGGCAGAGCTTCGTCGGGCGCTGAAATCTGGTCGAATCTCGGGCGTAGACATCATCAGAAGTGCTGGAATGTCGGGGGAGTGGCATGGTGTCCGGATCCGGTGGCTGCTGGAGTCACTCCCCAGAATTGGCCCGGCTCGTGCCGATTCGATTATGCGGAGGTTGGCCGTCGCAGAGACGCGTCGACTTGGCGGCATCACGGATCGGCAGCGTCAAGAGTTGATCGAGGCGATCGAAGTATGAGCGGCATCAAGGGGCCGCTCATGGTGGTGTCTGGACCATCTGGTGTTGGCAAGAGCACGGTTGTACGAGCGCTTCTTGAGCGCGTACCGCATGCATGGCTCTCGGTCTCGGCGACTACCCGTCCTGCTCGACCGGGCGAGGTCGATGGGGTCGACTACTTCTTCGTCGATTCGAGGGGGTTCGACGCCATGATCGCCGCCGGCGATCTCCTCGAGTGGGCGGAGTTCGCCGGCAACCGGTACGGGACCCCGCGGGGGCCTGTCGGAGAGCATCGTGCCGCGGGGCGGCCGGTCATCTTGGAGATTGAGGTTGCCGGGGCCAGACAGGTTCGGCAGTCGGCTGATGACGCCCTGCTCGTGTTTCTCGCCCCGCCCTCCTGGGAGATCCTGTGTGCGAGGCTCCTCGGCCGCGGCACGGAATCGCCTGAGGGCGTCGCTCGTCGACTCGCCGTCGCGGAGCATGAGTTGGCTGCGCGGGAGGAGTTTGACGAGGTCGTCGTGAACACCACGGTGCCGGACACCGTCGAAACGTTGGTAGGCTTCCTCACATGAGTTCCGCACGCCCTGAGGGCATCACCCATCCGTCCATCGATGCTCTCCTCGAAAAGACGGACTCGAAGTACTCGCTCGTCATCTACGCCTCCAAGCGTGCGCGACAGATCAACGCCTACTATTCCCAACTTGGCGAAGGCCTGCTGGAGTACGTCGGTCCCCTTGTCGAGACCCACGTCCAAGAGAAGTCGCTTTCCATCGCCCTGCGCGAGATCGACGCGGGACTCCTCATCTCTGAGGCGGTCGAGGAGCCGGTCTGACCGCGACCCCTGTCGAGACCGGTGACCCGATCCCGGGGCGCCGGTCTCGCGTCGTTGTTGGGGTAGCGGGGGGCATAGCAGCCTACAAGGCTGTCGAGGTTGTCCGCGGGCTCACTGAGTCAGGGCATGACGTCACCGTCGTCCCCACGGCAGCAGCGCTGAGATTCGTCGGCTCTGCGACCTGGGAGGCGCTTTCAGGCAAGGCCGTTCACCACACGGTCTGGGATCAGGCGCACGTCGTTGCGCACGTGCGACTCGGACAGCAGGCCGATCTCGTCGTCGTGGTCCCCGCGACAGCCGACCTTCTGGCCCGCACAACCTACGGAGTAGCCGGGGACCTCCTCACCAACGTCCTCCTCACTGCCCGGTGCCCGATCCTCCTCGCGCCCGCAATGCACACCGAAATGTGGGTGCACGCGGCCACGCAACGAAATGTCGCTGATCTACGCGGCAGGGGTGTCGTCGTGCTGGAGCCCGCTGCCGGCCGGCTCACCGGCGCCGACTCCGGGCCAGGGCGACTGCCTGAGCCGCGCCAGATTCTGGAGGCTATCGGCGATCTCCTGCGGCGAAGTCCGTCCAATGACCTTGCCGGACGATCGATCGTCGTGAGTGCCGGCGGCACGCGGGAGCCGCTTGATCCGGTGCGGTTCATCGGTAACAACAGCAGCGGGCGTCAAGGGGTCGAACTTGCCCGGACAGCAGTGTCGCGCGGCGCCTCGGTCACCCTTGTCGCGGCCAACCTCGATGTCGACCCTCCTGCGGGGGTCACGCTCGTGCGGGTGAGCACGGCCGCTGAACTGCACGCGGCGATGGTCGCGTGGTCGAACGCCGCCGATGTGCTCGTCATGGCTGCAGCAGTCGCAGATTTCCGCCCCGATACCCGGGCCGGATCCAAGATTAAGAAGGAGTCTGCGGAGGCGACCCTGCGCATTGATCTGGTCCAGACTGTCGACGTCCTTGCTGATCTTGTTCGAACGCGAGTGGGCGCGCGACCCATCATCGTCGGCTTCGCTGCTGAGACTGCGACCAATGACGACGAGTTGCTCTCCATCGCGAGAGGAAAACTCGCCCGCAAGGGGTGCGACCTGCTCATCGTCAATGATGTGGGGCGAGTCGAGGTTTTCGGCGCTACGGACAATGAGGTGCTGGTGTTGGGGTCCGACGGCTCGATGACGCAGTTGTCACGTCGTTCGAAGGCCGCCGTGGCAGATGGGGTCTGGGATGCCGTTGGTCGCCTGTTCGCTGATCGATTGGCAGTCGTCGACTAGGGCCCAACGCTAGACTGTTGGGGTTCATTGGCAAGGACCGTCATGGTTGCCGTAACTATCGGGAGAAGAGTTCGTGTCGAAGCGCTTGTTCACGTCCGAGTCCGTCACCGAGGGTCACCCCGACAAGATGGCTGATCAGATCAGCGACGCCATCTTGGATGACCTCCTGCGTCAAGATCCGCGCAGTCGTGTTGCTGTCGAAACGATGCTGACGACCGGGCAGGTGCATGTTGCCGGTGAGGTCACGACCGATGGCTTTGCGGATGTGATGAAACTCGTGCGCGACACCGTCCTGCATATCGGCTATGACTCCTCGGAGAAGGGCTTCGACGGTTCGTCCTGCGGCATTCAGGTGTCGATCGGCAAGCAGTCACCGGATATTGCGCAGGGTGTCGACGACGCCATCGAAGAGCGAGAGGGCAAGAGCGGCGATCCACTCGACCGACAGGGCGCCGGTGATCAGGGTCTCATGTTTGGCTACGCCTGCACCGACACCGTCGAACTCATGCCACTGCCGATCTCGCTGGCGCACCGCCTCGCCGAGCGGCTCACCCTCGTTCGCAAGGACGGCACGCTCGGCTACCTGCGCGCTGATGGGAAGACTCAGGTCACCATCGAGTACGACGAGAATGATCGCCCGATCCGAATCGACACCATCGTGGTGTCCAGCCAGCACGCCGAACACATTGACCTCGACAAGGATCTCGGCCCGGACATTCGTCGAATGGTGGTGGAACCGATTCTCGAGACGATCGATCTGGACTCGAAGGACTACCGCTTGCTCGTGAATCCCACCGGCAAGTTCGTGGTCGGCGGCCCGATGGGCGATGCCGGCCTCACCGGGCGCAAGATCATTGTTGACACCTATGGCGGCATGGCCCGCCACGGTGGCGGTGCCTTCTCCGGCAAGGACCCGTCAAAGGTCGACAGGTCTGCCGCGTACGCGATGCGCTGGGTCGCCAAGAATGTTGTCGCTGCTGGACTGGCGACGCGGTGTGAGGTTCAGGTCGCCTACGCGATCGGCAAGGCTCACCCGGTTGGCGTCTTCGTCGAGACCTTCGGTACCGGCATCATCAGCGATGAGACGATTCAGGAGGCCGTGCTTCGAGTCTTCGACCTACGCCCAGCAGCGATCATTCGCGATCTCGATTTGCTTCGCCCGATTTATCGAACGACGAGCGCGTATGGGCACTTTGGCCGTCCGCAAGGAACGAACGAATTGCTCGATGCGGACGACGTGATGAGCCGCACTCAGGTCGGACCGACGTTCACCTGGGAGGGTGTCGACCGGGCAGAGGCGCTGCGCGACGTCGCTGGCGTCTAGTAACGCCCCGGGGGCAGTGATCGACGACCAACTGGCACTGGATACAGGTATACCGGCTGGCCGCCGACCGCGGGTTGGTTCGACGGTGCCGTTGGCGAAAGAGTCGCCGGTTGCTCAGGTGCGCGTGGATTCGCCGCTGCCCCATCTCGACCGAGTATTCGACTACGGAGTACCCGAATCCCTCGACGAGGCTGCTCAGCCCGGGGTTCGGGTGCGTGTTCGCTTCGCTGGACGGCTCCTCAACGGCCTTGTCGTCGGGCGGACCCAGGAGAGCTCGGTGGAATCGAGCCTACGTCCCATCGAACGGGTGCTGTCGCCCGAGCCGGTGCTCACAGATGAGGTCTCGGCCCTATTGACAGCAGTAGCGGATCGATATGCGGGTTCCTTCTGGGACGTCTTGAGGGCCGCAGTTCCCCCTCGGCACGCTCGCGCTGAGGCTGCAGTCACCATGACCGACGTCGCCTCTTTGGTCCACGCCCGCGAGGGTGACGAGGAAGCTTGGGCGCGCTATCAGCGTGGCAGGGTGCTCTACGGACGTGCGCTCGCCGGTGGCATCGCCGGAGTGCGCGGCGTATGGTCTGCGGCGCCAGCACATCCGTGGACAGCAGACATTGCGGCGATCGCCCGTGCGGTGCTCTCGCGCCCGACGGGGGGAGTCCTCGTCATCGTTCCGGATGCCTGGGACGTCGCGCAGGTTACCTCAGCCCTCGACGATTGCACGGGGACGATGGCCGTTCTCACGGCAGACTTGGGGCCCGAGCGCCGGTACCGGGAATTCCTCAAGGTGCTGCGTGGAACCGTCCGCCTCGTCGTCGGGACGAGGGCAGCCGTCTTCGCGCCCGTTCGTGATTTGGCACTCACGATCGTCTGGAATGACGGAGATGAGGCGCTGTGGGAGCCGCACGCGCCCTATTGGAATGCCCGCGACGTCGCAGCCCTGCGCTCCCATCTCACCGGATGCGGCCTCCTGGTCGGATCACCGGCCCGAAGCGTCGAGACTGAACAGTGGTGCGCAAATGGCTGGGCACAGTCGATTTCTCCGAATCGGCAGACGATACGTGTCGACGCGCCGGTGGTTCGCGCGCTGGAGATCCAAGACGAGGCCCGTGACGAGGCTGCCGCTTCAGCGAGGATTCCACACACCGCCTGGCTGGTCGCTAAGGAGGGCCTGCGTAGCGGGCCGGTACTCATACAGGTGGGCCGGCGCGGCTATCTGCCGGCGCTCGCATGCTTGGGCTGCCGAGAGGCAGCCCGTTGCTCGTGCACGGGGCCCTTGTCACTGGCAGTTGGACGGCAGGTGGCCATGTGTGGCTGGTGTGGCAAGTTGAATGGCTCGTGGTCGTGCGGGGTGTGTGGCTCCCGTCAGTTCCGCGCGGTGGCTGTTGGAATCGAACGCACCGCCGAGGAGTTTGGGCGGGCGTTCAATGGTGAACGGATCGTGTGGTCGTCTGGCGACCAGGTGAAGCGTGCGGTGGGCGAGACCCCCGCGCTGGTGATCGCGACGGCTGGCGCCGAGCCGGTCGCCGCAGGCGGGTATACGGCCGTCGTCATCCTCGATGCGCGAACCTCGATGATGCGCCAGTCGCTTCGGGCAATGGAGGAGTCTGCGCATCGATGGTTCTCGGCCGCGCTGCTCGCGAGGCCTCGCGCGCAAATCATCGTCACCGCCGATACTGGCGCGCCGGCGGTGCAGGCGCTGATTCGATGGGACGCCTCATGGCTAGCGGCGCGGGAGTTAGCCGAGCGGGCCTCGGCCAGGATGCCTCCCGCGAGCCGAGTCGCGGTGCTGCGGGGGATTCCTGAGGACATTGAGGAGGTCGGACGTGCCCTTGTGGTACCGCACCGGCTCCTCGGCCCGGTAGGAGGCAGGGCCATCGTGACCGTGCGACGAGAGGATGGGCCGGCACTGAGTAGGGAGCTGCGCGCCATCAGCGCCGTCCGATCGGCTAAGTCAGGGCCAGGTAAGCCCGTCACAGTGATCATGGATCCAAGGGACATCGACACCTAAGAGGCAATCCACCATCTCGCCCCGAATCTGGGCGAGATGAACGAATCACGGGCGATTTGCCTCATTTTCGTTTATCTCGCCCCGAATCCGGGTGAGATGCGTTTGTGGGTGAGATGCGTTTGTGGGTGAGATGGTGGTGGAGGGTGGTGACGATACTCTTGGGCAGTGGCCATTCAACCGATCCGACTTATGGGCGATCCCGTCCTTCGCACACCGGCGGCCGCCGTCGAGACCTTCGACAAAGAGCTGCGCAAGCTCGTGAAGGACCTGACCGAGACGATGCAGGATGCGCCCGGCGCAGGTCTCGCGGCTCCCCAGATTGGCGTGTCCCTGCGGGTCTTCACCTACTGGGTCGATGATGAGGTCGGCCACCTCGTCAACCCCGACCTTGACCTGTCGACCGATATTCAAGATGGCGAGGAGGGATGCCTGTCACTTCCTGGGCTCGCCTTCGACACGAAGCGCGCCATGAGCGTTGTGGCGAAGGGCATGAATATGCACGGAGAACCGGTCGTCATCGCGGGCAGTGATCTGCTGGCTCGTTGCGTCCAGCATGAGACCGATCACCTCGACGGAATCCTCTTCATTGACAGGCTCGATCCGGAGGCCCGGCGCGAGGCGATGCGACTGATCCGCGAGTCTGAGTGGTTCGGTGAGCCACCCCCGGCCTTCCATGCCAGCCCGCACACCATCTCCTCCCGCTGGCTGTAGGGCCACGGGTGCGCTGTGTTTTCGCTGGAACGCCAAGGGTGGCCCTGCCATCACTTGAGGCGTTGCTGGATTCCCGACATGAAGTGGTCGCTGTCGTCACAAGGCCAGATTCCGCGCGCGGACGTGGCCGAAGTGTGGAGCGCAGCGCGGTAGCCGTGCTCGCAGGAGTTCGGGGCATACCCGTGCTGACCCCGATGAGCCCCAGCGAGCCGGGGTTCGCAGATGACCTACGTGCACTCAAACCCGACTGCTGCCCGGTGGTTGCCTACGGTGCGCTCCTGCCGGCCAGCCTCCTGTCGATCCCGCGGCTCGGCTGGGTGAACCTGCACTTTTCGCTCCTTCCGGCATGGAGAGGCGCCGCGCCTGTGCAGCGTGCCGTCCTCCACGGCGACGACATCACGGGTGCAACGACCTTCGTCATTGGCCCAGGTCTTGACGACGGGCCGGTACTTGGCACCGTCACCGAGGTGATCCGCCGTGCGGACACGTCCGGTGATCTTCTCGACCGACTCGCGGATTCGGGCGCTGGGCTCCTCATCGCGACCCTTGATGCGCTCGAGGACCAAGTGATTGAGGCGAAGCCCCAACCTGCGGAGGGCGTGAGTTTGGCGTCAAAAATCGGGGTCGACGACGCACGAATTCGCTGGAACGAACCGCTCGTCGGCGTCGATCGCCGCATCCGCGCTGTGACTCCGGCGCCTGGGGCCTGGACCATGCTCGGAGAAGAGCGACTAGGTGTCGGGCCGGTGGGGCTATCACCCGACGGCGGGCCAGAGGGCCTCGCTCCGGGGCAGGTCGTTGCTACGAAGTCGCAGGTGTGGGTCGGCACTGGGAGTCGCGCCGCCCTGCTTGGTCAGGTCCGCCCGGCCGGGAAACGAGACATGCTTGCCGCCGACTGGGCGCGCGGCCTCCGCGGCGAGATCGGCAGGATGGGATGACCAAGCTCGATCCCTCCCGCGAAACTGCGTTCGCGCTCTTGCGCGCTGTTCGCGAGGACGAGGCATACGCGAACCTCGCAATGCCACTCCTCCTTCGTGCCCGCAAGCTCGCCGGACGTGACGCGGGCTTCGCCACCGAACTCGGATACGGGACACTGCGGTGGCAGGGTTGGTACGACGCGGTTCTGCAGTCGTGTATCACTAGGAACTGGGCGAGCGTCGAGGCTGGATTGAAGGACGTATTGCGACTCGGCTGCCATCAACTCCTCGCGATGCGGGTCCCGAGCCATGCAGCCGTCGACTCCTCCTGTGAATTGGCCAGGCGCAACGGCAACCCTGGCTCCGCGACAGGACGCGCTGGGTTCGTGAACGCGGTCCTGCGCAAGGTGGCGGCACGCAGCCCTGAAGAATGGGTCGAGCAACTCGGAGTTGCGGGTGATGATGTCGAGAGCCTCTCGACCCGCCTATCCCATCAGGCATGGATCATCCGAGCGTTTCAGGATGCGCTGGGTGATCGGCGCGATGAGGTGGAGTTCCTCCTCGAGGCGGACAATGAGCCAGCGCGGCCGACCCTCGTGGCCCGGCCTGGCCGACTCAGCGCTGAAGAGTTGCGAGCGCTGCCGCAGGTGAGGCCGACCCGCTGGTCACCCATCGGTGCTGTGCTCGTCGACGGCACGCCCGAGTCCCTGAATGTCGTTCACTCCGGTCTTGTCGGGGTTCAGGACGAGGGCAGTCAGCTTATGGCGCTGGCCCTTGCTGGCGCGGTGGTCGACCATGAGGAGCATGCCTGGCTCGACATGTGCGCTGGGCCGGGTGGCAAGGCGGCACTGCTCGCCGGCCTAGGCGCCGAGCGAGGGATCGAACTCGTGGCGGTTGAGCAGCATCATCACCGGGCGATACTCGTTGATCAGGCGGTTAATGGCGCGGCGAATGTGGAGGTCATCGTCGGCGATGCAACGACGTCACCGTGGGGGTCACGGCGGTTTGATCGAGTGCTTGTTGATGCTCCGTGCACGGGTCTGGGAGCGTTGAGGCGGCGCCCGGAGGCACGCTGGCGCAAGTCGCCAATGGACCTAGCCTCACTCGGGCCGCTGCAGCGGGCACTGCTAAATGCGGCTGCCGATGCCACGCTGGCTGGCGGGATCGTCGCCTACGTCACCTGTTCCCCGCACCTCGCGGAGACCGAGTTCGTCGTGAGCGACGTCGTCGGCAGGCGCGATGACCTCGTCATTGAGGATGCCCGGACGCTGCTACCTGGCGTCGAGGACCTCGAGGACGGTCCCTTCGTCCGGCTGTGGCCGCATCGGCACGGGACCGACGGCATGTTTCTTGCGATCATGCGTAAACGCTGAGCATGCTTGTCCGATGAGGCCCACTACCCTGACCCCGTGGGCGTCCTGATTTCCCCGAGCGTGTTGAACTGCGACCTGTCTCGGCTCACTGACGAGGTGAGCCGGATTGCGATCGTGGCAGATTTCGTGCACCTCGACGTCATGGATAACCACTTCGTTCCGAATCTCACCTTCGGTCTGCCCGTCATTGAGTCACTCCTGCGTAACTGCCCGGTTCCGGCCGACTGCCACCTCATGATCGCTGATCCGGACCGCTGGGCCCCGGCCTACGCCGAGGCTGGGGCAGCGAGCGTTACCTTCCACATCGAGGCGGCTCGCAGCCCGGAGGGGATCTGCCGAGATATCCGAACCGCAGGCGCGCGCGCTGGCGTGGCAGTCAAGCCCGGTACCGATGTCGAGGAGTTGGCAAGACTGATGCCGGGCTTGGACATGATCCTCGTCATGACCGTGGAGCCAGGATTCGGCGGGCAGTCTTTCATGACCGACATGCTGCCGAAGATCAAGCGCGCCAGACAGCTAGCAGAGTCTGCCGGCACCGATGTTTGGGTTCAGGTTGACGGTGGCATCGATGCCTCGAATATTGAGCAATGCGCGAACGCCGGAGCAAATGTTTTCGTCGCGGGGTCTGCGGTGTTTCGTGACCCCGATCCTGCGGCTATGGTTACCCGCTTGCGACACCTCGCAGACGGCGCAGCCCGGTTGTGACCGAGTGGAACGCCGCGATGGCCCGGGCAATCGAGTTATCGGTTGCTCCCGATGCTCCGCGTGGCGTGAACCCACGCGTCGGCTGCGTCATCATCGACGACTCCGGCGAAATACTTGGGGAGGGCTACCACCGAGGTGCGGGAACCGCGCATGCCGAGGTCCGGGCACTCGAGGAGGCCGGAGTCGCGGCGAGGGGCGCCACTGCGGTTGTCACCCTCGAGCCGTGCCGGCATGTCGGCCGAACGGGTCCGTGTGTCCAGGCACTGGTTGCTGCGGGCGTGAGCCGGGTCGTGTTCGCCCAAACCGACCCGACGGCTTCGGCGGGGGGCGGTGCAGATGAACTCCGGGCCGGTGGCATCGAGGTGATCGGGGGCGTGCTGGAGGAGCGAGCATCACTCGTTAATCGAGGCTGGACACACGTGCAGCGAACGGGCCGGCCGTTCGTCACGCTGAAGATGGCCGCCACCTTGGACGGACGCGTTGCCGACGGCGGAGGCGGCCCGACTCCGATTAGCGGCCCGGAATCAGCGCGCTTCGTGCACGCATTGCGAGGTGACGTCGATGCTGTCCTCGTCGGCACCGGCACTGCCGTCATCGACAACCCACGACTGACGGTCCGTGAGTTAGATGGCCGGATGGCCGACCGCCAACCGCTGCGGGTGGTCATCGGCGAGCGCCACCTGCCGAGGTCCCTACGGATTTTCAGCGATGAGGCGCTGACGGTTCACCTGCGAACCCGGGTGCCGGCCGAGGTGATGGCCGATCTGGCGGACCGCGGTGTCCAGCAGGTGCTCCTTGAGGGCGGGCCGAGCATCGCTGCTGCGTTTCTCGATGCTGGCCTCGTCGACGAGGTCGTGTGGCTGCTTGCCCCTCGCCTGTTCGGGGTCGGTCCGGTTGCTCTCGGTCCGATGAGCGGGCCGCTCTTGGTCGATGTGCGGGAGTTCGGCCGAATCGGGGATGATGTACTCGTAAGGGGCGCACCTCGCACCCCAGCACCCTGACCAAAGGATCACCTCATGTTCACCGGAATCGTCGAGGAGCGGGGAACTGTCGCGTCGGTGGAACCACTGACGAACGCTGAACGCATCGCCATCAGCGGGTCCGTGGTGCTCGCTGATGTTCGCCCGGGGGATTCGATCGCCGTGAACGGGGTCTGCCTCACGGTGGTCGATATCGGGCCAGACTCCTTCACGGCCGACGTCATGCAGGAGACTCTCAAGCGCAGTTCGCTGGGGAGCGCTGGCGTCGGCTCGGAAGTCAACCTCGAACGCGCGGCCCGGTTGGACTCTAGGCTCGGGGGTCATCTCGTTCAAGGCCATGTCGACGGCACCGGGGAGGTGCTCGTGATCGAGCCTGATCCCCACTGGACGCTCATGCGGATCTCGCTTCCTGCTGGTTTGGGGCGATACGTTGTTGAGAAGGGATCCATCACCGTCGACGGAGTGTCGCTTACCGTCGTTGGTGTTGACGACGACGGTTTCAGCGTGTCGCTCATCCCGACAACCTTGGCGGAGACGACCCTGGGCTCGCGCCGTGTGGGCGACACGGTCAATCTCGAGGTGGACGCCATAGCGAAGTATGTGGAGCGCCTGATGCAGGGAACGTTTTTGTGATACCCGCAGATGAGATGTACCTCGAGGATCCCCGCCCGGAACTTCCCTCCCCGCTCGCCGTTGCGCTCGACCATGATCAGCCCACCGTCGAAGGGACGGTGCGGCTGGATTCCATCGAGGAAGCGATTGAGGCGATTCGCGTCGGCAAGGCCATCATCGTCGTCGATGATGAGGATCGCGAAAACGAGGGCGACCTCATTTTTGCCGCGTCGGCCGCGACACCGGCACTCACCGCATTCATGATCAGGTACACCTCGGGCTACATCTGTGTTGGCATGGATGGGGAGCTTCTTGATCACCTGGGCCTACCGCCGATGACTGCCGTGAACGAGGATCGCAAGGGCACCGCATACGCGGTGTCCGTCGACGCCCGGGATGTCATCAGCACCGGGATTTCCGCTGAGGACCGCGCCCACACGATCAACGTCCTCGCTGATTCGGCGACGGAGCCGGGTGACCTCACCAGGCCGGGTCACGTGATGCCGCTGCGTTCCGTGCCAGGTGGTGTGCTGAGGCGTGCCGGTCACACTGAGGCTGCTGTCGACCTCACCCGCCTCGCGGGGCTCACTCCCGCAGGGGCCCTTTGCGAAATGGTGAACGACGTCGGCACGATGATGAATGCGGTGGACTGCAGGTCCTTTGCTGACGAGCATGGGCTTCTACTGATCTCGATCGCCGACCTGATCCGCTATCGACGGCGCCACGAGAACCACGTCCAGCGTGTCGCCTCGGCGAGGCTTCCGACGGAGTTCGGAGACTTCACCGCGGTTGGCTTTCGAAGCGATATCGATGGCATTGAGCACATTGCTCTCGTTCGCGGTGATATCGGAGACGGGCACGGTGTCCTTGTTCGAGTGCACTCCGAGTGCTTGACTGGCGATGTTCTCGGGTCACTGCGCTGCGACTGCGGCCCCCAGCTTCAGGCGGCACTGCGCCGCATCGCGGAGGAGGGCAGGGGCGTGGTGCTCTATGTGCGCGGACATGAGGGCCGCGGCATCGGACTGCTTCATAAGTTGCGCGCATACGAGCTGCAGGATCGGGGGCGTGACACCGTTGATGCAAACCTCGAACTCGGACTTCCCTCGGATGCCCGTGACTACGGCACGGGCGCACAAATCCTCGCCGATCTCGGAATCGTGAGCATGCGGTTGCTCACGAACAACCCGGCGAAACGGGCAGGTCTTGAGGGCTACGGGCTGTCGATTGTCGAACGAATTCCGATCGAGGTGCTCGCAAATGAGCACAATGTTGACTACCTGCGCACAAAGGTCGAGCGGATGGGCCACACCATGGCACCAACCCAGCCGGTCGCTGTCGTTGATTCGAGCCGATGAGCGGCGCTGGGGCTCCAATCGCGGGAGTGCCCGTTGTGGGTGCGCGAATCGCCCTTGTCGCATCGATGTGGCATGTCGTCGTCATGGACGGACTAATCGCGGGCGCGGAACGCGCCTGTGCGCAGTCGCAGGCTACGGCGACCGTGATCCGTGGATCAGGGTCCTTTGAACTGCCGATTCTGGCAAAGGCATGCGCACTGTCGGGTCGATTCGACGCCGTGGTCGCGCTCGGCGTCATCATCAGGGGCGACACTCCCCACTTCGAGTACGTGTGTGCGGCAGCGACGTCGGGGCTCAGCGATGTCGCCCTCGACACAATGATTCCCGTCGGCTTCGGCCTACTCACCTGCGACACCGAGGAGCAGGCGCTGGCCCGAGCCGGCCTCGAAGGATCACGCGAGGACAAGGGCGCTGAAGCCACCTGGGCGGCATTGACAAGCCTCGCAGCCCTGCGTGCACTTCGGGGCAACGTCTCCGCCTAGGCTCAGCACGTGAAAACCTTCGATGAGCTCTATGCCGAACTCGCGCGGAAGGCCGCGCACGGTGATGAGGATTCCGGTACCGTGCGACTGCTCGCCCGGGGTGTGCACGCAGTCGGCAAGAAGGTTGTCGAAGAGGCTGCGGAGTCATGGATGGCTGCGGAGTATGAGGGACCTGAGCGCACGGCCGAGGAGATCTCGCAGTTGCTGTACCACGTACAGGTGCTCATGCTTGCGGCGAACGTGAGCCTCGACGACGTCTACCGTCGGCTCTGACCGGCATGCTGAGAGTCGCTGTCCCAAATAAGGGCCAACTTGCCGAGCCTGCGCGCAGCATGCTGATTGAGGCTGGATACCTCCGCGATGCGGGGGTGCGCGATCTCGTCGTCCATGACCCGATCAACGATGTCGAGTTCTTCTTCCTCCGTCCCAAGGACATCGCGATCTACGTGGGAGAGGGCACGCTTGACGCTGGCATCACCGGCCGCGACATGCTCTTGGACTCAGGTGCCCGGGCGAGCGAACTCCTGCCTTTGGGTTTCGCGCCGTCAAGTTTTCGGCTAGCTGCGCCTAAAGGAACGGTGAGCTCGCCGCTTGAGTTGGCTGGCAAGCGAATCGCTACCTCCTACGCGGGACTGCTGAACTCCTGGCTGGCCGAACAGGGCATTGAGGCGCGGGTCGTCCGGCTCGACGGCGCTGTTGAGAATGCGGTGGCTCTCGGCGTCGCAGATGCGGTCGCCGATGTCGTGGCCACGGGTACAACACTCAAGCGCGCTGGTCTTGAGCTCGTCGGGGAGGCACTGCTCGTGTCGGAGGCCCTCGTCGTGCGGCGCGAGGGTGCACCCGGTGATGTTGCGGTCGACACATTCGTTCGCCGGCTGCACAGTGTCATGGTGGCGCGGTCGTACGTGCTCGTCGATTACGACATCCCGACCAGCCTCCTCGAAGAAGCTTGCCTCGTGACCCCGGGCCTCGAGTCTCCGACAGTGTCGTCGCTCCATGATCCAGCATGGTCGGCGGTGCGTGCCATGGTGCCAGCGGCTGATGTCCATCACATCATGGACGAGCTGTACGACATGGGTGCACGGGGCATCCTTGTGACCGACATTCACGCATGTCGGCTGTGACCACTGGAGCAGGAGTCACCGGTGCATCGATCATCGTGTGGCGCCGGGTTGCGTGGAACGAGACCGACGCGGCGGGTCATAACCACTTCACCGCCGTGTTCCGGTGGATCGAAGAGGCCGAGCATGTGCTCTTTCGGTCAATCGGGGTGGAAGCGTCGATGATCCCCCGAATTCCAAGGGTCCACATCGAGGTCGACTACTTCGATCGACTGTACTTCGATGAGTTGATCGAGGTTCGCGTCGGCGTGGCCAAGGTTGGCAATTCCTCGTGCCACTTCGGTTTTGACGTGCGCAAGGCAGACGGCGCACGGGCTATCGGTGGCAGTTATGTCATCGTGCATGCGTCAGGAACTGCGGCTGGCGCGATGCCGTGGCCGGAAAGGATTCGTGAACGACTCACTGCGCGGACTGAATTGACCACGGACCTTTCCGCCTAGTCCGACGTGCCTTTGCTTCACGGTCGATGATGAGTCCCCGGCGAAATCCTGGGTGAGGAGGTCACCCCCGAAGCGCTCCAGATTGCCGCCGAGATTCTTTCGGGGGTCGACGTGACAGTCGAACCGGCCGCGGTACCCTTATCGCGTTAATCTGACGCTCGTCAGGTAAACATCTCGTAACGACTCGTACGTTTGCTTGAACCGGGTTGTGAACAAATGTCACAATCCATTAGCTCCGCAATCGCGGACGTAATTTTCGCATGGTTGGACCTTTGGGTTCGCTCTCAATCAGGAGGTGGCATGAGGATTCGTCTCATGGCAGTGGCGGCAGCGGTAGGCGCTGGCTCGCTTGTATTGTCCGGGTGCGTTTCGTCGGGAACAAGCAGTTCCGACGCGAGCTCAGCTCCGGCAGAGGCATCGGCGGCAGCTTCGGATGCTGCATCCGCAGCGGCACCGACCGGTGATCCGCTCGTTCTCGGCATCGTCCAGGCCGGTTCCGGCTTCATGGGCCCGATCGATACGCCCGCGCGCAACGCCCTTCTCATGGAGGTCGATGCAGTGAACGCCGCCGGTGGCGTCAATGGTCAGCCGATCACGGTTGAGTTCATCGACACCGAGACCAAGTTCGAGAAGTA
>CAMDKQ010000034.1 GCA_945901095.1 Bifidobacterium breve
GCGCTAGGGACTTTAAAGCGTCCATTCCGCAGGTGAAACTAGTTCGAACTAGTTTCACCTGCGGAATGGACGCTTTAAAGTCCCTAGCGCATATTCGCCATGTGTGCGGCCTAGGCATTTTTCGAGAATTTCCATGAGAGCACTGCCATGGGTCGGTCGTTCATGAGTTGGGAGATGCGTCGGAGATGGGCGGGGGTGGGTGGTCCGGTTCGGCTCCCTTGGAATGTGTCGTCGCGAGACGCCGCTGGCGTTCTCGCCTGATCCGCGCTGCCATGGTGAGTGGCCGTCAGCGAAGTAGATGCTGATCCCCAGTCGCTTGGCGAAGTGGTGCTGCTCGGCCATTTCCTTACCCTGATCCCAGGTGATCGTCAGGACTTGCCGGGCCCGCATTCGTCGGGCGATGGCGTCCACGACGTCGGTGCTGCGCCTGGTGGAGACCTTGACGTAGATGGTGATTCGGGTGACTCGAGAGGCGAGGGTTGTGACTGCGGTGCGGCCACCCTTGCCGATGATGAGGTCGCCTTTCCAGTGGCCGAATTGGGTGCGGTCGCTTGCTCCGGCTAGGCGCTCGTCGATACTCGCCATGTCCTTGACTCTTCCGCTACCACAGTCGGTTTTCGCTCTCGGCTGCATGCGGCTCCGGGGCACGGTCATGAGGCTGCAGATGAATTTCCTGTCGTGGATGTCGCAGGCGTAGAGCCAGTCGGCGACGCAACTCCCGGGAGCCCGTGGACTGATCAACCCCAACCGCCACAGCCATGTTCTCCTAGACGTACCCATCGGCGTGCATGCTCGCGATGACCTCACGCAGAGGCAAGGTCAGACGGGCAACCTTGATCATGGCAGACGCTCCTTCTGCAGGTGGTCCTTCCGAAAGTGGCGTTCGCCGCCTGTTGTTACTTGGAGGTCTGACTACGGGCTTTAGCGAGCCCCCCAAATAGAGCCTTTCCTGTGCATGAAGCCCATGGACCCGGGAAGAATTCGCCCAAACACCGTAGTCTCGTCGTGCAGTAGCACTCAGGGTCTTTCCATGGTTTACTCCACCTCATTGCATCACGCAAGAGACACACCTCCCACAACACGAAAGGTTAAGGACTCACAACATGCCCATCAACGATCTAGCATCACCGAAAGTAATTGCACCAGTAGACCGAATGGCCCTCGGAGTTGATCAAGCGCGAGCTTCCAATCCTGGACTCCCCTTGGCAGTACAACCCTCATCTAATTCGGAAAATAGTTCGCGCCTCTGGGGATACAACTGCTTCGAGGGTAGTGCCGAGTAGCGCTGCCTCTCCAACTCTCTGATATTTCCCCTGCTTCATTTCGCGGCGCTCGATACCCGTTAACAAGCAACCTAGTTCCCGATAGGTCAATGGACGTAACGGGGCAAGGTCCGGTTCCGCGAGGTTCAGTTGCGTCGGGCGGCTAGGCGCTCCACTGCGTAGCGTGGAAGCACGGTAGACACCGGCAAGTATCCCCGGTGAAGTCCCTGCCCATGCATCGCACGCCCAACGTTCAGCATTCCTCCACTAGCGTTTAACCCCCCACTTCCTGGGGGGTTAAACGCGTGGTCGGTTTGCGACCCAACTCCGGTTGCGACGACTGCTTTGGTGATGCGGCGGTTGACAGTCTTGTCCGCGACCCCATGGTCCCATTGATGGTACGGAATGCGGCGTTGTGGCGGGTCGGCCAAGCCTCGGAAGCCGGGATTCCGAGAAAGCTTAGCGGCTGACGACGCTGCCCGGGCTGGTAAACCCGACGGTGTCCAGCGACACGGGCCGCTTTGACTGCGGTGTCCCCTATCAGGCATCGTTCAGTACACGGGCGGACCGAAATTGCGGTGCCCGTCAAGGAGGACCACGTTGACGCCAGTCGAGCCGTTCACGTTGCGCAGCCAGCGGCTGGGATGCCTACCGATCGTGAACTTCCTGCGCGACCGGATGGGTGTTGCGGAGAAGTTGCAGGACTACCTGCCGACCGATGACCCACGGTTGCGATTGGCGCAGCCACCGTGATCGCGACGGTGCACCAAGCACCCCATCGATCCGGACCAGCCCACCTTGCACCCCGACCGGGGCCCGTCGATGGCATCCAAGCCGGTCGCGCTCCTGCTAGCAGACCCCGGCGTCACCAAGACCCACTCACGTTCGCACGTGACGAACGACAACCCGTTCTCCGAATCACAGTTCAATACGATGAGGTACCGGCCCGACTTCCCCAACACGTTTGACGCCATCGGGCAAGGAGGATTTTTGCCAACACTTCTTCTCCTACTACAACCTTGGACGCAGCCTCCATCAAACAACACGACGCCTCAGACTAAGTGCGGGAGGAACGCATGAACGTTATCCCACTGCCGTGGCCCCCGACCGAAATAAGATCGGGGGGCACAGGAGAAGCAGGGAGAAACTTCTGACGGTTGTGTCAGGGTGTGCTATTCGTCAATACCCTCGAAACACATGCACATGCAGTTTTTCTTCGCCTGAGCTGTAAACGAAGGGTTTGACGTATCCCCCTGAACGGGTCGAACCGAGTCGACTCCGAGCGTCATTCGGTCCACAGGTGCGGCCACCGGGGGCGATGCGATGTCACTGTTGGGCATGGGATCCCTCTCATTCTGTTGAATCTTGTGGCGGTGAACTCCCTTATGGGAACCCGCCGAACGTATTCGACCACGGATACATCAGTGCTGTCTACCGTGTTTCTACGCAAAGAGGGCCGCCAATTCAATCACATTTTCACCCTCCTGTGGCCCCCAGCCGAAACGAGATGACGGGCCACAGGAGTAGCAGAAAGAAATATATGACGGTTGTATCAAGGCGTGCTATTCGTGACACCCTCGAAGCACCAGCCACCATTGGATTGTTGCTGTCTCTGAAATTTGGTCATCGAGGGGTTTGACGTATCCCCCCGAACGGGTCGAGCCGAGTCCGCTCTGAGGGTCGTTCGGTCCACAGTCGCAGCCATCGGAGGTGATGCGACGTCACTGTTGGGCATGGAATGCCGCTCATTCAGTTGAATGTTGACGCGGAGAACTTCATTATTTGGCGTTCCGCACTCTTTGTCGGGCTATTTCGTCGATTTCGTGGGCTGCGTGTATGCGCTGGGTGGTAAACCGAGGAATGAGAGGACGTGCAGTTGCTGGGCGGTGATCCGTTCTGAATCCACAGGCGAGTTCGTTCTCACATGGAGGATAGGAACATGACCAGTTCAGATGAGGTGCGGCGATGAGACGCGGGCCTGTGCGCTCCGTTTGCATGTCGAGCGCCGCAAGTCGGATCCGGCGGAGTCGCGGCGGCACGTTGGCGGTCTGCTCGGGGTCAGGCCGGAGACGCTGCGGGGCTGGGTCGAGCGCATTCTCATCTGGACCACTCCACCATCGGGAAGGTTGCTCGGGGGTAACGGGGTCGTTCGTCCACCTCTGAAGCAGTGCTGGACCATCCCGCCCCACGCGAACGGGGAGTTCGTGGCGCAGATGGAGGATGTCTGGGACCGCTTTGCCCGACCCCACGACCGGGCTACACAGGTGGCGTGCATGGACGATAGGCCCTACCAACTCCTTGGCCATGCCCGTGACCCGATCCCCGCTGCCCCGGGCCCGGCGCACCCGTGTGGCATCTGCACTCGAGGTGGCACCTCATCACCGTCGACTATCGTGACGCCGAGGGAGTGCTGCTGGTCATGGACAACCGGTCGTCCTCAACACTGTTCTGGTCACCTGGCAGACCGCCACCAACACCCACCAACGGCAAGTTAACTGGCACTTGACCACCAGTGACGCCCAACTCCGCCACCTCTACCTAACACATTAGATGCGACGGTCCACTGGAAGTCGAGGACATCACAGTGATCGACGGCCGCGCCGTCGTCGCAATCCACGTCCGGTCCCTGAGTCGGCGCTCCGAGGTCCTCGGCCGCAATTCCGGATCAATTGCCCGCGCCGAGACCGGGGCACCGGGCAGGTTTCCCGTTGAGTACCAGCAGTTCCGGGACCTCGCCGGCAGAAAGGTCGCCGAAACTGGGTCAGGAAGCAATGCAATTCGCATTTGCAACTGATCGGAATTCGGCCTGGGTAGACGCAACTTCCCGCCGCTAACCGTGGCTTCTATCAGGTTCAAAGGGCAGCGGCCCCCAACTAGGTAACCCCTAACCTCAAGAAGGTCAGGGGTTATCCAGTTGAGCAGGAGGAATTTCAGCGATTTTGCAAGGAGGACCTACTCTTCACTACCCTCAAAGCAATGGTTCTTCCGATTGTCCATCGTGACGTCCGTATAAGTCCGGGATGGGGTCACATTCCCATTGACCCGATTGGAATTGTATCGTGCGGAGCCAGTTCCCAAGACCATTCGATCAACCGGAGCGACGATTGACGGGACTCGTATGTCATTACTTGGCATTATCCACCTCAAGTCCCCTGAAGAGAGGTAGCCCTCCTGACGGGGACACAGTCAGAGTGAACCGCAGTTATATAAACCCGCCATCATTGCATTTGCAGTCTAGCGGAAGGTCTGACGTTCCACAGTTCCTGGTCGGGTTATCTCGTTGATTTGATGGGTGGCCCCTACACCATCCGCGTCCTCATGCTCAAAGCCGTAGGCCACGGCGGCCACGACCCCGACCGGATCTCCTTCAGCAAAGCACTGAGGATCGCCCGCCACCCATCCCATGACCCGCAAGCCCCTCACTGCGCTGGCCAGCCAGATGCCGCGTCGTGCCAGTGATCGTCGCGATCCGCGAACGCGACCGGGGATCATCCGAATGCTCGCCAACTGGCCGTGCAAGTCCACTCGGCAGCTCGCCGCGGTGTTGGAGCTTGTCCCGCACACATGTCCAGAATCTGACTTCGGTCGAGTGGTCAGCGCATACGACCACTAACCGAGTGGGCATCCCCAAGCCGGACGGTCAAACACCATGCCCATGACGGTCAAACACCATGCCCATACGAGAGATTCAGCCGCTACTGCCCTGATCCGCGAATGGGGGTCACAGCAGTTCGATGGCGATGTTGAATGCTTCTCCCATTTGACGTAGAAGAACAGTAGACACCGCCGAGCATCCGTGGTTCAATTATGGCCAAATAATGAGACCCACTACGAATCACAACTGAAGGCGAGGCACATAATGCCCAGCAACGACATTTCCTCACCAACAGTGGCAGCACCTGTGGATCGGATGTCGCTTGGAGTGGACTCCGTCCGGCGTATCGCCACCGGAGTCGGCGACAATGCAATCCCCTCTGGGGCCTGTCGAAGATCCACAAACCCTATGTGGGGAGTTTGCGTCTGTTTCGAGAATTCTATTGATGACTAGAAAACGGTAGTTCAAACCACCTAAGGAGTCGCTGGTTTTCGGGCGCCCTTGAATGCCGCAGTCTCAATGGACTCCTGCTTGCGCGCCTTGTCAGTCGGATCCTTCAGGGTCGAGAGCTGACGGCTACTTCTCCGATTGAGCCGTGCCGGTAATAATCCAAGCCAGTCGCGAGGGCGAAAGCGTCGCTGTCTCCTGCCCCCACGGAAACTGAGCCAAGCCCCATAGCCGTCGCCGAGTACTGGATTGTCGCCATCATTACCCCCACATGCTTAAGCATCAATGCATAAGCGAGACCCTCATATTTCAACGCGAGATCAGGGAAACGAGCAGCAAGGGTGAGCAGGGCCTGCGGCCGTGCCATTCCGGCCCCTGTGGACTCTGATGCACCGAAGAGAACCTTGCCCTGCTCGACCTTCGACCCCTGGAGGCTTCCCAGGGAGTGTGAGCCCTGCCGATACAGATAGGCCCCAGGCGCCAGACCCGCGACTCGATCGGCAAAAACCACAATGTCGATCTCATAGAGGCCGCCGCCGGAGGGATACACCCGGCCAGCAAGTTCGATGTTCCCATCTGGTCCCGGAACCTGCCGGGGAATGATGTGCATGACTCGGGCGAGGAGTTCCGCGAGGTCCGCAACGGGGAGTTCGCAGCCCTCCCACTCCCTGCTGGACTCGCGCCTTTCAAGCACCTGGCCGAACGGGTCATCAGATGCGATCACCGAGGCAATATCGACGGAAGGCAGCAAAAGATCCCCCGGGAAAGCCTGTATCGAGGGCTTTTTCACGTTCGGCATGATGGTGAACCTGGCCGTACCCGCAAGTTTGCCTCGCCCCCGACCTAGGCGACTCTTGGAATGAAAGAGCAGATCGTGGAACTCCCATGACATTGGGATATCTGCATCCTCAACCGACTTGCCCACCTGATCCAAGGGCGTACTGTCAGCGACGACATAGGTTTTCACCACCACATCCCCTGATGCCTCGAAGCCCACCTTCGCATGATTCGTTCGAATGGACTGTCGTGCTGCCGGGACATCTGAAGCGGAACCGTTGCCACTCTCCTGGAACACAGTGCGTTCACTGGCTGGCCTAGATATCACCGCCACAGCTTCCTGAATCATCGATCGATCGACACCGAGGTCCTCGAGCACTGGCCCGAGAAGTCCGAGCGACTGAGGGTCGAAAACCTCAAAACCGATTCTTGGCCCCAGACCCAAGGGCACTAAATCGACAGCCAAGCGCATAGTCGACTCGCCACCGACGAGTGGTTCGAGTGCGGCGAATCTCTGGCCACCGACTCCCGTAACGCCCGCCTGTTCAAGAATCTGTGCGGTAAGGGCCAGTTTTCCAACATCTGGCATGCTGAACAGCAGCCGAACCGCATCATCTCGACCAGGAAGCGTCGCCATCATTTGTGGCATCCCGAGGAGGGAAATTAAACCCAAGGCAGCCGAATTCGCCGACACGCGGCACCCGGTACCTAGGGCCGTGAGAGTCTCGTCAACGCGTTGAATCTGCTCCATCGGGTCGAGGGGCAAATCAGGCTGAATTAGGTGGACAAAAACGCCCATGAGCGTCTCCCGCCCGTTGACAACATCGAATTCATAGAAGCCTTGATCAGCAAGAAGGGCGCGGTCACCGGACGTGCCCTTCCCTTGGTACGGCAGTGCTATAGCGAGATCGACGCGCCCCGAACCGTCATGATGAAGTTCAAATCCGATGTGAAATCCAGAGTCTGCGTCCTCGTGGGGGAGGTCCTCCAGCACCTTTCGATAGTCGCGGTTCTGGTGACTTAACGGCAGCGCCTCGGTCCCGGCCCACTCGATGAGCGACCTCACTGCAGGAACGAAATCGAGCCCACGCGACACCGGCATGACGATCCCGATCGCCTTCATGAGCCCTAGCACCTCGCACACCCCGCCCACGCTCAGACCGGAAGTGATGGCCAACCGCTCAGGGGTCTGATCGAAGGCCAAGCCTGCAACAACTGCTGCCACGAGCGGATCATGAATCTGCAGGTAGGCCGAGGTGGTGGGAATTTCAAGGAGCACGTCATTCTTCACACGGTGTAAGTAGGCAAACCTTGAGAGGCGATAGGCGCTCGTTCTTAGCGCATTGACGGGTATGTCAACAATGGGCCGCACCCCCGGGACAAGGGTTGCTAGTGGTCTATCTCCGTCATAGGCGGTCACCGAGAGGAAACCACCGTCGGCAAGTCGCTCTGCAAGTTTCACACTCACGCCTCCGCCTGAGGGCGACACCTCATTTCGTGCAATGGCTTCCGCGAAATTCGCTGGCACCACCAGGGTGCCACTCGGCCCGGTGAGCTCGCATAGGCCGTCACCAACATGCTGCACCTCAACCTGGGGGCTCAGAGCACGTACGATGCTCATTTGACAGCGGCCCAACGCCGGATGTGACCGACGGTCACTGGGACGACATCTGCGACGTCGACGGTGAATCGATACTCACGCGCCCCTCGACGGCCGCGTGGGGCGACGAAGCGAAGGATCACATCCCAGCAGTTGCCACCGACCCTACCGAACGGGCTGTACTCGGTGCGATACGTCTGGTATTCCAGTCCGTCATTCAGCGCGTCGAGAAAGGATCGAGCAATCTGGTAGCCATTTGTAGCGGCCAGATTGATCGCGCGCTCCATGGATACGGAGGGATCCTGGGGTGCCCTGAAGTACACCGACTCGAAGAAATCTTGCACCGCACGGGTTATCTTCTCGGTCGGTGCATCCAGCAAGCGTGGCCACACCTCCGGTAACGCGACATCAATGCCGATGATGGTGTCCTCGGTTCCTGCGGCAGTTTCTGGGGCCACCCTTTCGATAGCCACCTGAGCGTCCGAATAAACAGACTCCAAGCTCTGGCGCGCCAAATCCGACGGATGCCAACCGAACATCCCACGGAGGCCATTGTGGTGCAGGGTGGGGATCACCCTGCCATCCAGCAGAATTCGCCAATCCTCCACCGCAATTCCCGGCATCGACACAACAGAGACGACCCCCTTGGCCTGACCCTGAACCAAGGCAGCAAGCATGTCGTACACCTCAGATGCATAAGGCCCCACCGGGAGGATCGCGAACCGAGGTTCATCGTTGATAGACAACACCCAAGTCAGGCGCCGGCTCTCACCCGGGTTCGCGTCCAAATAATCGACCATTGCCAAGACGTCATCGGCCAAGCCCGTTCCTGCGCCGAACCCTGCGCCCATCGCGTGGGAGAATGCGTGACGAGTCAGTTCATCTCCGAAGTCGTAACTTATCGTGCCTATCGCGAAGGTTCGAGCCGGATACATGATTGACGGTGCCACCGACGGGCCCACCGACACCAACTGTCGCTCCTCGCGCTGATAGGCCTTCCGCGGGTCCGGCTGCTCTGCCGCTCGATGGATTGTTGAGGAATGCGGGGGCAGTTGATGTGGCCCACCCGGCGCTGGGGGTTCAGGGAGAGCGGCGGGTGCATCCGGCGCCGACTGCGTGGCAATGATCCGCGCATTGTCGGCGATGAAAGAATCTATCCCCGCACCGCCAAACAGCACCTCAAGTGCCCGATCAACCGCAACCTCGCCACCTATGCACCTGTCCGCACCTGAGCCCGTGCAGGGCCGTGCCGTGGCAATGAGAACGTTTCGTACACGTTGGGAATCAGGGTATTGACCATCTTCTACAAGAGCGGAGGTGAGTGCCGCAATAATCCCGGTCAGCACCGGGGCAGCAACGCTCGTGCCGTTCTCCTTCATCACCGTACCGTCAGTCTTTGCCCCAAGCACATTCTCACCCGGACCCATGATGGAGTGCCCGGCATACCGTGATCCAAAGTTCGTGAAATGCATGGGCGCACCATCATCGGCAAGAGCACCGACCGCAAGCACGGTCGGCATCGCTGCAGGTGAGCACCAGTTCTGGCCATAGTCATTTCCGGCGGGTGCCACAATCACCGCGCCCGCCTCCTCGGCCTTGCGAACAGCATCCGCAAGCCAGGACTGCGTCGCACCCGTCTGGCTGGGGTGGCAGAAGGCACAATGAATGATCTGGGCACCTTGAAGAAGGGCATATTCAATAGCCCGCGCAATGCCGATCTCTGACTCGGCACTGTCGCTATCGACACCGCTTGCGATGAAAAGACCACGGGCCCGCGGAGCCAAACCTGGAACTTCGCTGCCTGGCTGACCGAAGATGACGCTTGTGATGTGGGTTGCATGCCCGGTACTCCACTCGTCATCTTGACGGTCATCAAGCCAATATCCCCGTGTCGACTGCACGTCGGCCCCATCAAAGGCCCGATGTTCAGTTAAAGCGGTGCCATCAACCACCGCAACAAGAATCCGAGGATCCCCAAGGGTTCGCTTCCGCATGGCAGGCACGCCCGGCATGTGGTTCAGATCAGGCATGTCACTCACTAACGATAGATGAGGCCCCTAATGAAGCCGGTGGACTCAGCCGCCGCACCCGAATCAGATGCACGTTGATCAAGATGCGCAGCCCAATGAGACAACGCATAAAGACCCGATCCGTTTTCCTTGATGTCTGACCAAGGCTGAAACATGTTCGCCAAGATCTTTATCGAATCATCGGCGGGTGATCCGTTGGCAGACCCGCCATACCCCGGGTGCATGTCGTAATCGACCGCGTGCACCGACGCTGAGCAGCGAGAAACTGACTCACTCACCAGCTCGTCCATGACGCTGCTCATCCTTGACAGCGCCGATTCACTTCGAGATACCCCACCATTTCCCGGCCTCTTCGCGGGCACGGTTGACTTGGCCGACTTCGCAGGCTCGGTCATCGGCTGACGTTCCGGGGTGAGAAGGCCGCTGCCTGCCAAGGCGACGGATCATCGTAGTTCGCACCGTGGGTCAGATGCATATACACCGCAACCAGATCCTCAACGGACCCGGAGGAAACGTTCACTGCCGTAGACGGCATCGTCAGTTCCGGCCGCCTAACTGGCGGGGACTGCACTGGGAACATCGACGCCACGGTCTAGAACGCCGTCGTCCAACTGCGAACCTCACCAAGAGTCACAGGCATAGCCTCGCTTACATCAATGGTGAAGCGGTAAACCCGGCGCGCACGCCTAGTATTCTCCGGATCGAAGAACTTCATCTTTACATCCCACGCGTCGGCATCAGCCCGCGCGAAGGGCGACAACTCCGTCTCGATGGTTTCTAGTTGCATGCCACCGCCAAGGGCATCAGAGAACACCGTGGCAGCCTGAAAGGCGTTGGTCGCCGCAAAGTTGATGGCCCTATCGCTCGAGAGCACACCCAGATTGCGCAGGTCGTAGTACACCCTGTCGAGGAAACTCCGGAGGTTTTCGCTGATGGCACCGGCTTTAGCCGTAGATGTTGAGCGGGCGCTCACATTTCGTGCCGCCTGAGCTACAAGCGCGTTGTGCTTCCAGCCGTACATGCCACGTGGGTTGTCCAGTTGGACGACGGGCACCGTTTGTCCGGAGAACAGTCGAACGGTCTTGCCGGTCAAGCGCCCTGGCACACTTACTCGCTGAATGTGATCATCATCGCCCTCGGCCAAGATTTCACCGGCAAGCATCCCGACGAGCCGGCCGTAGATATCCGCCCCAAATGCTCCGGCTGGCTCCAGGGCATAGATGGGGGTGAGTTCAATGTTCAAGGTCCAGATGAGTGCCCGAGCCTCAGACTGGTTGGAGGCCAGATAGGCAACAAGTTGCCTCGCGTCATATGGATTCGGTGGGACGATTTCGCCGTTTATCTCAACCGGCGGCATCAACTGCTTGAAGGAGTCCCGCCGCGGTTCGGTGCCAAAGTCGTAGGAAAGGTTGCCCAGCGCATATACCAGCGACTCGGCATCAGGCGCATCCGCGAGGGAGGGTCGAACGCTCGTGGTCACCTCCGCATTTGCATTAGAAGCGCTGCCACCACAACCGCAACCGACAGACGGTGCAACATTTTCGTGATCTGAGTTCATTAGCTCTCCCATTGCTTGAACGGCTCCATCAACGTTTATTGTTCCCGACAGCAGGCGCGAGCACAGGCTAGCACTCTTGAGGCAGCAAGGGAGTGTGGTCTGCAGTAACACATCCCGGATGCGAAAGGGGGAATGAAGAGATCCCTTCTGCCGAGCCAGCGACAGCATGAGTGCTGCGACTCCGGTCACCAATGGGGTGGCGTAAGAGGTGCCACTAAGCCTGCCGACGGCCCCTCCTGGCAGCGCGGTGAGGATATCCGACCCTGGAGCCACCAGCCCATTACCGGCGTAAACCCCACCCCAATTGCTGAAGCCCATCGGCTCACCGTTGCCGTCGATCGCACCCACCGCTAACGCTGTGGCCACGGCGGCCGGGACGTGCAAGCAATCACACCCGTTATTGCCCGCAGCGGCAATCAGCAGGACACCCTCGCGTGCGCAGCGCTCAACAGCATCAGCGAGCCACTGGTCGGGAATGCCGGTATCGGAGTACTGACCGCCGGAGAAATTGATGATGTCGGCGCCTTCGGCGATCGCCAGTTCAATGCCTCTGGCGATCTCGAGTTGCGTTGCGCTTCCGGTGGCGACGTCATAAACCGGGATCACCACACCGCGGACCCGGGGGCAAAGGCCCTCAATCTGAGTTCCTGGCTGTCCGAAGAGGACGCTGGTGACGGATGTGCCGTGCTCGATCATTCGGTTGCCTGCTTCTGCAGGCCACACAGTGGCACCCAAGGCCGTGCGCAGATCTGCCCCGACAAATACTTCGTGGGTGAAGTCAACCGGCCCATCGATTACCGCGACCGTGACCTGAGGTGAACCACCGCCGGTGAGATCATGCAAGGCACGCAGCCCGGGGATGAGATCAAGGTTCGACTCATCCGTCAGGGATGGGCTCACTCCGGACGTTTTCACGCTCACGCCAGTTGCCTGAGCGCTAGATCCCTGAAGTGACCCTGCTCCGCCATCAGTGAATCATAGGTACCCTGCTGCGCCACGGTACCCCCGGCCAACACGATAATTCGGTCTGCCGTTTTGATGGTGGAGAGCCGGTGCGCCACAACGAGCCTGGTCAGCCTCTGCTTCTCGAGGAACTCGATGATGATGCCCTGGGTCACATTGTCGAGAGCGCTCGTCGCCTCGTCCAAAATGAGCATTCGCGGGTTCCCCGCTAGCGCCCGGGCGATAAGAATCCGCTGACGTTGACCCCCCGAGACTGTGCCCCCACCATCAGCCACATAGGTGTTTAATCCCGCAGACATCGCCCGAATATCGTCTGCAACACTTGCAGCTTCCAGCGCTGCCCACATTTGGGTGGAAGAGAGTCCACGACCCATATCGATGTTGTCACGGATGGTCCCCGGCAGCAGGGTCGCCGATTGCAGGACACAGCCGATCTGGCGACGCACCGATGGCTGATCGAGCGACGCGAGGTCGTGACCATCTACCGTTACGACCCCTGATTCAGGTCTCTCAAGGCCGAGCAGCATCCGCATCAACGTGGTCTTCCCGCAACCGGATGGCCCGACTATCGCGACCTGCTCGCCTGGGTGTACATCAAAGGAGACCTTGTTGAGAACTGTCGCTCCCCCCGGTGAGTAACGAAAGACAAGATCGTTGACGGAGAATGCACCGCTTAAAGCGCCTGGATTGACGCCGACACCGAAACCCTCAGGGATTTCAGCGAGCACCGGCTCAATCCGGCTGAGTTCGGCGCGAGCATTCAGCATGTCACTGCTCGCCAAGGCTGTCATGGTGACGGTGGTGGATGCAATGGTGGCCGCGGTCTGAGCCGTGACGAAATCACCGAACGAGGCTCCCGACGCACTCGTCACGGCAACGATGACGATCAGCCCGATGAGGGGCCATGCGCCGATGACGATTCGTTGCACGTTGACCATCTTGAGCAAGGCGGTTGAGACCCTGCTCAGTTCCGCATGCAAGGTGGCCCACCGGCGGTAGGCCCTGTCCTCCGCGCCGGAAACGCGCAGTCTGGTCACAGCGCGAATAGTTTCCATTAAGCGTCCATTGGCTCCCGCCAATTGCTCCGTTCGATCCATGGTCAGGTTCGCCACCTTGCGAGTGATCCGGAAGTTGACGAAAAGTTGAACAACAATCAGCAACGTCACCGCGAGGAGCAGGGAGGTATTCGTGGTGGCCACGGCCGCGAGACTGCCCAGCACCGTCACCGTGTCGAGCATGCCGGTGACAACGAAATCCTGAACCTGACTCGAGGCGGACATCACCGAAGTTGACTGAGTCATCCGCTCACCCAGAGTGAAGTTATCGTGCCAGGTCACCCGCATGCGCATCATGCGATCCCAGACCGTGCCTGTCGCGACCGCCAGAGCACTCACGCGCATCCGGAGCAGGGAGAGGCCACGGACGTACTCCCAGGTCGCCGTGACCACCAGAAATAGGGCCAAGGTGACCAGCACCGTCAGTAGGCCGCGGGTGGTGATACGTCCGAACGATCCAGCGATCTGACCGAAGGCATACGGTGTAATAAATGCGACAACTGCCAGCATCAAGGTGAGCACGAGCAAATAGGTGATGTCCCGACCCGAACCCGTGATGGAGATACGACCAAGACTTCGCATCGTCGACGGCTCAGGTGGCAGCACCGGAATCAACTGAGTAGCCCGCCGCTCGAGGGTCTCGGCAAATTCCCTGTCAACCGGTTTGCTCATGTCCGGTGTCTCCGGATCCACGGCAACCCAACTCCGACCTCGCCAGATGACCGCCACCGCTGTCCCACGCTTGACCTGAGCGATGAACGGGGTTCCCTCCTGAAGCCACCACTCATCTGTCAGGTCAATGCCGCGCGCCCTAGCCGTGCAGGCCTCGGCAGCCGCCTGTATCGGATCACGGCCCGAAGTGATCTGATCAATGGCGCAGACCCGAGAATCCTCAGTGAGCGTCAAACCCGTGGCTCGGGCAGCGATGACCGCCGCGGCGAACATCGACGATTCGCGATCAGTAGAGGCAGCAGATCTCAGGACAGGGCGAGTAACCGCGCCGATCATCAGGTCAATGCCATCTTGGGCATCCCGAACACTGCGCGACTCAGCGATCATGAGGCGTGCCTGCCTGGCACGGTCAGTCTCATGCTGCTGGGCGACTGCGGTCTGAACCCCTAGCCGGCCCATCAGGTCAAGGCTGGACTCCCATTCGGCGATCGTGCTTGGCGCAGACCCCTCGCCTATCCAGCAGCGCATCGCGCTAGTGAGCCAAGTGCCTCTCGTCAAGGGTACGGGCGGATCAAACTCGCCGACCTCCACTCCGCGCCACCCACAGAACCTTGCTGTTCCCGAGGTGACGCGCAGCCATCCCAGAATGCTCGTATTCGCCGAAGGAACAGACTCAGTTGTCGTAACCACGTTCTCGCCGGGGGCGAGTCGGATCGGCTCCTCGCCCGGTGCCAGCACCCTGTCAACCCATCGACCGGCCTGACTGAGCCCCCCCAGCGCGACTACCCACTTCTCCAGTGGCGGCAAACCATGGCTTTGAACGAATTCCGCCAGACCGTGACGGCGGATCTGGCTGCCGATCATGCCGGTCACCAGAAGTCGGTCACCTGCTTGCGTTGGAGAGCATCCGACCACGACATTGCCATCGGGGATGGTCGCCATCGGAATGCGGCGGCCGTCTTCAGTCAAGGCAAATACCAGAATCGAGCCAGTGACCGTCTCGATCACCTCTCCTGCACTGAGTTCAATCGAGTCCGATCCCGAGATCTCCAGTATGTCGATCTGATCCACGCTCATCCAGCTTCCACCAATCGCGCATAGTCGCCATCCCTGGCCATGAGTTGCTCATGCGTCCCCCGCTCCATGACAACTCCCCTGCGAAGCACGATGATCTCATCGCTGTCGCGAATGGTTGAAAGGCGATGGGCGATGACCAGGCAAGAGATGCCACGGCGGCGAATGGCCTGATCGATGAGCATCTCCGTAGTTGGATCCAGTGCGCTCGTCGCCTCGTCCAGTACCAGCAGTTGAGGTCTGCGTGCCAGAGCCCGCGCTAATTCGAGTCGTTGGCGCTGCCCCCCCGACAGGTCTGAGCCGTTCTCACTAAGCACGGCATCAAGACCTCCCGGCCTCGCGGCTACGTCATCAACCAATTGAGCATCTGTCAATGCCTCGATGATGTCGCGCTCCGGGATAGTCGGGTCCCATAGCGTGACGTTGTCTCGAATGGTGCCGCTAAAGATGGTCACATCCTGATCGACCAGAGCTATCCCATCGGTAAGAACCTGAGGTGCATGACGGGTGCGCGGGAGTCCGTCCAGCAAAATATCACCAGACCAAGGCCGGTGCAGGCCTGTCACAAGTCTTGAGATCGTTGATTTGCCGCACCCAGATGGCCCGACGAGCGCAACCCGGCGCCCTGGTCTGAGGTGGAGATTCAATTCGGTAATCACCGGAGGTTCGAGTCGGTTGTAGCCGAAGGTAACGTTCACGGCCTGGAACTCGCCGCGCAAGGTGCCCGGAGCAGCGAGGGCCGGGCTCGCATAGTCGACAGGATCGAGCTCCGCCCCAAGGACATCGTCCACCTGATCCAAGGTGGGCTTCAGCATTTGGATCTCGTTTATCGACATCATGATCTGACCAACCGGGCCCATCATGATGCCGACAAGCGCGGTGATAGCCAACAGTGAGCCTGGCGACAGCCGACCATTGACGATCTGGAGCATTGCGACGCCGGTGATCACCAAATTACTCAGACCCAGGAGAAAGGTCGGAACCACGTCCATGCTGATCATCGCCCGGCCAACTCGTTGCTGTGCATCGATCTGGCGGTACTGGGCGGCAATGCCGCGGGTAATGATGCCGTCCTCGAGTCCGGAGGCCTTGATCGATTCGATTTGCGACAGTGCCGAGGCCATCGTGCCGCCAACCTCAACGGTGTTCACGACAACCCGTTCGGCCTTAACCTGCATCGTTCGCATCATTCGCATCATGATGACGGCGATGAAGAAGGCCATGAACAAGGTGACCGCGCCCACTAACGGGTCAACGATTAACAGCACGATGGTTCCGGTGATGGCTGTGAGGACCGCAGCGCCAAGGGTGGTGGTGAGTGCGGAGACCCCTGGGCCGATGTTGTGGATCAGGAGTGATCGTTGGACGGTTACGGATGCACCGTTCTGGTCATGGAAGGTTGCGGGGAGGCGCAGCAGGCGGTACACCACCCGTGACCACAGGCGCAGGGAGATTCTCGTTGTCAGTCGGACCGCAAGGGCACCTTGTAAGGCTTGAAGTGCTGTCTGGATAATCAGCGCAATCGAAAGCCCGACCAGCGCCGCGATAGTCGATATGCCCAATATCCCAGTCAGCCCATTGCCATACAGACTCATGATCTGCGGGACGATCAGGGTGGGCACGAGAAGAAGCAGACCAATGATGGATGCCGCGATCATCATCGGACCGGCGTTGCCTGCAGCCGACAGGACCCTTTTCACTAAGCCCTCTTGTCGGCCCCCACGCTTGAAATCTGGGCCAGGCGCGAATTCAACCGCAACCCCGGCGAACGACTCCGTGAATTCAGCTTCTGAACATATCCGCGGGCCCGACGCTGGGTCGTTCAAGTACCAACCGGCTGGACCCCAGCCCTCGACAACTAGGTATTGGTGCGATGCCCACTCGACGACGAGTGGGAAGACCATGCTCGATATCGCCTCGGCATCACATCGAGAGACTCTCACCGCTAGGCCATAGACGGCAGCACCGACCGTGAGGTTCTCCTCGCGTGCACCGTCCGGAGATACTTGGCAACTGACTCGAAGTTTGTCAATAGGCACGAAGCATCCGTGGAAGCCAAGGATCATTCCTAGGCTTGCTGCAGCGCACTCGCATTCGTCATTTTGCGCGATGTCTGGGGTTTTGGCGCGAGATTCTTGTCGATGATCCGTTACCGATCGATGAATTGGATCCTCGGTAGCCCCGGCATCTGCGGGGGCTGTCAACGCAGCCTCACGAACTGGCTGAGGAGAGTCTGCTCGGAAACGATGATGCGAGCGTTGACATTAGAGCCACGTTCAACTGGTGCATCCAGCACCACGTTGATGAGGACCATCGGCTCAGTTGCTGGGAGCGTTATTCCCAGTAGCGCACTGGCCAGCGCGGCCGGGATGGGGTGCGAGTTCACGGAGGTAACCGTGCCGGTGCCCACCGAGGAGTCAACGGGAAGGCCGACTCTCACCTCCGCCGCCAAGCTCTCCGGCACCGCAACCAGGGCCGCCTGATCGCTGCCGACGGGCAGAATCGACGCGACCGGCGCACCCGTTGAGAGTGTCTGCCCGACAAAGGCCAACTGCTGCCAGACCGAGCCCGATACCGGAGCAAGCACCTCAATCGCGTTGCCCTGTGCATTGGTTCCGGTAGCCAGCAACTGCCCCCGGGTCACGGGGTCGCCACCTGCAATCAAGATCTCGGTCATCACGACGTCGCTTGGACTGACGGCCACCACTATGCCCGGGGCGGCAACTGCTCGTCCCTCCGCGTTCACCGCAGAGACCTGCACCACCCCGGCCGAATAAACCAGGCCTGCCACGATCACGAGGGCAACACCAACCAAAGCCACCCAGGTATTCCTCGAGATCAAGGGAAGTGCCTGATCGACCTGGGCAGAAACATCGATCTGCTCCAGACCCCTCGCCTCGAAGGTGGCAGATTCGCTCTCAGAATCAGGGACGTGTTCGACCGCCTCAAAGATGGCCTCTAGCACATCCGACTTGCGCCGATCGTGATCATTAGGGGGCGTTTGACCACTCATTTAGACACTCCACCTTCGCCTGAATCCACAGATTGGGCCGGAAATCGGTGGCGGGTTGATGCGCAACATTGAAACATGCTACGCGGCTCTGTGCCACCAGCACTCGCAACCACCGAACCCCCGGTCCCACCCAACACCACGCGGCAAAACCCGTAATAACCATGCATTGCGGGCAGGTGACGCCACTTGACTTGCACTCAAGTTTTGACTGTCTGCGACATGAGTCTAAGGGCAATCAAAATAACAGACCCCATCGTGCCGCGGTCGGCCAGCGACGAGCGCCCACGATTTCACCAGAGTTCACTCGTCGTAACTGCCCTCGAAGCACGAACGATTATTGCAAGTTGAGCCAATGGGGTTGTACAAGGGCATCGCGTCACCGGTTCCGCCCCCGCCTGGTCGAACGAAGTCAACTCTTAGGACCATTCGATCTACTGGTGCAGCCACTGCGGGTCCTGCGATGACATTGTTTGGCATGTGGTGCCTCGTATCCTGTTGTGTTGCACGTTGGTATCCGCCCAAATTGGACTAACCCCCATGAGTCAACCATGCAACATCGCTGGCGTCTAGGGAAGCGCTTATTCTCCTATCCCCTCTCATCCCCCCCCCCGGGTCTCACCTAGCTCGCTCGACTCACCACGGAAGTTGTCAACCCTGCTGAGACAGTTTGGGGGTGAGCTTCAGGTATTAGTGACGTGCGACGTTCGCGTTACCCTCCGGATACAAGTCCATTCATGACAAGTTCTTACGATGGACACCTCAAGGTCTACACAACCTCGCGCAGGGTTCGGTAGTTACCGCCGCGTATGCGTGATTCGGTGGCTATGATCATCATTAAGAGCACTCGCTCTCTCAATACCAACATGACACGGAGGATATTGATGCCAAGTGCCGACATCGCATCGCCAACAGTTGTAGCACCGGTGGACAGGTTGCACCTCGGAATCGCCTCCGTTCGCCAGATCTCTGCTGGGCACGTCTCCGCGGCCACACCGTCATTCGGTGGCCCATGGGCGTTCTTCACGCATTGCAATTGTTTCGAGGGCAATGATTCTTAGTACGCCCTTTTTGCTTCTGGTCCCTTGAGTCTGACGTTCGGCACTTTTCGCAGGTGCTATGGCGCCAACTACTTCAAGTGATCTAGGGAAGCGTTGATTTTCTCGTTCGTGTGAGTGGTGTTTTGCCGGGGGTGTGGCGGCTGTTCCTGGGAGAATTCGTCATGCCCAGCGACCAAACCGGCTTCACCGTTGTTGAGTACGCGAATCGCTAGCGGGTGCCCTCCGTGAGCAGTTCCTGGACACGATGGATGCGACGATCACGTGGGTGCGGTGGGTCGAGATGATCGAGCCGTTCACCTACCCCGGCCAGCGGGGCACGAAGCCGAAGGCGCTCGAGACAATGCTGCGGATGTACCTGCTGCAGGCGTGATTCTCGCTGTCGGATGTGAGCGTCGAGGACGCGATCGACGTGTCGTATGCGATGCGCCGGTTCCTGGGACCAGACTTGACGGTCGGGCAGATCCCCGACGCCGCCACGCTGCTGCACTTCCGGCACTGCTTGAGTCCCAGGGGGAGATCTTCGAGGACCAGGGCTGGATCATGCGCGGCGGCATCATCGTCGACGCGACGATCATCGCCGAACCGTCGCCAGTGAAGAACGCATCCAGTACGCGCGACCCTGACATGCTCTGTCGTTGAAGGGCAACCAGTGGTAGCCGGGATGAAGGCCCGTGCCGTCGCCCTCATGGGGTGACGGCACGGCGCAAGCGTGCCCAAAACACCTCAGAACCACCTGACCCGCCGCCGAGCCCCCGACCCAACACCACGCGGCAAAACCCGGAAGAACCATGGATTGCGGGAAGGTGAGACCGCTTGACTTGCCCTCAAGTTCTGATTCTCTGCGCCATGAGTTGAGGGGCTCTCAAAATAGCGGGTCCCATCGTGCCGCGGTCGGCCAGCGATGAGCGGCCACGATTTCGCTAAAGTTCACTCGTCGAAACTGCCCTCGAAACACTGAGAGGGATGGTAATGAACGCCATGTCCCAACGGCATCGCGTCACCGGTTCCGCCCCCGCCGTGTCGGACGAAATCAACTCTTAGGATCATTCGGTCTACTGGTGCAGCCACTGCGGGTCCTGCGATGACATTGTTGGGCATGTGGTGCCTCATATCCTGTT
>CAMDKQ010000035.1 GCA_945901095.1 Bifidobacterium breve
CAGTTCTTCGCGCCCCTCGACTTCGAGCATGTGCCATCGTTGCAGCGCGACAACGCCTTTCCCCATATCGCGCGCGAGGTGGCTGCCGTTCGAACCGATGTCGGCGCCTACGAAACAGGCGTCTACTCGCGCTACCAGGTCACCGGCCCAAACGCGGCCGCGTGGCTCGACCGACTCCTCGCGGGCCGCATTCCCGCCGTCGGCCGCATGGGGCTCACCCCGATGCTGCATCCCAAGGGCACCCTCATGGGCGACCTCTCCGTCACCCGACTTGCCGAGGATCGCTTGTGGGTCATCGGCTCGTACTACCTCCAGGAGTGGCATCTTCGGTGGTTCACCGAGCAACTGATCGACGGGGTCGAGATCGAAAACCTCTCCGACGCCTGGCTCGGCTTCGCCGTTTCCGGTCCTCGTTCACGTGAGGTTGTCTCGGCGCTCACTGAGTTCGATATCTCCCAGATGCGTTTCATGGACGCCGTCATGCTCGACGACATGCTCATCTCGCGCATGTCACTCGCCGGCGAACTCGGATACGAGATCACGGTGCCCGCCGATCATCAGGCAGCACTGTGGCGCCGTCTCGCAGCGCTCGGAGTGACGCCGGTCGGTGACCGAGCCATCGACAGCCTGCGCATCGAGAAGGCCTTTGGCATCTGGTCAGCTGAGTTCACCCAGGCATACACCCCCGGCGAGACCGGGCTAGATCGCTTTATCGCGTGGGACAAGGGCGACTTCATCGGCCGAGAGGCTGCCCTCGCCGAGCGCGACCGGGGCGCCGCCCGGCAACTCGTGACCCTTGATCTCGGCGACTCAGCCTCCGATGCCATCGGCGATGAGCCCGTCTGGCGCGGCGACCGTGTCGTCGGGCTCGTGACGTCCGGCGCCTACGGACACCACGTCGGGACCAGCCTCGCCCTCGCGCTCGTCGATACCGACGTCATCACCAGCGGCGCCGACGTCGAGGTCTCCGTGATCGGTGATCGACAGCCGGCTCGAATTCTCAGCGTGCCCGCCTACGATCCGACCGGATCACGGATGAGGGGCTAGGGAAGCGCTGATCATCAGCCTGTTTTCCACAAACGACCCCCACACGCCCGGCAAAACGCTACTCAAGCGAACGAGAAAATTAGCGCTTGCTGAGCAGGTCTTGGAGGTTTCGCTCAACCACAGAGGCAAGTCTAGGTCAGTCCTCGCGGATCGAGTAGGTCGTTGGCCGGCCCTTCCCACCATCGACGTCCACACGGTCGTGGAGGCCTCGAAGTGCCTTCCGAATCGCTGGGGCCTTCATACCCGTCCGTGCCTCGAGTTCCTTGACCATCAGAGGGCCCGTGGCGAGCTCGGCCAGCAGGCGGGTTTGGGTTGAGGTCAACGAGGCTGGGGACGCGGCTGACCGTTGCCGCAACACAACAGTGAAGGCGACGACGCGGTCGTCGAAAAGCGGTGGTGGGAGTCCGGCAGCGTCCAGACTCTCGAGGACTCTCGGGATTCCAGATGCTAGCGTCTCCACGACCCTAGCTCCAGTGTCCGCCCGGGTGTAGCGGCAGATTTCGATGAGTGCCCCGTTGCGTGCCGAGGTCTGCATTGCTTTGCCCAGTCGGTCGACCGTGATGCCGTACAAACCACCCGGATTCGTCACTACCAACTTGTCCGGCAGCAGCCGCACTTCGATTGCCGACCCCTCGCTCCAACTGTCCAAGTCACGGTGCACGAGCGCGTTGGCGAAGAGTTCGCGCAACGCGTCGGGCGGGTACTCCCATTCGTCGTGAAGACTGCCGTCGTCTCGCTGCATCGCCTGACGCTTCATCACCTTCCGCGCCCAAGCGAGCGCACCTTCGAGCATCACGGGAACGGGGCCGCTGACCGTGGCTAGCTCTTTGGCCCGTGATGCACCTTCACCGCTAGCTGCGAGGTTGACGACGTATCTGGGGAAGTACTGCTGGGGATGGACCCCGAGAGCCAGCAGACCCGCTTTCGTAACTTCACCCTGCGGGGACAGGACGCCGCCCCGCATCAGGCATTCGTCGTCGTCGGAGAATTTGCCGAGGCCCAACGGATCCATTTCACGGGCCGTGGTCAACCAAAGCGCGACTAGATCTGGATCGAGGTCGGCTCGGTTGGTGCCGACAACGGGCTCTTTGTCGGCACGCGGCGCATCGCGGAGGCGGAGGAAGGCCTGCTCTTCCTCACGCGACATGGAGTAGTCGCCGTCCCACGCGCGTAGCCAACCTCTCCCCCCGAAGCGGCACGGCTTGGCGGAAGAATCGCATTCAGTGATCTTGACGGCGACTACCGCATGGCCTTGAAGTTCGTGCTGGGTGATCTCAATGCTCACCGGAGGGATACAGGATCTTGCCTTGCTGGCAATCCCTTGCTTGAGCGTCTGAAGGCCGGTAAGACCGACCGGGGCAAATCCTGCTTGCTCGTCGAGGCCGAGTAGAAGCAATCCGCCACCGGGATGGTTTGCGAGCGCGCATAGGGATTCACCTACGGTGCTTGGCAAGCCGCCTCGCGCTGACTTCACCTCGAGACGGGCGGTGTCGCCGTCTTGCCTTCGGAGGTCAGCAAGCACGGATTCGATGTCGAAAGCAGGCACGTGCCAAATGTAACCACACTCCAGTTACATTTGGTTACATTTCGCAGCAAGGTTGTCCCTTCAGTCCCAGCCAGAGTGAGCCACTCGTAGGCGTGTAGCGGGGCGGGGCCTGAGCCCTAGTCGGCTAGGGAACCACCGATCATCAGCCTGTTTCCCATGCAGGGTGCCTCCGGGCACGCCTGATGAGTTGACGAGGCGCTGTTTTGGTCTCCATGGTGATGGCGTCGGGTCGTCGGCGACGTCAGGGCGCTTGCTGACTCCCTGGTAGCCGGCGCTTCGAATACTCGACATCCGTGAAACTGATCTGGTCGCTGGGCATGACGAATTTTCCCAGAAACGAACCCCACACGCCCGGCAAAACACCACTCACACGAATGAGAAAATCATCGCTTCCCTAGAGGTAGCGCTGAACCAAGCCCTTGATGAACGGGTTGAGGATGTCCTGCGTGTGACCATAGATCGAGCAGTGCCCCATGCCCTCGAATAGGTGGAATTCGGCGCCCGGTGTGAGTGCCGCGACCTCCTCACCATCTTGTGGCACGGCCTGGACGTCCTGATCGAATGCAATGACATGCATTGGCACAGTGCATGTTTTCAACTGCTCGCGCTGGTCGAAGAGCACGCAGGGCTCCCACTGCGCGATGAGTGAATCCTCCGCAGTATCGGTTTCGTAGTACTCGAGGAGCTCATCGCGCAGTTTCGGCCAGAGCACCGGATCGCCGAGGACACGCGCCGGGTAGTACATGGCGGCGTAGTGGATGACCGCCATCATCCCGTCTAGTCGGTTGCCTGCGCGGCGCCATTCGATCTCCGCCATCTGATAGTCCCAGGTCCAACCGCGGCTCACCGCGCCCGTGCCCATCGTGATCACGCAGGCGATGAGATCTGGCCGATCAATGGCGACCTGCTGCACGATGCCACCACCGAAGGACAGTCCGATGATCGCCACCGGCGGAGAGCATGCGGCCTCGATCAGATCAACGACATCCTGGGCAAAATCCTCCACCGTCCACGGCATCGGTCGATCGGATGTGGTCTGACCAACCCCACGGCAATCGAACGTGGTGTTGCGAAATTCCGAGTCGAAGAAGGGCACCTGGTACGCATCCCACGAGCCGATCGTCCCACCGGCACCCGACACCCAGACGATGTCGGGACCTTCTCCGACCTGCTTGTAGTGAATCCGTGCGTCCTGACCGTCGACAAAACTCCCCATCGGCTACTCGCGGTCCGCGCTCGACGCCCGCCGATTTCCGCGCACGAACACGATGATGAGGATCAGGATGATGATGACGGCGAGGAGCAATCCGACGATCACCCAGGTGCTGACTCCGCCTGATGCCGACTCCTGCGGGGCAGCGGCATCGGTACCGTTCGCCGCCGCACTGGGGGCGGCACTCGCACCTGCGTCAGCCTCGACGCTCGCCGCAGTGACTGGCTCGACGTCGAAGTAGGACCACGTTCCCCACTGGTAGATGAGGGTGCCGTTGCCCTTCGGCTGCTGGACCCACCCGGTGAAGCGGTCATTTCGATAGGCCTCAAGGCCATTGGCGTAGTACGTGACCATGTAGACGGCGTCGTCGTAGAGCATCTGCTGCATGCGCTTGACGATCTCTTGCCGCTTGGTGAAATCCGTCTCCTGTGACTGCTCGGTGAAGAGTTTGTCGTACTCAGGGTTGCAGTAGAAGGAATCCGACAGGTTCGCGTAGATCGTGCCGTCCTCCTCATACGACCTACTGCCGCAGGTAAAGGTGGAAAGCATGTAGTTCGGGTCAGGCTCGACCCCCCAGCCCCACTCGAACATGTCGAAATTACCCTGTCCGACGAACTCGTACATGGCATCCTCTGTGACGCCCTTGAGTTCCACCTCGACGCCGACATCCTTGAGGTAGGACTGCACGAACTCTGCGGACTTTTGCGAGCTCGCACCCTCGGCCTCGGTGCGGTAGAGGAGACGGAAGCTCAACCGGTTGCCCTTCGCATCGGCGCGCACACCGTCAGCACCCACCGGGTATCCAGCCGCATCAAGGAGTTGAGCGGCCTTCGCCGGGTCATACGTGTAGGGGTTGGCCGGGTCCAGATGCCACTGGGGATAGAGCGGAGGGATAACCGTGCTTCCGGGCAGACCCTCGCCACCGAGCACCCTGTCAACAATGGCCTTCCGATCGATCGCCCAACTGAGGGCCTGGCGCAGGGCCTTGTCCTTGAGCAGGGGGTTTCCGTCACCAATGGGTGTGCCGTCCTCAAGTGCCGCACCGGTGTTGAACGCGACCTCACTGAAACTCGCAGGGGTGGACGCGACCGTCGTAATTTCGGGGATCCCCTGCAAGGACTCGTACACGCCGAGGTCGAGGCCGTGGGCGAGATCGATCTCGCCAGACTTGAGTGCCTGCCCGAGGGCGTCCGGATTGTTGTAGACCTTGAAGATGACCTCATCGACGGGTCGCTCGCCGCCGTACCAGTTGGGGTTGGCCTTGAACCTGGTGAACTGCCCCGCGCGCCGCTCGACCATCACGTACGGGCCTGAGCCAACCGTCGGCGACTCAGGGGTGCCGACGTTCTTGTATTTGCGCACCTCCTTGCCGTCAATGGATTCCCAGACGTGCTTGGGAAGAATGAACACGAAGAGGTGGTCCATGACCGGGCTGGGCTTGGCGATATCGACCTTCACCGTGAGGTCGTCCACCGCCTTTGCGCGCACCATGTTGGCGACATAGGAGCCGTAGTTCGTCCGCTCGTACTTGCCGTCGATGATCCGATTGAACGTGTACGCGACGTCCTCTGCGGTGATCGGAACACCGTCGCTCCACTTCATCCCCGGACGAAGTCGGTAGGTCCAAGACTTTTTGTCAGGCGACTCCTCCCATGATTCAGCGAGGCCGGGAACGATCGAGAAGTCATCGGCCGCGTACTGCGTCAAGGTCGGATACTGGAGGGTGAATGCCTCATAGGCGAGGGAGGAGAGCCCGGTGAACGGGTTGGCTGAGTCGAGATCCTCTCCGACCCCGATGGTAAGGACCACCGGCTCCTCGGCCAGTGCCGTTGGCGCCGCCACCATGGGAACGCTCATGACTGCGCAGATCACTGCGGCGCCAAGCAACCGGAATCTCGACATTGACTCTCCCTGCGATGAGTTAAATCGCGAACGTATCAGGGTGCGAGCCCTCATGAATTCAATTTGTGAAGACTCGCGGGCTCGTCATTCCAGCCTGGCCAGCAACCAGCGCCTGATGTCCAGGGAGGTGTCCTCCATAGGCGCGTACCAGCCGCCACGGAAGTACCGTGAGGTCATCCCGCGCTGAACCGACTCGCACACGCCCCAGTCCTGACGATTGACGAGGTCCCAGAATTCACCGGCGTCGGAGGGATCGAAGGTCGACTTCTCCCGTTCACTGGGTGCGAAGAGGAGGTCGCAGGTGACGATGGTGCGATCGATCGATACCGGAGTGAGGACGAAGGCGGCGGCATGCTCGGCCGCGAGGCTCAGCATGAGATTGGGGTAGATCAGTTCACCCTTGTGCCTGACCCGCTCGTGCTCATCAAGATCAGGGAATGGTGCGCGGCCACTCGTGCCGGTCATCGTGAAGGTCCAGGCGCCGTCACGATGGGGTACTCCATCGTCCCAGGGGATGTCGCTGCCGCCGCCAGCAAAGGCCGGCACGAGTCGGCAGAGCTCCGGGTGCACGGGGCCGCAGTGGTAGCACTCGTTGTAGTTCTCGGCGATGACCTTCCAGTTGGCCCGGACGTCGTAGGTGAAGCGGACACCGAGGACGAGATCTGCCAGCGGGTATCGCCGGACCCGATCAGGGACTTCACCGAGTTGGGCCAGGAGGCTCTCGGCTGGCTCTTCCGCGAGCCACAGCCACCCACCCCAATCATCAACTGCCAGGGAGGTGAGGGCGAAGTCGGCTGGTTCGATGCCCTCCGCATGCGGGGCATGCAGGAGCGAACCATCGAGGGCATAGGTCCAAGAGTGGTACGAGCACCGAAGTACCTTCATGTCACAGGGCGCGCAGTCCGCCGGAAGCAATTGAGACCCGCGATGGCGACACACATTCGCGTGGGCACGCAACGTGCCGTCATGGGTGACGATGATCGACTCGCCGTAGAAGTCGACGACGGCAACTCTGCCTGCCCCGGTGAGGCCGAGATCGGTAAGCCGCGCAATGCATGTCCACTGCCGACGGAGCATCTCACGCTCGCGGGTGAAGTACTCCGGATCGGTGTAATGCTCCCTAGGGAGAGCGGCTTCCATCGGAAAAGTATGCCGCTAGCCCCGGGGGAATGATCGTTGCCACAACTGCTGCGTCACGATTTCATCCCCCTCGCGGACGGTGATGGTGATCGTCACGTCGTACGTTGGGCCAACTGCGACGATGTCCATGATGGAATGGGCAGTGGCGATCACCTCAGGAAACCGCAGGATGAATTCGACCTCGGAGTGCGCGTGCTGCTCGAAGGTGCGGGTATCCACGCTCACCTCGCCTGCATAACGCTCACTCGCGGATCCGTAGGGGGTGTCGTAGGTCGACTCGGAGCCGACCGAGCAGCGGGTGATGTGGCGCGCGACATCACGTTCGATGCTCCACGTGATGCCTTCGGTGCTTTCACTGGACCCCGGGTCGCCCGGTGCAAACACGGGTACAGGCAAGCTCGGATCAGGGTCGTAGATCGGCAGCGTGAGCGCAGTTCCATGCAGCGTGAGAGTGCCAGGGCCGGCCGGAGCCACCACATTCGGCCAGTCTGACCCAGAAATGCTCACCCGAAGGGTTCGTCCGGCCTGCCATTGCCAGGCGGTCGCCTCGAGTTCAACGTCGACATCACCGTCTGGGCCGATGAGGAGAGTGCCGCGCGTGACGAGGGTCGACGTTCCGTCGGGCGCCACGTCGCACAGACGAACAGCAATGATGGGGTGAGGACAGGTCGCCGTGACATGAGCGCGAAGGTGTGCGTTCCCGGCAATCTCGAGCGGCGATTCGATCGGGATGTCCCAGGTGATCGACGCAGCATCATCGAAGCGCTGGTCATCTGGCTGACCGTAGGGCAGGTGTCCGGCGCAGGAGATCCACGCGGCCGTGCCCACGTCAGGGCGCACGGTGTACGCGGGCTGATCGGGCAGGGTGATCTCGCGAACATGTGAGCGAGTCGAGGGCCAAGTGTCTGATCGCCAGACGCCCGGCACAGCGTCGAGGACCGGATCAGGTGCGTGGGAGAAGCGGCAAAACCAGGTGTGGGGCAGCGCCCAGGACGACTCACCTCCGCGCAAGTGCTCGTCAAAGAAGGCCGCCATCTCGGCGACGTGGTCGATTCGCGGTCCGGGGGCGCTCGACGATGGAGCGGCGTGCGCCCAGGGACCGGCCAGCAGTCGTGTTGGTGCATTGATAGCGGCGACCGTTCTAAAGGACGTGTTTCGGTAGCCGTCAGCCCAGCCCGCGATGATCATCGTCGGGATGTCGATGCGGTCGTAGTCGGGACGCACCGATCCGTGGCGCCAGTACTCGTCGTCGTGCGGGTGCGCGAGCCAGGTGAGGAGCCACGGCTCATGATGCTCGATGCGACGCAGCCACTCCTCCCGCCAGGTGTCGCCCCAGATCTCCGGCACGGGTGGCAGGAGATTCATGGGCGCCATGTAATGGCAGTAGTCGACGAGGTCGAGCCACTTGCGTGCCCCACCCATCTGGTGGACGTCATCGGTGAAGCGGTCGTCGGTGGCGTAAATGGGAATGATCGCCTTGAGGTGCGCTGGCCGTTCACATGCGAGTTGGAAGGAGTTGAACCCGCCGTAGGAGGTTCCGAACATGCCAATGCTGCCCGTGCACCAAGGCTGCGCGGCCAGCCAGGCGATCACCTCTGCAAGATCACGCTGCTCAACCTGCGGGTATTCATCGGTCGCGAGGCCACCACTCGAACCGGTCCCTCGAACATCGACCCTCGCGACGGCGAAGCCAAACTCATCAGCGAAGCGGGCGTACTCCGGCCGCCAGCCCGCTGTCATATCGTCCTTGCGGTACGGGAGTGCCTCGATGATGCAGGGGGCTGGCTGTGCGTCGGGCAGAAACAGGGTGACGGACAATCGCACTCCATCGCTCATCTCAATCTGCGCACGCATCGTGCCACTCCTCACTACTCAACCGGTTGCTCACGATGTTGCACCATCCCACCGTTGAGCGCGACCCAATTGGACCTGCGGCCAAGCGGGAAGGGCAATTCCGTCCCAAAAGCCGGCAGGCACTAGCCTTACGCGGTGAGTACCACATCCTTGCTGCGCGGCCAGACAGTTCTTGCCGGTCGCGCCCGTCTCATCGTGGCGAGCGCTCTTATGCTCTTCGTCCAACTCGCACTTATCCGCTGGTCGGGCGCCAACCTCGTCCACCTGTCGTACTTCTCAAACCTCATCCTCCTCGCGAGTTTCCTCGGCATCGGCCTGGGTTTCCTGCGCTCCCGCACATCGAACGACCTCGGCCGCTATGTCCCCCTCGGCCTCGTCCTGCTCGTCGCCTTCATCATGGCCTTCCCGGCCCGCATCGAGGGATCGTCGACCGATCTCATCTTCTTCACCGAGGTCCGGCCGACCGGGCTGCCCACCTGGGTCTCGCTTCCCCTCGTGTTCATTGTCATCGCCATCACGATGACCGGCTTCGGAGAGATCACCGGCCGCGCCTTCCGTGAGTTCAAGGCCCTCGACGCCTACCGGTGGGACATCATCGGCTCGATTCTCGGCACCCTTTCGTTCACCCTTATTGCCTTCCTGCGGGCGCCGTCGTGGGTCTGGCCGATCATCACTCTCATCGCACTATGGCTCCTCTACGGACCAGGCCTGCCGTGGGTGTCACGCATTGCCATGGTTCTCATCATCGGCACCCTCGTCGTCGAATCACTCATGGCGGGCATCTCATGGTCCCCGTACTACAAGGTCCAAACCCAGCTCCAAAATGCCGGCACCATCAATGAGTTCACTAATATTCAGGTGAATGGCATTCCTCACCAAAACGTCATGGATGTCGAACAGCGACTCAAGGCCGAGCCCGTCTACGGCCGACCCTACGAGCGCGCGATCGACAACCCCCTGGGCAACGTCCTCGTCGTCGGCGCCGGCACCGGAACGGATGTCGCCCTGGCCCTCGCCCGCGGCGCCAAGCATGTCGACGCCGTCGAGATCGACCCGCGGATCCAGCAGATCGGCAGTCAGGTCAATCCCAATAGGCCCTATGACGATCCGCGCGTCTCGGTCCATATCAATGATGGACGCGCCTTCCTGTCTGGCAACGACGACAAGTACGACCTCATCCTCTTCGCCCTCCCCGACTCCCTCACCCTTGTCTCCGGGGCGAGCCAGTTGCGCCTCGAGTCGTACCTGTTCACCGAGGAGTCCATCACTGCTGCGCGTGATCACCTCACGGATGACGGCGTGTTCGCGATGTACAACTACTACCGCGAGCCATGGCTCATCAACCGACTCGCCGGCACCCTTGACGAAGTCTTCGGCCATGCACCCTGCCTCGACACCTTCACCGCCGTGCAATCACTTGCCGCGATCACCATCGGAAAGAATGCCGACAACGCAGTGTGCGCGCCAGGCGCCACTTGGGACCGAGTCGCGATAGCCGCTGCAGCGCAAGAGATACCGGGTCCCACGGTTGATGACCGTCCGTTCCTGTATCTCAAGACGCAGACGATTCCGCCGATCTATCTCATCGTCATCGCACTCATCCTCGCCGTGTCGCTCATCGGTATCCGAGTCTTCGGGGGCCCCTTCAAGTCGATGCGCGGCTACGGCGACCTGTTCTTCATGGGCGCGGCATTCCTCCTTCTTGAGACACGATCGATTACCACCTTCGCGCTGCTGTTCGGCACGACCTGGCTCGTCAACGCGCTGGTCTTCACCGGCGTCCTCGTGGCTGTGCTCCTCGCGATTGAGGTGACCCAGCGCGCCCGTGGGCCGATTCCCAGACCCTTCATCATCACCGCCCTCTTCGCGTCACTCCTCGTCGCGTTCCTCATCCCGAACGAGACACTCCTTGGCCTCGCTGTACCGCTTCGACTGCTCTTCGCGGTCGCGATTGCCTTTGCGCCGGTGTTCTTCGCGAACCTCCTCTTCACCTCACGCTTCAAGAACGCTGCAAACCCAACCGCTGCCTTCGCGGCCAACCTGTTCGGAGCTATGGTCGGAGGGTGCCTTGAGTACCTCTCCCTCATCCTCGGCTACCAGTGGCTCATCGCAGTTGCGGCCGGCCTCTACCTCATCGCTGTCTTGGTCGGCCAGCGTCAGGCAGGCAAGAAGTTCGTCGATGCCTAACCGGGAATCCCGTTAGCCGTCCGGGAGTGGCCCTGTCGGCACGAGAGCTATGGAGATCACCAGCGTGACTTTCATTTCAGCATCAACGCTGCTCACGGAGGGGGCGTTCGAGTCGTTCGCGGGTCTTCCCCTACACCCCCTCGTCGTCCATCTCGTGGTCGTTGTCCTGCCCCTTGCCGCGCTGCTGTTCATCTTTGTCGTGCTTGTCAAGAAGTGGCGTCGACCATTTGACCTCATCGCCCTCGCCGGTCTGGCGATCGGGGCGGTCGGCTCCGTCCTCGCGAAGCAGTCCGGTCAAGCCCTGTCCGGACTCGTCGGCCAGCCCCAGCAGCATGCGGACTGGGGATCGATCCTCGTCTACCTTGCGGCCGTCCTCCTCGTGGTCGCGGCGATCTGGGTGGGGCTCACGCGTTTTCGTAGCGCTGAGGGCCGATCACTCCTCACGACACTCGCGGCCATTGTTGGTGTGCTGCTCGCAATGGCAACCATTGTCATGACGGTCCTCGTCGGACACACGGGCGCTGAGGCCGTGTGGGGACGCACCCTCGCGACAGGACAGCCGGCCACGTCGTCATTGAGCGATGCATCGGCGGCCACCACCACGACCAGCGACGGCAGTGTCACCATGGCCGAGGTTGCCCAGCACAACTCGCCCACCGACTGCTGGTCGGTGGTCAACGGCAACGCGTACGACCTCACCTCATGGATCGCCGCGCATCCCGGGGGCCAAGGCGTCATCCTTGGCATGTGTGGGACCGACGCCAGTGACGCGTTCACAGCCCAGCACGGTGGTCAGCGCAAGCCCGAGCAGGAGCTCGCAAACTTCATGATTGGGCCAGTCTCGGGATAGAAGCCAACAGCAGCCGGGCTGCACGGCCACTGGTTTAGAGACATCCAGCAAAGTCAGCGATCTGTTGCCCTCGGCGCCCTGTCGAGGGTGTCCCATCGGTCGCCCCGGAGAGCTCGCGATGTCAATTCGGTCATGCGCTCGAAGTCGTGGGCCATGGCTGCGAGTCCCCCCGGCATGTGTCCGCCGGCAAACCAGTCAAGGAGCACATCGCCGCCGCTATCGCGCAGAGCCTTGGCGTAGCGCTTGGCCTGCTCAGGCGGGGTTCGTGTGTCGTAGGCACCTTGGTTCAACCAGGCTGGGGCGCGCACCTGCTCCACGTAGGAGATCGGCGATGCTCGAACCCACGCTTGCGGGTGTTCGTCCGGATTCGAACCGATGAAGCCTCGCCACGCTGCCTGCAGTGCGGCGTTCATCTGCGGATATGCGGCGATCCAGTCCGCCTGTGCGACGTGCGCCAACCCGCCGGCGAAGCGACCCGGGAGCCTGCCCAGCGCCATGAGGGTGAGGAATCCGCCATACGAAGGACCCGTGATGAACAACGAACTCGGTGCCGCGAGATCGTTACCTTCGAGCCAGTCAGCTGCCGCAGCGATATCCAGCATCTCGCCTTCACCGACTCGACGCCAGTACTTCTCCCGTAGTTCACGACCGAAGGTGACGCTCCCCCTATAATTCAGCGAGGCGTACACCCAGCCAGCATCAATCCACGCCTGCGCAAGCGCGTCGTAGCGATCGACCGTTACGAGGTTCGGGCCGCCGTGCACCTCCAGGATCGTTCCGCGGCGAGCAGCCGGATCGCTCGGAAGTCCTACCCACAGTTGGACCCGTGTCCCGTCGCTGCTCGTGAGCATGTGCGAGGTAAAGACTGCCGCCTCAGGAATGACGGCCGGTGCCATCACCTCGGTCGATGGCTCTGACCCGCGTGATTCCAGGATGCGCAGCGGCGAATCCCACGACCCGTGCACGAGGCGACGTGCGCCGCCGTGGGCGTAGTAGGACGCCCATATCACCGGGAACTCCGAGCCCACATCAGGCTCGAAGTAGGAGCCCGATGGATGCTCCAATGGCGTCGTCACCCCTGACTCGAGATCGTGTTCGAGCAACCGATGGACGCCTTCGTCGACGTGCACCAGCAGCAGTCGGCCCGTCGGCGAATGCCAGTCCAACGGGATGACCTCACCTTGCAGATCGGGAAGGGTGACGTCGAGGCGTCTTCCACTGAGTGGATCCCAAATCAACGGCCGGGCGAATCCAGAGACCTCGGTGTAGGCGAGCAGGCGGCTGTCACCAGATTGCTGCGCGAATCGCACCGGGCGAACCGGGGCGTGGACGCCATCAGACAGGGTGCAGATGACCTCACCGGACGCGGTCTCCAGCACCGTGACCGCGAAGCGTCGCGTTCCCGGATTATGGTCGGTTGTCTCGAGCGCCACGAGTGACGTGTCAGCGGACAGTAGCCCAGACCACGCTTCATTCGGCGACTGAAACAGCACTCTGGCGCTCGCTGGATCCTCGACATCAGTGAGAAGGGCGAAGAATCCGGATTCATCCGCGCCAGTGACGAGGATCTGGCTGCCCTCGATCGCGCAGTCGATCCCCCTGATGGTGTAGGCACCCCGACCAGGCGTGAGGTCACGAGCCTGCCCTCCTTCGATGGGGAACGCGTGGAAGTGGCCGAGCTCGGATCCCGTCGGGTCGTCCAGATCTAGGAGGTAGCGTCCGTTCGGTGTCAGGGTCGTTGCGTAGCTGACACTTGGAAATGGCACGTGCTCCAGTGCTCGCGTCCCGCCATGCCAGATGCCAAGTGACAGGCCCTCGGTTCCCTGCTCGATCACAACAGCCAGATCTGCGGGCCCTCTGACGGCGCGAACGACGACCTGATACGGCGAGCGCAGACGCGATGGGGAGCCGGAATCATCCATGTGTTTTCCTCCCGGTCATTCGAGCTCAGGGTGGTGACACGCCACTGCATGACCCTGTTCATCGATCAGGCTGGGACCAATCGCGCACCTGTCGGTCTGTTTCCAGCAGCGGCTTCTGAAGGCACACCCTCCCGGTAGATCCAAGGGAGAGGGGAGGTCACCTTCCAGCACAATTCGCTGTCTGGATCGCTCGATTCTCGGGTCGGGGACGGGAACGGCCGAGAGCATGGCCTTCGTATACGGGTGCTTGGGAGATGAGTAGAGCCTGTCGGCATCCACCCGCTCGACAATTCGACCCAGATACATCACCGCAACCTCGTGGCTGACGTGCCGGACCACGGACAGATCGTGGGAAATGAACAGGTAGGCGAGATCAAGACGCTGCTGCAACTCCTCGAGGAGGTTTAGGACACCAGCTTGGATGCTCACATCAAGGGCGCTCACCGGTTCATCAAGAACAATCACCTCGGGTTCCAGAGCAAGGGCGCGAGCGATGCCGACCCGCTGGCGCTGGCCCCCGGAGAGTTCATGCGGGTACTGGTCACGGACCGATTGGCTGAGGCCGACGAGGTCGAGCAGATTCGCAATTCGCGCCTGCTCATTTCCTCGCTCCAGATGGTGGAGGTGCAGTGGCTCGGCGATAATCGCGCCGACCGACTGACGAGGGTCGAGTGATGCATATGGGTCCTGGAACACCAGCTGGATCCGACGGCGTGCAGCCCGCAGATCCCGTCCGGACATCTCCGTGAGGTTTTCACCATCGAGGTACACGGCTCCCGACGTCGGTTCCACGAGGCGCACTAGGCAGCGGCCCACGGTCGACTTGCCACAGCCAGTCTCGCCAACGAGCCCGAGTGTTCGCCCACGCTCAAGGGTGAGCGACACACCATTGACTGCCTTCACTGATCCGATCTCCCGCCGCAGCAGACCCCTCCTGACCGGATACTCCTTGACAAGGTCACGCACCTCGAGCAACGCACTCACTGATCACTCCCGTCGGGTCGGGGGTGATGGCGAACGGCGAGATGACACCGGGCAATGTGTCCGGCTCCAACCTCGATGAGAAGGGGTGCATCCACGTCGCACAGCCCGGGCTTCGCAACATCACATCGGGGATGGAAGGTGCAGCCATCGGGTCGATCCGACGGTGACGGCTGGAATCCGGGGATCCGGTAAAGCGATGTCGAGCGGTCCCGAGCATCGAGTCGAGGAAGGCAAGCGAGCAGTCCGCGCGTGTACGGATGGGCAGTCTGGTGGAAGAGGTCATCGACATCGGCCTGCTCCGCGATGCTTCCGGAGTACATGACAACGACCCGGTCAGCGACGCCGGCCACCACACCGAGGTCATGGGTAATGAGCATGAGCGAGCTCCGCGTGCGCTCCTGTATACGCGCGAGCACGTCCAGAATCTGAGCCTGCACGGTCACGTCGAGGGCAGTGGTCGGCTCGTCAGCGATGATGAGATCCGGCTCGTTCGCGACGCTCATCGCGATGAGCGCACGCTGCCGCATGCCCCCGGAGAACTCGTGCGGGTAGTTGTCGATTCGTGATGAAGGTTGGGGGATCCCGACCAAGTCGAGCAGTGCGAGAGCCCGGTCTCGGAGTTCCCTTCGAGACGGGCGATCGTCATGCACCCTGATAGCCTCGATGATCTGGGCGCCCACGGTGTGCACCGGGTTGAGCGCGGTCAGTGCATTCTGGGAAATGATGGACATGCGTCGTCCACGCAGGTCACGTAGCTCGGACTCCTTGGCCCCGAGCAGTTCCCGCCCCATGAACCGAATCGACCCGGACACGACGGCATTCGCGGGCAGCAGGCCCATGATCGCCGCGCTGGTCAGACTCTTGCCGGAGCCGGACTCGCCTACAACGCCCAGCGACTCCCCCGCTGCCATGCCAAATGAGACGTCGCGCAAGGCGTTGATGTCTCCGTCACGCGAGCGAAAGGTGACCGAGAGTCCCTCTACTTGGAGCAGGGCCCCGTCACTGGCAATGCTCATGAATACCCCCGAGAGGAGGCGCTTGACGCAGTGGAGCGGGGGTCGAGGGCGTCGCGCAAGCCGTCGCCCACGAAGTTGACCGCGAGAACGGTCACGAGGATGAACAGACCCGGGAAATACAGCAGATAGACCTTCGGCGTCCCGATCAGCCCGGATGCCTGACTCAGCATGTTGCCCCAGCTCGACTCCGGCGGCTGGATGCCGAAGCCCAGGAAGCTCAGGGTTGACTCGATGATGATCGTCCCGGCCACGGCGAGTGCAACATTGACTGCGATGACCCCTCCGAGGTTCGGCAACACATGCCTGACAAGCACCTGACGGTCGGTTGCGCCAATCACCCGAGCCGCATCAATGAACTCGCGCTCGCGCAGGGAGAGCACTTGCCCGCGAACCACCCGGGCAATGTAGGTCCAGCCGATAAGTGACAGGACGATGATGATGGCGAGGGGACTGTGTCCGAGACCCTGGAGTGCCAAAGCAAGGAGGGCGATCGCCGGAACGACAAGGAAGAGGTCAGTGACCCGCATGAATAGGTCGTCGATCCAGCCGCCTCGGTAGCCCGCCACCGCGCCGATGAGCACGCCGATTGACGTTGCGATGAGCGCCACCGAGATCGCCAGCAGCATCGACACCTGTCCTGCGTACAGGATCTCGGTGAGATAGTCGCGACCGAGCTCATCGGTACCGAGCCAGTGCTCTGCCGAGGGAGCGACCGGGCCGAGCAGGAGGTCCTGCTGGTCCCTTGGGTAAGGAGCCACGAGAGTTGCCCCAAAGCAGGCGGCTGCGAGCAGGGTCAGAATTACTGCGCCGAGGACCGCCATTCGATGCCGGGTGAAGCGTCGCCAGAACGTGGATCGGGTTCGAATCGTCGCCGACGTCTGGGGCTGCACCTCGTTCACGCGACACGCACCCGTGGATCGAGCAGGCCGTAGGCGATGTCCGCAGCCAGGTTGAGCACAATGACCGCCACGCCAGTGATGATCATCCACGGCAGCAGGACGAAGACGTCACCAGATAGGAGTGAGTCAAGGAAAAGCCGTCCCATGCCTGGAATTGAGAAGATCTGCTCAGTGACGAGCAGCCCACCGATGAGCAGCGCTGAGTCGATGGCAACAACGGTGATGAGGGGGCCCCAGGCGTTTCGAAGGGCGTGACGGATGATCACCTGACGCTGCGGAACTCCCTTTGCCCGCGCCGTTCGAACATAATCACTCGTCAGGGCATCGAGCATCGAGGTTCGGACAAACCGGCTCCACACCGCAACGAGTCCAACCGTCAACGTGAGCACTGGGAGCACCATGTGGCGTGCAGTGTCGACGAGGCTTGGATCCTCGGTAGGTGAGGAGAGCCCGACGAAGAAAAACAGCGGCTTGTCCCAGCCGAGTGCCTGTTGCGGCCAGACCGCAAGTACCTGAATCAGGACGAGACCAAACCAGAATGCCGGCAGGGCCAGGCCGAGATACGAGGCGCCAGTCATCACCTGGTCCGATACCGAGTACTGCCGCACAGCTGACCAGACCCCGATGAGCACGGCAGCCAGTGTTGCAAAGATCAGGCCCCAGACAAGAAGTTCGAGCGTGACAGTGAGAGCTGAGCCGATCATCGGCCTGACGGACCCGGACGTGCGGCTACTCACTCCCCAGTCGCCGGTGAGGAATCCGGACAACCAGCGCCAGTACTGAATGAAGATGCCCTGATCGAGTCCGAGCCGTTCGGTCTCGCGCGCGATCAATCCCGGGTCGCGAACCTGCCGAAGTTTCAGCAGCGGGTCAAATACCGTGCGAACGGCCCAGAACAGCAAAAAGCTACCTACCAGCAGCACCGGGAGGGAGTAGAGCAGTCTGCGTGAGGCGAATCGAAGCAAGGCTGCAGCACCTCCATCCCATTGACTGATCAACTCACTCGCGCCTAGACGCGACCGGTTCCGCTCATGGGCCGGCGATGATGGCTCATCCTCGCCGACCCACGAGCGTCGCTCAACCGACCAGGCCCCACTCCTGAAGGTTCCAGAATGGTCCCTCGGATGGGTTGATCGAGGTCGGACCGCCAATCTTGTCCAAGATCAGCAGCACATTGGGGACAGCCGCGATCGGAAGCGAAGTGGCGGAGTCGGCAAGGAGCTTGTCCCCCTCCTTCGTCGCCGAAAGCCGCAAGGCCGCATCCGTCGTCCTATCGACCGTGCCGAGTAGTTCATTCAGGCCGGGGACATCGGTGCGTGAGTAGTTCAGTCCAGAAAACTCGTTCGCCTCACTGGGAATATTCCCCGAATCGAAGGCGAAGCTCAGACTCGGGTCCGGGAACGTCGTCACGAGGGTCCAGATGCCGAGGTCGAAGTCGCCGTCAGGAAGGATCGTCCCGAAGAGATCAGGAGCGCTCGAATTCTTGATGGTGAGTCCAAAGCCGGCGGTCTTCAACTGCTGCTGCAGCACCTGCTCCATCAGTTCACGTCGCTTGTTGCCAGCAATCGTGGTGATGGTGAGGGTTGCCGGCGTACCTGCCTTCGCCCACAATCCATCGGCATCCTTGGCCCATCCGTCTGCCGTCATGATCTGCTCGACCTTGGCAAGGTCAAGTCCGTAGGTCGAGAAGTCCTGACCTCCGAATGCCGAGAGGATCGGCGGATAGAAGCTCTGGGCCGGGGATTTCACGTCAAGTGGCCCGTACAGCCGCTCAACGATGGCCGCCCGATCGATGGAGTAGCTGAGGGCCTGACGTACCGCGGTCGACTTCAGTAGTGGCTTGGCGTTGTTCATCCATAGCGCTTCAAGGTTGCCCGAGACCGCCTCGACCTGAACCTTGGCACCGGGAATCCCAGCCTTGATCTGGTCGATTGCGTCGAGTTGCGGTGTGGGGTAGATCGCGTCGAGTTGGCCACTCTTGAATGCCTGGAAGGCCGCGGCGGTGTCGGCCGTGAACTGAAACACCACCTTGTCGAGCTTGGGCTTGTCTCCCCAGTAGCCGCTATTGGGAACGAGGGTTATTGACTCGCCCTTTTTCCAAGAATCGATGATCCACGGCCCCCCACTCCAGGAGTAGCCATCGTTCATGAGCGCCGGACGATCCTTGCCCTCGAGGAGGTGGCTCGGCAGGACACCGCTGCTACCGCTGAAGAGCACCTTCCATCCCGCGAACTCCTTGGCGAAGGTCACGATCGCTGTCTGCGGGTCTGGTGTCGCGATATCAGCGATCTCCGTGTAGCCGGTCTTGTCGAGAATGTCCTCGCCGTCGCGGATGGCAAGCGCCGTGTACTTCAGGTCTGCGGACGTAATGGGAGTTCCATCCGACCAGACTGCGTCAGGGTTGAGCTTGTAGGTCACCGTCTGCGGAGGACCAGCGCTCACCACCGGCTCGGATGCCATGATCCCGGAGATCTCCGGGACCCAATCATCACCGGACTTGCGAACGTTGAACACGACCGGAACCGTCGTGACCTGAGCCATATACGAACCCCAGATGGAGCCCGCGCAACTCGCGATCCAGTCCATGCAGTCCGGCTCCTGCTCCGCCCCGATCACCACGGTGCCGCCTTGCTGCACACCCATGGCGTCAGCCGGCGCAGCGCTTTCGGCGGCACTCGAGTCGGCGCTGGCCGAACTGCTCGACGTGCTAGTCGTCGAGTTTGATGAGCACCCCGCGAGTACGAGGGCACTCGCTGCCAGCCCGGCCATCAACGCGGCTCCTAGCCGCACCGGCTGAGGCGAAGAACTCGGTCGTCTCATGCGTTCCTCCTTGAACAATTGTGCGGAAATTGAGCTTGCTGCCGGCCTGATGCCGAAGACCAATACTAGGGAGGTGAAACAAAAAAGGAAAGGTTTATAGACAGGAATATAGTCAGGTCTATTGACTACCTCGGTGTCTTGGGTGTCGTATGCTCCCTCACAAGGAGCGGAAGGGGCTCGCAGGCATGCCCAAGAACGGCCAGCAATCAATCGGAACCGGCGGCGAACCCGCACCTGCGGTAGCCCGAGCCCGAATGCCCCGCGACACCCTCAGCCGGTCAGTGATCATCGATGCGGCCATCGTCATTGCCGAGCGAGACGGCCTCGACGGGCTCACGTTTCAGGCGCTTGGCAATGAACTCGGGGCCCATGCAACATCGGTATACCGGCATTTCCGCGACAAGGACGAGTTCCTCCTCGAGGTCATCGACACGCTGCGCGAGCGGTCATACGGCAGTGCTCTGGTCTCGACTGGAAATTGGCGCGAGGACCTG
>CAMDKQ010000036.1 GCA_945901095.1 Bifidobacterium breve
CACCTTGTGTGTCCGATGCCCGTCGTCGACTGCGGCAGGGGGTCCTCCCCCAGCAGAGTCTCGAGATTCACCAGCTTGCCGGCCTTCTTGCGCACGGCGAGGCGCTGATCAGCGATGACCGCGACACCTGCCGAGTCATACCCGCGGTACTCCAGCCGCCGAAGTCCCGCCACCACGACCTCGAGGGCCTGCTTCTCACCGACATAGCCAACGATTCCGCACATGGTGTGCAGCCTACGCGCCGCGGGGTAGACAATTGGCCCGTGCTGAGCCTGCGCGTCAGTTGCCCCGCGTCCCTCTGCGCATCCGTCGAGGCTCTCCTACGCGCCGAACCGACGATCAGCAGCCTCACAGTGCATCGTGGCGCGAGCCTGACCCCACCTGGCGACGTGTTCCTCGCCGACATTCCCCGTGAGACAGCCAACACCCTCGTCGACAGCCTCATGGACATCGGCGTGCAGCACGAGGGCACGGTGACCATCACACCCGTCGGAGCCTGGATCTCTCGCCCCGGCCTTGTGGCGGAGCGTCGTGCCCCCGGTCGTAGCCCCGACTCCGTGGTCTGGGCTGAGGTCACTGAGCGGGCCTATTCCGAGACCGAACTCACCTGGACCTACGTGAGCTTCATGATTCTCGCCACCCTGCTCGCGGCGATCGCGATCGTCACCGACTCCGTCATCCTCATCATCGGCGCCATGGTTCTCGGACCAGAGTTCGTGCCCATTGCCGCGCTGGGTCTGGGCATGGTTCGCCGGCGACGAGGCCTGGTCCGTCAGGCCCTACGCACGCTCCTCATCGGATTCGCCGTGTCGATCTCAGTCGTCGCCGTCGTCGCGCTGCTCGCTCGGGTCACAGGCATCGTTGACGTCTCCCAGATCGAGAGCGCCAGGCCGGGCACTGCCTTCATCTACACGCCCAACTGGTGGTCGCTCGCCGTTTCAGTCCTCGCGGGCGCTGCCGGAGTCCTATCCCTCACCGCGGCTAAGGGCAACGGGCTCGTCGGCGTCTTCATCTCCGTCACGACGATTCCAGCATCAGGCAATGTAGCCCTCGCTCTCATCTTCGGGCTGTGGAGTGAAGTGCTCGGGAGTACCGCTCAGCTGGCAATCAACATCATCGGGATGGCGCTCGCCGGCTGGGCAACCCTCGCCCTCCAGCAGATTGTCTGGGACAGGATCAGTTCAAGGCGAGTTCGTCGCGGACCACGGTCACGATCTCATCCGTGATTCGTTGGGCCTGCTCCTCCGTCGCAGCCTCAACCATGACTCGAATGACAGGCTCCGTCCCCGATGGCCGCAGGAGCACCCGACCCGAGTCGCCGAGATCTTGCGTCGCTCTCGCGACGGCCGCAGCCACTACCGGATCAGATTCCGCACGCGACCTATCGACCCCCTTCACATTCACGAGCACCTGCGGCAACTTCGTCACTGCACCCGCGAGATCTGCGAGCGACGACCCCGTCTGTGCTAAACGCGCAACCACATGCAGGGCGGTGAGCAGTCCGTCGCCAGTCGTTGCGTAATCTGTCATGACGACGTGGCCGCTCTGCTCGCCGCCAAGAACGTAGCCACCCGACTTCATCGCCTCGAGGACATACCGATCGCCTACGCCTGTCTCGATGACCTCAATCCCGGCCACTCGCATCGCGTGCTTGAAACCCAGATTCGCCATGACGGTAGCCACAACGGTATTCCCGGTGAGCTGGTCGGCATCACGCATGGCCATTGCGAGGATCGCAAGGATATGGTCCCCGTCGACGAGTGCCCCCAGCGCATCAACGGCAAGGCACCGGTCGGCGTCGCCGTCATGCGCAATCCCCAAGTCAGCGCCGTGCTCGACTACCGCCTCGGCGAGGTCGCCCATATGGGTGCTGCCACAGCCCGCGTTGATATTGAGCCCGTCGGGCTCGGCGTGGATCGAGATGACCTCTGCGCCAGCCCGCCTCAGGACATGGGGCGAGATGACGGAGGCGGCACCGTTTGCGCAGTCGACAACCACCTTGACCCCGGTGAGCGGGTGAGGGAGCGAATCCAGCAGATGCGCCTCGTACGTGGACGCAGCCGCGAGATTAGTGCGCACCCGGCCCACTCCAGACCCGATTGGTCGCTCCCACGGCTCACCACGTCGAGCCTCAATGGCATCCTCGATTGCATCATCGAGTTTGTGCCCACCGCGGGCGAAGAATTTGATTCCGTTATCGGGCATCGGGTTGTGTGAGGCTGACAGCATTACGCCTAGATCAGCGCCCTGTGTGTCAGTGAGGAAGGCAACTGCCGGGGTTGGTACCACACCTACAAGGAGCACATCTACTCCGGCACTGGCGAGCCCGGCGACCACTGCCGCCTCGAGGAATTCACCGCTTGCTCGCGAGTCGCGTCCGACAACCGCGCTCGGACGAGAACCATCGAGCGTGCCTTCCGCCATGAGGACATGAGCGGCAGCGACCGCGAGGTCAAGGGCAAGTTCCGCCGTGAGCTCGCGGTTCGCGAGCCCACGGACCCCATCGGTACCGAAAAGTCGGCCCAAGGGACTAACGCTTGCTGTACTGGGGTGCCTTGCGGGCCTTCTTCAGCCCGTACTTCTTTCGTTCCTTCACGCGGGGATCGCGGGTGAGGAAGCCGGCCTTCTTCAAACTCGGGCGATTGCCCTCGGTGTCGATGGCGTTGAGCGAACGTGCCACACCGAGCCGCAGCGCACCGGCCTGGCCAGAGACACCACCTCCGCCGATGCGAGCGATCACATCGAACATACCCTCAGCGCCAAGGGTCACGAACGGCTCGTTAACGAGCTGCTGGTGGACCTTGTTCGGGAAGTACTGATCGAGGTCGCGGCCGTTGATGGTCCACTTGCCCGTACCCGGAATGAGTCGCACTCGAGCAATAGCCTGCTTGCGGCGACCGGTCGCCGCGCCGGGCGCCTTGACGATCTCACGGGTGATGACGGGCCGATTCGGGGTCTCGGAGGTGTACTCCGAGGGCGCCTCGTCCTCGACGTCGATGTCGACGTCGTCTACTGCGATGGTGGCCTCAGACACTGCCACGGTCCTCTCGTTGATTACGGCGTGAAGTTGGAGAACGCGCTTACTGCGCGACCTGGGAGAGCTCGTAAGGCACCGGCGACTGAGCGGCGTGCGGGTGATCGGAGCCGGTGTAGACCTTCAGCTTGGTGATCTGCTGGCGGCCGAGCTTATTGTGGGGGAGCATCCCCTTCACAGCCTTCTCAACGACACGACGCGGGTTGGTCTCCAGAAGGTCGGAGTACGAGGTCGCGCGCAGGCCGCCCGGGAAGCCCGAGTGGCGGTAGTCCATCTTCTGCTTCTTCTTGTCGCCGGTGAGGACGACCTTGTCGGCATTGATGATGATGACAAAATCGCCCGTGTCGACATGCGGTGCGAATATGGTCTTGTGCTTGCCGCGAAGGAGTTTTGCGACGTTGCTCGCGAGACGACCGAGGACAACATCCGTCGCATCAATGACGTGCCAGGTGCGGGTGATCTCACCGGCCTTTGGGCTGTACGTGCGCACTGGACGCCACCTTCATTGCTCGTTGGGGTCTGGACTACTCAGCTATGTTGCATATCAAATGTGGTGCGCGACCGTACAAACCGCCCGATCACTCGAAAGAAGCCGGGGATTTTCGGGGAAGCACCTCAGCGACCCGTAAGGATACCCAAGCAGAGACTGCCCAACCAAATCGCCCCCGGAAACGCCCGAATATCGGTCACCTCCCCCTCTGTTCATCTCGCCCCGAATCCGGGCGAGATGAAGGAAATAGTCCCCGAAACGGGTGAATTCGTTCATCACGCCCGACACCTCGCACCCACCTGCCGATTGACTGCAACTGTCTTTTGTTGCCCGTGGAGACGACCCTATTTTTTGTCGCGTATTACGGCTTCATCCCAGCCTGGCTCAACAACGTTGACGGTTTCTTCACCGTAAGGGATGACGAAGTTGTCGACGAGGACGGCTGGTTCTGTTCCGAGGTTCGCTGCTGACATGAGTGTGTCCGCGGGCATGTAGTAGCAGGTGCCTGCTTCGAATACGGCTGGTTCTTTACCTTCAACGAAATCTGTGATGACGCCCGATTCCACGCACGTGTATCCGCCCCAATGGTGAATGTGGATTCCTACTCTGATGCCTGGGGGTCTAATGCCGCGGGTGACGATGAGGTGCTGTCCCTCGCTGGTGGTTGTGTCGATAAGGGATGTGACATCCACCATGGGGGCCATGACGCCCTCTGGGGTGGTTCCGTTGATCAATGTTGTCCCTTCGTACGCGGAGATGTCGAACGGTGCAGTGTCCTCAGGTTGGGCTGTTTGCCCGCAGCCTGTTAACAGTGTGGCCGCTGCAACGAACGGGATTGCGATGAGTTTTTGCGTTCATTTCTCTCCCTGGTAGTCACTATTTCTTCGGGTTGGGTGGATCACTCTTCGGTGAGTGGTTCGGTTTTGAATGTTGACGTGGCGGCCGCGCCTCGTTGCCCACGGGTTTGGTGTCCAGAGTCCATGTGAGCACCCTCTCGCCCCGGCTTTCACACCGGGTTATCCCGGGTTCGCAAAGGCTTACCAGCCCGACCAGACCGGGACGTCCGACTCGACAACCCGACCATCGGCCGTGAATACGAGGAACCTGTCGAGGGTCGCGGCGAACCAGCGGTCGTGGGTCACCGCAACCACCGTCCCATCGAAGGCATCCAGACCGACTTCGAGCGCCTCCGCGCTTGCAAGGTCGAGGTTATCGGTCGGCTCGTCGAGGAGGAGGAGGGTCGCGCCCGACAACTCGAGGAGGAGGATCTGCAGCCTCGCCTGCTGCCCGCCGGAAAGGGTGTCGTACACCTGCTCTGATGCCTCCGCGAGCTCGTACCGATCGAGGGCGCGAGCCGCTTGCTCACGTGCCATGCCGGATCGGTGACCATCCCCGCGGTGGAGGATCTCCAGCAGGGTACGTCCGGCAAGGTCGGGGCGAACGTGGGTCTGCGCAAACCAGCCCGGCCTCACCCGGGCGCCGAGTCGGGCCATTCCCGTGTGGCGGACGGGATCGATGATGACGTCGCCGACCGGCTGGTGCTCAGTATCTGGATCCGTGCCGCCCCTCGCAAGCAACCGCAGCAGGTGCGACTTTCCTGAGCCATTCGCGCCGAGGATCGCGACCCGCTCCCCGAACCACACCTCGGCATCGAACGGCTTTGTCAGACCAGAGAGTTCAAGGTGCTCGCATACAATGGCCCGCTTGGCAGTGCGGCCCCCGCGCAGGCGCATGCTCACCTGCTGTTCACGCGGGATGCCGGACGGCGGGCCCGCCTCCTCGAACTTGCGCAATCGGGTCTGAGCCGCCTGATACCGAGACGCAAGCCCATCGTTGAACTTTGCCTTCACCTTGAGGGTTTGAACGAGTGTTTTGAGCTTGACGTGCTCCTCGTCCCAGCGCCGGTGCAGCTCCTCCAGCCGAGAGAAGCGCGCAGCTCGAGCCTCGTGGAAGGTGGCGAAGCCCGCGCCATGGACCCAGGCGGTGTTGCCGGCAGCACCGAGCTCGATGCCGATCACATGGCTCGCGGCCTGGCTCAGGAGCTCACGATCATGGGAGATAAGCAGCACCGTCTTAGGCGTGGTTCGAAGCTGCTCCTCGAGCCACAGCTTCCCTGGCACATCTAGGTAGTTGTCGGGCTCGTCGAGGAGGAGCACTTCATCGTTGCCACGCAACAGGTATTCCAGGACGATACGCTTCTGCTCGCCACCGGAGAGGGTTCCCACCGAACGCCAGCGCACCCGGTCAAATGGCTCACCGATCGCTGCGACCGTCACGACGTCCCAGAGCACTTCAGCGTCGTATCCGCCGGCATCGGCAAAATCGGTGATGGCATGCGCATACGCCATCTGCGTGGCCTCATCCTCGCGCTCCATCATGAGGACCTCAGCTTCATCAAGCGCCGCCGCGGCCTCTCTCAGCCGCAGAGGGCTCATTTGGACGAGGAGATCGCGAACCGTCCCCTCCGTCATCTGTCCGATGAATTGGCGCATGAAGGTGAGCCCACCACTTGCGACGATGGAGCCCTGCTCCGGCTCAATGTCGCCCGCGATCATCCGCATCAGCGTGGTCTTGCCCGCGCCATTCGCGCCCACAAGCGCTGCCGTCGCCCCCTCTGGTACCCGGAACGTCACATCGTCAAGAAGCACCCGGCCGTCCGACAGTGAGTAGGTAACGCGCTGGACGTCAATGTGACTCACAGTGCGGTGTCTTGGCGACGGCTGATCCATACTTTCCGCAGGGGCTCAGTGATCTCCCAGCGGGTTCGCGCGCCCGCGTGCAGGAATCCGATCACCCCGGGCGCCAGTTCGATGGCCCCACCCTGCTCACATGTGACCCGCCCTCGACCGCTGATGACGACGAACACCTCGCTGGCCTCACTGTCGGTCGATATCCCCGTTGAGTGCTCCCACACACCCACCTCGATGCCGTCGAACGACTGTAGGCGGACACCACCGGTTGAGACTCCATCAGTCACCGAGAGTTCGGGGGGGAGCGCGAAATGTTCCAAGGTGAGGGCGCCTGCGCCGACAGAACTGATCACGACAGACACCGTAAGGCTCGGTCCTCAGCAGCTCGAGACTGCGGTCCCTGGAGACCGCAACGAACGCGTGATGGCCTGCCGCGCGCCTAGCTCATGGGTGGGCGGATACCCAACCTCTTCGAGGACGAGTGGGTAGGCCGGCATCACAGCCACCCAGGGCGTCCGAGCGCGTCCAGCGAGAACCTCCGCGGGCCACCCGATCGGCTTACGTCCATCACCGACAGGCAAGAGCGCGCCAACGATGCTGCGGACCATCGACCGGCAAAAGGCGTCGGCCTGAATATGCAACACCGCTGCTCCGCTCGGCTCACGCTCCCAACTCAAATGAGTGACATCACGAATTGACGTCGCCCGCTCCCGATACTTGCAGAAGGCGGTGAAATCGTGCTCGCCCACGAGACTCCCTCCCGCCTCATTCATGACGTCAAGATCGAGCCGACGAAACCACGGCATCGATACATGCCGAACAAGGGGATCGGGACCGCACGGGTCATCGCTCACGCGATAGCTGTAACGCCGCCACAAGGCGCTGAACCGGGCATCGAAGCCCTCCGGAGCCACCGTCACCGTCCACACCCGAATATCGTCCGGCAGGGCCCTGTTGATTCGCCCGGCATCGAAGTACCAGTCCCACTGCGGGAGGGCAACATCAAGGTGGGCGACCTGCCCGCGAGCATGGACCCCCGCATCCGTGCGGCCGGCGCAGGTGATGGCGCATGGCGTGCGCAGGATCTGGGAGAACACCCGCTCTAGGTCACCTTGAACAGTCCTCAGGTCCTTTTGGCGGGCCCAGCCAGCAAAGTCCCCGCCATCGTAGGAGATGTCAAGGCGCATGCGAAGCAGCCCGCCCCTTGATGATCCGGGGGCGGGCTGCATGACATCGTGCGGTGCTGTCAGGACTTCTCGTTCGTCTCGTCCGCGGTGGGCTCTTCGACGGCCACCGCCTCGACCTCACCCGCACTCAACTCCGCAGCGCCCGAATCGTCAGCAGTGGCTTCGTCAACCGCTGGCTCCAATGCCACCGGCTGCTCGACAGCAGCAGGTGCGGACTTCTCCTTCGCCGCCCGCTTCGTCGCGGCAGTTGCCTCGGCAACGGTCTGCTCGGCGAGTGGCTCGCAGAGTTCGATGACCGCCATCGGCGCGTTGTCGCCCTTCCGCGGACCGATCTTCGTGATCCGGGTGTAGCCACCCTGACGGTTTTCGAATCGCGGCCCGATCTCCGTGAAGAGCGTGTGAATCACAGACTTGTCACGGACAACCGTCATCGCGCGACGTCGAGCGTGCAGGTCACCTCGCTTCGCGAACGTGATGAGGCGCTCGGCCAGCGGGCGAAGACGCTTGGCCTTGGCCTCGGTGGTCGTGATCTTGCCGTGCTCGAACAACGCAGTAGCAAGATTCGCCAGCATCAACCGCTCATGGGCCGGACCACCGCCGAGGCGGGGACCCTTGGTTGGCGTAAGCATTGTTGTTCTCCTGTCGAGAGTCGTTCAGTCGTTGGGGTGGTGGTTTAGAGCTGCTCGTCCTCGGCAAAGGCGAGATCGGCGTCGTCATCGTCGTCGTAGTAGACGGCGGCACCCGGATCAAACCCGGGCGGGCTGTCCTTGAGCGCAAGGCCCAGACTCACGAGCTTCACCTTGACCTCATCGATCGACTTCGCCCCGAAATTGCGAATGTCGAGGAGATCAGCTTCGCTTCGCGTGATGAGCTCCCCCACCGTGTGAATCCCCTCACGCTTCAGGCAGTTGTAGGACCGAACCGTCATGTCGAGCTGCTCAATCGGCGTCGACAACTGCTCGGCGACGAATGCATCCGTCGGCGACGGACCGATATCGATCCCCTCCGCCTCGAGGTTCAACTCACGTGCGAGTCCGAACAGCTCGACGAGCGTCTTCCCTGCGGAGGCCACAGCATCGCGTGGTCTCATGGACTGCTTGGTCTCGATGTCAACGACGAGCCTGTCGAAGTCCGTGCGCTGTTCGACGCGCGTTGCTTCGACCTTGTAGGTGACCTTGAGGACCGGCGAGTAGATCGAGTCGACGGGGATGCGTCCGATCTCCTGACCCGGCTGCTTGTTCAAGGTTGCCGAGACGTACCCCCTACCCCGCTCAACGACGAGTTCGATCTCGAGCTTTCCCTTGCCATTCAGCTCAGCGATGTGCAAATCGGGGTTGTGCACCTCGACGCCTGCCGGCGGCTGAATATCGGCCGCCACCACCATGCCTGGGCCCTGCTTGCGCAGGTACATGACGACCGGCTCATCATGCTCGGACGACACCACCAGTTGCTTGATGTTCAAAATGAGCTCAGTAACGTCTTCCTTGACACCGGGCACGGTCGTGAACTCATGGAGCACACCATCGATCCGGATGCTCGTCACTGCTGCGCCAGGGATAGAGGACAACAGGGTGCGGCGAAGCGAGTTGCCGAGGGTGTACCCGAACCCCGGCTCAAGTGGCTCGAGCACGAAGCGCGAACGGAATTCGCTGATGGGCTCCTCAGAGAGCAATGGGCGCTGGCTAATCAGCACGATGTACATCCTTCCCGTGACGACCGCGATATGACGTCACGATTCTGCTGGCGAACGAAGCCCGGGCCTGAAGAGGCCCGGGCACCTGACTACTTGGAGTACAGCTCGACGATCAGCTGCTCGTTAACGGGGGTATCAATGGCCTGACGACCTGGCAGCGAGTGCACGAGGATTCGCATCTTCGAAGGAATGACCTCGAGCCACGCCGGCACGATCCGTTCACCGATCTCCGCATGAGCGATGACGAATGGGGTCATCTCCCGCGAACCGACCCGCACCTCGACGATGTCATTGGGCGACACCCGGTAGGACGGGATATTCACCTTGTGCCCATTGACGGTGAGGTGTCCGTGCGTAACGAACTGACGAGCCATGTCGCGAGACTTCGCGAACCCTGCGCGGAAGACGACGTTGTCCAGACGGGACTCAAGGATCTGCAAGAGGTTCTCTCCTGTCTTGCCCGACTGGCGCTGCGCCTCCTTGAAGTAGTTCGAGAACTGCTTCTCGAGCACTCCGTACATGCGGGTCGCCTTCTGCTTCTCTCGCAACTGGAGCAGGTACTCGCTCTCCTTGGTCCGGCCACGACCGTGCTGGCCCGGAGGGTAGGGACGCTTCTCAAAGGGGCACTTCGGCGACTCGCACTTGGAGCCCTTGAGGAACAACTTCATCTTCTCGCGACGGCACCGCTTGCAGTCGGCGTCTACGTAACGCGCCATAAGTCAATATCTCCTGTAATTCTGCGCGCGGTCAGACGCGACGACGCTTGGACGGGCGGGTACCGTTGTGCGGAACGGGCGTGACGTCGGCGATGGAGCCGACCTCAAGGCCAGTAGCCTGCAGCGAACGGATTGCAGTCTCGCGGCCGGAGCCCGGACCTTTGACGAACACGTCAACCTTGCGCATGCCGTGCTCCATAGCGCGACGCGCAGCAGCCTCGGCTGCGAGCTGCGCTGCGAAGGGCGTCGACTTGCGGCTGCCCTTGAACCCCACCTGACCGGCGCTGGCCCAAGCGATGACCGCACCCGTGGGGTCCGTGATCGACACAATCGTGTTGTTGAACGTGCTCTTGATGTGAGCGTGCCCGTGGGCCACGTTCTTCTTTTCCTTGCGGCGGACCTTCTTTGCGCCCGCGGCCTTGGAGCCAGCCTTTGGTGCCATAAGTCGTTATCTCCTGGTTCGTTTGAGGAAGTGAGCCGGTCGGCCTACTTGCCAACCTTCTTCTTGCCAGCCACTGTTTTGCGCGGCCCCTTGCGGGTGCGCGCGTTCGTGTGGGTGCGCTGGCCACGAACCGGGAGGCCACGACGGTGGCGAATTCCCTGGTAGCAACCAATCTCGACCTTGCGCCGAACATCGGCAGAAACCTCGCGACGAAGGTCGCCTTCGACCTTGAGGTGTGCGTCGATCCAGTCACGCAGGGCGAGGAGTTGATCATCGCTGAGGTCCTTGGACTTCAGGTTCGGGCTGATGCCCGTGGCCTCGAGGGCCTTCACGGCCTGCGATCGGCCGATTCCATAGATGTACGTGAGGGCGATTGCCATACGCTTTTCGCGTGGCAGATCGACACCGACAAGACGTGCCATGTGGCGTTCTCTCTTCTTTCTCAGCACGAGGTTTCGAAAGGGGTTCCGGTCCAGCCCGCCAAGGCTGGTCTTCGGCCTCGTGACCGAAGGTGTCGTCCTCGCGTGTTCGGTTGCCTGCGAGGGGTCGGGATCTCCTATGGTTCCGAAGCCCGGGTTGTCTCCCCGGTCAACGGCGCGAGCACGCGCCGGTGCGCTGCTCGCTCGTCAGACTGACTAGCCCTGACGCTGCTTGTGTCGAGTGTTCTCGCAGATAACCATGACGACGCCGTGGCGACGGATGACCTTGCACTTGTCGCAAATCGGCTTGACGCTGGGGTTGACCTTCATCGTGGCTCTTTCTCGAGTACGCGGCTGCAGTGGGAAGGACTACTTGTAGCGGTAGACGATTCGGCCGCGGGTGAGGTCATACGGGGAGAGTTCCACGACAACCCGATCATCAGGAAGGATTCGGATGTAGTGCATCCGCATCTTCCCGCTGATATGCGCGAGAACCTTGTGCCCGTTGTCCAACTCCACGCGGAACATTGCGTTTGGCAATGACTCGGTGATCGTGCCCTCGAGCTCGATCGCGCCGTCCTTCTTGCCCATACCCTCAGCTTCCGTCCGCCTGAGCCGATCTCCAAGTGGAGGCTCCCTCACGGGAGCGCAGGCAGACCACGTTTGATCACGCAAAGACACCCGATGTACCGGGGGAAGTTGAGCGGACGAACGGGGAAGCCCCACATCAGCCTTCGCAGTGTACGCGGCAACGGCCGTTCCTCATAATCTGGGGGTCGTCAACCCGCTATTCGCAAACCAGGAGACCGAAAACAGGACTGCATCATGGATGAAATGACCGCGAACACCCCCATCTGACCACTCCCCGGGTCATTTGAACCAGAATCCGGCTCAAATGACGGGGAAGGGGGGAATGTCCGGAATCTTGGTCAATTCATCCAGATGACCCGTCTGTCCTTGTTACAGGCGGATCTCGTCCAGTGACGTGAGCACCCAGGGGCCATCCTCGGTAATTGCCACGGTGTGCTCCCAGTGCGCGGCATACCGCTTATCTGAGGTGACGACCGTCCACCCGTCAGAGAGCACACCCACCTCGCTACTGCCCAGACACACCATCGGTTCGATCGCGAGCGCCATTCCGACCTTCAAATGCGGCCCTTGACCGGCCTTGCCGTAGTTCGGCACTGGTGGGTGCATGTGCATGCTCGTCCCAATGCCGTGCCCGACGTACTCCTCGACGATTCCGTAATCACCTGCCTCGTTGATGACCCCCTCAACCGCATGGCCGATATCTGAAAGGCGTCCCCCCGCTCTCGCCTGCGCGAGCCCGGCCCACATCGACGCTTCAGTGACTCGAGAAAGCTCCGCTACCTCAGGTGCGACGTCGCCGACGAGAACGCTCATGGCCGCGTCTCCGTGCCAGCCTTCGACGATCGCTCCGCAGTCCACAGAAATGAGGTCGCCTTCGTGAAGCATGCGGGGCCCGGGAATGCCATGCACCACCTCGTCGTTCACCGAGGTGCAGATAACAGCAGGGAAACCGTGATAGCCGAGGAACGAGGGCGACGCCCCCATGCGCAGAATATTCTCGTGAGCGAGAGCGTCGAGTTCCTTTGTGCAGACGCCAGGTCGGATCGCATCGGCAACGATTTGGAGCGTGGTCGCCACAACTAAGCCCGCTTGACGCATCATGGCGATCTGGGGCGGGGACTTGATCTCAATCGACTCGCGCTTGCGGAACATCGGGCTTGACGCCCCTTCTGCAGTTGGCCTACGCGTTGACTCCGAGTGCCTCGAGCACTCGGACGCTCACATCTTCGACGGTACCCATGCCGCTTACCCGAACCAGCAGGCCACGCTTCTCGTACATCGCAGTCAACGGAGCCGTCGCATCGAAGTACAACTCAAGTCGACGCCTGATGACCTCTTCTCCGTCGTCAGATCGACCCTGCTCCGCCGAACGCCCGAGGAGTCGGCTCACAACCTCGTCTACATCGACGGTCAACTCGACCACCTTCTCAACACCGGCGCCGATACCGGCAAGCACCGAGTCAAGTTCTTCGACCTGCTCCAAGGTGCGAGGGTAACCGTCTAGAAGAAAGCCCCCACTGCAATCGGACTTCGACAAGCGGTCGCGAACCATGGCATTCGTGAGACCGTCTGGAACGTATTCTCCCGCATCCATATAAGCCTTCGCCTGCACTCCCAGAGGCGTCCCCTGCGAGACATTCGCCCGAAAGATATCGCCCGTTGAGATGTGCGGCACACCGAGCGCCGCAGCCAGCACGACAGCCTGCGTACCCTTCCCCGCACCTGGCGGGCCCATGATGACCATCCGCACGGCAAAACCCCCCTAGCGGAGGAAGCCCTCGTAGTTGCGCTGCTGAAGTTGCGACTCAATCTGCTTCACCGTGTCGAGGCCAACACCCACCATGATGAGCAGGCTGGTGCCACCGAAGATGAAGTTCGAAGAAACGTCCAGGAATCCGAATGCGAACACCGGGACCACCGCGATCAGTCCAAGATAAATCGACCCTGGCGCAGTCAGGCGTGTCAGCACGTAGTCAAGGTAATCAGCAGTCGGCTTGCCCGCACGAATGCCGGGAATGAACCCGCCGTACTTCTTCATATTGTCGGCAACCTCAACCGGGTTGAAGGTGATCGACACGTAAAAGTAGCAGAAGAACACGATCAGAAGGAAGTAGAACGCAAGGTACCAACCACCCGTGCCGGTTCCGAAGTTCTGCTGAATCCAGATGGACCACTCTGACGTGCTACCGGTCAACTGCACAAACAGCGTTGGCAGGAAGAGCAGCGACGAAGCGAAGATGACCGGGATAACTCCCGCCATGTTGACCTTCAGCGGGATGTACGTGGAGGTTCCCCCATACATTCGCCTGCCAACCATGCGCTTGGCGTATTGAACTGGGATCCGACGTTGGGCCTGCTCGACGAAGACGACAAGGGCAATCACGACGAGACCGACTGCCAGTGTCATTGCGAAGGTGAGCGGCCCCTTGGCCCCCCAGATGGAAGCGAACTGAGACGGCACACTCGCAATGATCGAGGTAAAGATCAGGAGGGACATGCCATTGCCGATACCGCGCTCGGTGATCAACTCACCAAACCACATGATCACTGCCGTGCCGGCGGTCATGACGATGACCATGACGAGAATGATCCACACACCTTGATCAGGGATGATCGCCTCGTTGCATCCGCTGAACAGTGCCCCCGGAGTCCGAGCCAACGAAAGGATCGCGGTGGACTGAAGGATTGCCAGACCGATTGTGAGGAAACGTGTGTACTGCGTAATCTTCGCTTGGCCTGCCTGACCATCCTTCTTGAGGGTCTCAAGCCGCGGGATCACCACCGTGAGCAGCTGAAGGATGATGCTCGCCGTGATGTACGGCATGATGCCGAGCGCGAACACCGACAACTGAAGCAGCGCGCCACCACTGAAGAGGTTGATCAGTGCATAGATCGAATTACCTTCGACAACATCGATGCACCGCTGTATCGCCGCATAGTCGACTCCCGGGGTCGGCAACACCGACCCGAGCCGGAAAATTGCAAGTAGGCCCAGTGTGAACAGAATCTTCTTACGAAGATCCGGCGTACGCAGAGCGGCTCCGAACGCACTGATGTGCACTATGCCTCCCGCTCAGGTTTCGGTGTGCATGAATGGACGATTCGAATCAGATCTCGGTGGCCGAACCGCCCGCGGCGACAATCTTCTCACGAGCACTGTCGGAGAACGCGTCAGCGCTCACCTTCACCGCAACAGCGATATCGCCGAGCCCGAGGACCTTAACCTTCTGGCCCTTGCGGACGGCACCCTTCGCCACCAGATCTGCAACCGTGACCTCGCCGCCGCCCGGGAACAGCTTCTCCAAGGCCGCGACGTTCACTACCTGAAATTCAACTCGATTCGGATTCTTGAAACCCTTGAGCTTGGGCAGACGCATGTGCAACGGCATCTGACCACCCTCGAACCGAGCCGGCACCTGGTAGCGCGCCTTCGTACCCTTGGTACCTCGGCCAGCCGTCTTGCCCTTCGACGCCTCTCCGCGTCCAACGCGGGTCTTCGCCGTCTTCGCACCCGGAGCCGGGCGCAGATGATGAACCTTGAGCGTCATGGTTAGTCGACCTCCTCGACGACAACTAGATGGGACACCATGTTGACCATGCCCCGAAATTCCGGACGGTCGTCCTTGATGACTGTGTCACCGATTCGCTTAAGACCGAGCGACCGAAGCGTATCGCGCTGATTCGACGTCCCACCGATCTTTGACTTTGTCTGAGTGACCTTGAGGCGGCTCATGATGCACTCAATCCTGCTGCACGGGCCCGAAGAAGGGCCGCCGGAGCGACATCCTCCAATGGCAGACCACGACGCGCGGCCACAGCCTCCGGCGACTCGAGCATTTTCAGCGCCTTCACGGTCGCATGAACCACGTTGATCGCATTATCGGAGCCCATCGACTTGCTGAGAATGTCGTGAATCCCAGCACACTCCAACACCGCACGAACAGGCCCGCCGGCGATGACGCCGGTACCCGGTGCAGCCGGGCGCAGCATAACGACCCCGGCTGACGCCTCGCCCGTGATTGGGTGGGGAATCGTTCCCTGGATCCTCGGGACGCGGAAGAAACTCTTCTTCGCCTCCTCGACACCCTTGGCGATCGCCGCCGGGACCTCCTTCGCCTTGCCGTAGCCCACACCCACCTGTCCATCTCCGTCGCCGACGATGACGAGGGCGGTGAAGCTAAACCGGCGGCCGCCCTTGACGACCTTAGACACGCGGTTGATCGCGACTACCCGCTCGATGAACGCGGATTTCTCCTCGCGAGGACTGCGTTCCTTGCGATCCTTGCGCTCGCCTGCGCCGCTCCCGCGACGCTGCGTTGCTGACATAGGAATACCTCTCTAATTCTTTCGAAAACCGGTTACGACTTAGAAGTCCAGGCCACCCTCGCGGGCGCCATCCGCGAGTGCCGCCACGCGACCGTGGTACTTGTTGCCGCCACGATCAAAAACGACGCTTTCGACACCGGCCTGCTTCGCCCGCTCTGCGACCAACTGACCAACCTTGCGGGCCTTGGCAGTTTTGTCATCAACCACACCTCGAAGATCAACCTCCATTGTGGAAGCCGACGCCAACGTGTGGCCCTTAGTGTCATCAACGATCTGCGCAACCACGTGCCTTGCAGAACGAGTGACGACCAGACGCGGCCGCACCGGAGTGCCCGACACCTTCTTGCGCACACGGATGTGGCGTCGCTTTCGTCCGACTGCAACCTTGTTGCCGGAACCCAACTTAATACCGAAGGAACTCACTTCTTACCCGCCTTTCCAGCCTTGCGGCGGATGACTTCACCCTCGTAGCGCACGCCCTTGCCCTTGTAAGGCTCAGGCTTGCGCAGTTTACGGATGTTGGCGGCGACCTCGCCGACCTGCTGCTTATCGATCCCCTGCACCTTAAACTTTACGGGGCTATCAACCTGGAATGCGATGCCCTCCGGTGCTGTGATGAGAACAGAGTGACTAAAGCCCAGTTGGAACTCCAGATCAGCGCCCTTCGCCGCCACACGGTAACCCGTGCCCACGATCTCAAGAGTCTTCTCGTACCCGGTCGTGACACCAGTGACCATATTCGCGACGAGCGTGCGCGTGAGACCGTGCAGTGCACGTGACTGCCGCTCATCATTGGGCCGCACGACGATGAGGTTGCCCTCCTCGACACGCACCTCAATCGGTACCGCGACCGTGAGGCTCAACGAGCCCTTGGGGCCAGTGACGACGACGTCCTGACCAGCAATCGTTGTCTGGACCCCAGTCGGAACCGGGATCGGCAGACGCCCAATACGTGACATCCTCGAACTCCTTTCCGACTACCAGACGTAGGCGAGAACTTCTCCGCCTACACCCTTGCTATGTGCCTGACGGTCTGTAAGAAGACCGCCCGACGTGGACAGAATGGCAACCCCGAGACCTCCGAGGACGCGCGGGATCGTCGTGCTCTTCGCGTACACGCGAAGGCCTGGCTTCGACACGCGACGTAGCCCCGCGATCGAACGCTCGCGCGAGGGGCCGTACTTCAGCTTGAGGGTCAACGTCTTTCCGACGACATCGTCGGACGCCGACCAACCCGCGATGTAGCCTTCGCGCTGCAGAATCTCGGCAATGCTCACCTTGATCTTCGAATGCGGCATGGTCACGCTGTCGTGATAAGCGGAGTTCGCGTTGCGCAGTCGCGCAAGCATGTCCGCAATAGGGTCTGTCATCGTCATTTAGTGGCCTACGGCCTTCCTCGGTGTGGTTTCCGTCCCGCTTCTGCGGACCGGACCTGCAACGTCGTTGGTTACCAGGAGCTCTTTGTCACACCCGGCAGTTCGCCGGCATGTGCCATCTCACGAACGCAAATGCGGCAAAGGCCGAACTTGCGGTAGACCGCATGCGGACGGCCGCACTTGTTGCAGCGGGTGTAGCCGCGAACCTTGAACTTCGGCTTCTTCTGCTGCTTTTGGATCAGCGCTTTCTTCGCCATCTGGTTCAGGCCTCCTTGAATGGGAATCCGAGAAGGCGAAGCAGTGCGCGCCCTTCATCATCATTCGATGCAGTCGTCACGATCGTGATGTCCATACCCCGGACTCGATCGATCTTGTCCTGGTCGATCTCGTGAAACATTGACTGCTCGTTGAGACCGAACGTGTAGTTGCCCTTGCCGTCGAACTGCTTCGGCGATAGGCCGCGGAAGTCACGGATTCGCGGAAGTGCGATCGACAACAGTCGATCAAGAAACTCCCACATGCGATCGTTTCGAAGCGTCACGTGGCATCCGATGGGCTGACCCTCACGCAACTTGAACTGTGCGATCGACTTGCGCGCCTTCGTGACCTGAGGCTTTTGGCCGGTGATCTCCGTCAGGTCCCTGATCGCACCTTCGATGAGTTTCGAGTCGCGGGCTGCCTCGCCCACACCCATGTTCACGACCACCTTGGTCACGCCGGGCACCTGCATGATGTTCCCGAACGAGAACTCACCCATCAAGGCAGGGACCATTTCGGCCCGATAACGCTGCTTCAGACGCGGCACTTCGCGTTCCGTTGTTGCTGTCCCCATGTCAGATGTCCTTACCGGTGCGGCGGGAGACGCGCACGCTGCGCTCTGCCTCGTATGTGGAACCGTCCGGACGTCGCTTCTCGACCTGCTCCTTGCGGTAGCCAATACGGGTCGGTCGTCCATCCTCGGGATCGATGATCATCACGTTCGACACATGAATAGGAGCCTCGGTCGTGATGATCCCACCGGTCTTGGCGCCACGAGCATTCTGGCCGATCTTCGTGTGCTTCTTGATCCGATTCACTCCCTCGACAATGATGCGTTCAGCGTCCGGGACGACCTCAATGACCTTGCCCTTGACTCCGCGATCCTTGCCTGAAATGACCTGAACTAGATCACCCTTCTTAATCCTCAACTTCGCCATGACTACAGCACCTCCGGGGCGAGCGAGATGATCTTCATGAACTTCTTCTCACGTAGTTCTCGACCCACCGGGCCAAAGATGCGCGTACCACGCGGCTCACCATCACCCTTGAGGATGACAGCCGCGTTCTCGTCGAACCGGATGTACGAGCCATCGGGACGCCGGCGCTCCTTACGGGTGCGCACGATGACCGCTTTCACGACCTCGCCCTTCTTGACACCCCCACCTGGGATCGCGTCCTTGACGGTGGCAACGATGATGTCGCCAATACCGGCGTAGCGTCGACCCGAACCGCCGAGGACACGGATGCAAAGAATCTCCTTGGCACCTGTGTTGTCGGCGATACGCAGCCGCGACTCCTGCTGAATCACTTCATTCTCCTGATCGTCTGCCGGTTCTCGCGAAAGAGCCTGGCGGAACTTATTACTTGGCCTTCTCGAGGATCTCGACCACGCGCCAGCGCTTGGTCGCTGACAGTGGGCGGGTCTCCATAAGCAGGACGCGATCGCCGACGCCGGCGGTGCCAGCCTCGTCGTGCGCCTTCAACTTGCTTGTCCGCCGCACAACCTTGCCATACATCGGGTGCTTGAAGCGATCTTCGACCGCCACCACCACCGTCTTCTGCATCTTGTCGCTAACCACGAGCCCCTCGCGGGTCTTGCGGTAACCGCGCTTCTCTTCCACGCCTGCCTCATTCACACTCATGCTGCGCCACCCTCGATCGGAGTGATACCCAGCTCACGCTCACGCAAGATCGTGTAGATCCGCGCAATGTCCTTGCGCACGGCGCGAAGTCGGCCATGGTTTTCAAGCTGACCGGTTGCACCTTGGAAACGAAGATTGAACAACTCCTCTTTCCCCTCGCGCAACTTCGCGATCAATTCCTCGTTATCGAGGTTGCGCAATTCGCCAACCTGCGTACCTGCTGCCATTTAATCCTCACCTGCTTCTTCGCGACGAACGATTCGGCACTTCATCGGGAGCTTGTGCATGGCGCGGGTAAGCGCAGCGTGCGCAACCTTCTCATCCGGGTAGGAGAGCTCGAACATCACGCGTCCAGGCTTGACGTTCGCGATCCACCACTCCGGCGAGCCCTTGCCCGAACCCATGCGAGTCTCGGCAGGCTTCTTGGTGAGCGGACGATCCGGGTAGATGTTGATCCACACCTTGCCACCACGGCGCACGTGACGCGTGATCGCGATACGCGCCGACTCAATCTGCCGGTTCGTCACGTATGCCGGCTCAAGCGCCTGGAGTCCGAACGTTCCGAACGTTACTTTGGTGCCACCCTTCGCGACACCGCGCCTCGTTGGGTGGTGCTGCTTGCGATGCTTGACCCTGCGCGGAATAAGCATGGATCAGGCCTCCTGTCCTTCAGTAGCGATGGTTGCCTCGACGATGACCTCGGCGGACAACGGAGCGTCCGCGACATCAACGGCGACGGCCGAAGACACAGCCACGACCTCAGCAGCTTCAGCCTCCTCGCGCGGGCGACGTGGCCGCGCCGGAGCGGCCGTGCCACGCTGACCAAGACGAACCGCAGCCGCGGCCGCCTCTCGCTCAGCTCGAGTCCCAAGTGCCTGACCCTTATAGATCCATACCTTTACGCCGATTCGACCAAACGTCGTGCGAGCCTCATAGAAGCCGTAATCGATGTCCGCGCGCAGGGTATGCAGCGGGACCCT
>CAMDKQ010000037.1 GCA_945901095.1 Bifidobacterium breve
TCGGGCTGGCGCGGCGCCGGGCCGACGTAGCGGGCGGAGGGGCGAATGAGGCGTCCGGTCTTCTTCTGCTCGAGCACATGCGCACTCCAGCCAGCGAGCCGGGCGCAGGTGAACATGGACGTGAACAGGTGAGCGGGTACTTCGGCGAAGTCGAGCAGGATTGCAGCCCAGAATTCGACATTCGTCTCGAGGACGCGGTCGGGGCGACGCGTGCGCAACTCGGCGAGGGCAGCCTGCTCGAGTGCGGCGGCCACCTCGTAGCGCTCAGCGCCGAGCTCGCAGGCGGTGCGGCGCAGTACCCGAGCCCGGGGGTCCTCCGCCCGGTAAACGCGATGCCCGAAGCCCATAAGTCGCTCGCCACGGTCGAGGACGCCCCGGACGTACGCGTCGGCATCGCCGGTGCGCTCGACCTCCTCGATCATGTGGAGCACGCGGGCAGGGGCGCCGCCATGCAAGGGACCGCTCATCGCGCCGATCGCGCCAGAAATGGCGGCGGCCACATCAGCCCCGGTCGAGGCGACGACGCGGCTGGCGAAGGTCGAGGCGTTCATACCGTGCTCGGCGGCGGAGACGAAGTAGGCGTCCATTGCCTGGATGTGCCGCGGTTCGGGCTCACCGCGCCAGCGGATCATGAACCGCTCAACGACCGTATCGGCCTGGTCAATTTGGGACTGCGGGATCATCGGCTGGCCGAGTCCGCGGGCTGATTGGGCAACGAAGGAGAGCGCCATGACTGAAACGTGGGCGAGATTCTCGCGGGCGGTGTCATCATCGATGTCAAGGAGGGGCTTCAAACCCCATGCGGGTGCGAGCATGGCGATCGCGGACTGCACGTCGACCCGTACGTCACCTGAGTGGATGGGAATCGGGAAGGGCTCTGCCGGAGGCAAGCCGGGGTTGAACTCGTTGTCGACGAGGAGACCCCAGACGTTGCCGTAGGAGACCCGTCCGACAAGGTCCTCGATGTCGACACCGCGGTAGCGCAGGGCGCCTCCATCACGGTCTGGCTCGGCGATCTGGGTCTCGAAGGCGATGACGCCCTCAAGACCGGGCACGAATTCAGGCATACGTCACTCCTCCAACAGATTATGGCTCATCCAACCCGACCCGGAAGTCCCGGATGTGTCCGGGTCGGGTGAACGTGACGTGCGTCGCGTCCGCGGCCATTTCATGGTTGGGTCTGGGCATGAGCCTTTTGACGCCCCCGCCGGACGATGCACCGCGTCGCTTGGCCGATCTGCGTGTCTCGTATGACACCGGCACCCTCGCTGCAGAGGACCTTGCGGACAATCCGCTCAACGCATTTCACTCATGGTTCGCCGAGGCGCAGAGGGCCCGACTACCCGAACCGAATGCGATGATTCTCGCGACTGCGACCCCAGGCGCGGCACCCAGCGCGCGGACGGTTCTGCTCAAGCAGGCCGACGCTCGCGGATTCGTTTTCTATACGAATCTGGCCTCGCGTAAAGGCGATGAACTGCGTGAGAATCCGCAGGCCTCGCTCGTGTTCCCGTGGTTCGCCATGCATCGTCAGGTCTGCGTCGTCGGATCCGCTGAGCTCATTGAGCGAGATGAGGTCGAGGAGTACTTTCGATCCCGGCCGCGGGAGTCAAGGCTCGGAGCGTGGGCGAGCGAGCAATCGTCGGTGATCGAGGATCGGGGAATCCTCGAGGAGCGGTACGCGCGTCTGGATGCTGAATTCGGTGAGGAGGTCCCGGTTCCAGAGTTCTGGGGTGGCTGGCTCATCAGGCCAGTGGCGGTCGAGTTCTGGCAGGGACGTCCCTCGCGGCTCCACGACCGGCTGCGCTTTCGAAGGTCGGGCGCTGCCGTGGCGCCGCTTGACGATCCGGCGCGGTGGCAGGTGGAGCGACTGTCCCCCTGACCTCGGTCGGGTCGACCGGCGCGTAGGTTCGCCCCGTGGCCCGCCTTTTCGTCGACCTGACGCCTCTGCGGGCAAGTAAGCCGTACCGCCGGCTGTGGACGGCGATGGGGATTAGCAACATCGGGCAGCAGATGACGGCCATCGCCGTCGGCCTTCAGGTATACGAACTCACCAAATCAAGCTTCATGGTCGGACTGGTCGGCCTGTTCCAGCTCGTGCCGCTCGTCGGGTTCGGCCTCTACGGTGGCACGCTCTCCGATGCCTTCGACCGGCGGCTTGTCGGACTGATCTCCGCACTTGGCCTGTGGGCGTGCTCGGTGGGGTTCCTTGTGCAGTCCTCACTCGGCCTAGAGTCCGTGGCGGTGCTCTACGGGCTCATCGCGATTCAATCGGCGTTCTTCGCGGTGGGCAATCCTGCGAGGCAGGCCATCATTCCGCGTCTCGTGGGCCAAGATCTTCTGCCCGCTGCGAACGCGCTCGGCATGCTCACCTGGAGCGTGGGATTCACGATCGGGCCCCTGCTCGGTGGGATTCTCGTCGCGACGTCCGGCACCGTCACCCTGCCCTATCTCGTCGACGTCATCGGGTTCGGTGTTGTCGTGTGGGCGATGTGGCGACTACCGAAATTGCCGCCGACCATCGTCCCTGGCGACGCCGTGCCGCGCGCGGGCTGGTCGGCCGTGAAGGAGGGTTTCGTCTTCCTCAGGGGGAAGCGCAATCTCCAGATGACGTTCTACGAGGACCTCATCGCGATGGTGTTCGGGATGCCGCGCGCGCTCTTCCCGGCGATCGCCGCCCAGTGGTACGGGGGATCTGTCCGTGATGTCGCGACGGTGCTGGGGCTGCTCGCTGCGGCGCCGGCACTCGGCGCTGTGCTCTCCGGAATCTTCTCCGGTCCCCTTGGTCGGGTGCGCTGGCAGGGGCGCGCGATCGTCATCTCGATCGTGGTCTGGGGCACCGCGATTGCGGCGTTCGGCGGGGTTCGATGGCTCCCGCTCGCGCTGCTGTTCCTCGCGATTGCCGGCGCCGCCGACAACGTGTCCGCGGTTTTTCGGGCGACGATCCTTCAAGCCGCAACGCCCGATGAGTACCGGGGACGACTCCAAGGCGTGTTCACGGTGGTCGTGGCCGGGGGTCCGCGCCTCGGCGATGTCGAGGCGGGCACCGTGGCGGTCATCTTCGGCGAGACCGTGTCGGTGATCTCCGGGGGTGTTGCGTGCGTCCTGCTCGCGCTTGGTCTCGCGCGGGCGGTGCCGTCGTTCTGGCAATACGACGCGCATCACCCGGTTCCCTAGCGATCGTTACCGGGGGAGGGCTTCTTCGTCTCGGCTAGGTCGGCCAACGCGACCTCACGCTCCACCTTGTGGTCGACGATTCTCCTCGGATAGGCGTGGTCGTAGCCGGCCATCTGGTCCCAGGGCTCGTGCGCGGATGCTCCCGAAAGGTGGGCAAGTTCTGGGATGTAGCGGCGCACGTAGTCACCCTCGGGGTCGAACCGCAGACCCTGGGCCACCGGATTGAACACTCGGTAGAAGGGTGAGGCGTCGGTGCCGCAGCCGGCGGTCCACTGCCACCCTTGGGCGTTGCTCGCGAGGTCGCCATCGCGCAGCCAGTGCATGAACTCAGCGGCGCCACGCTGCCAGGGCAGGTGCAGGTCCTTGACGAGGAAGCTGGCGACGACCATCCGGACCCGGTTGTGGACCCAGCCCTCTGTGCGCAGTTGACGCATTCCCGCATCGACGAACGGGTAGCCGGTTCGACCCTGTGCCCAGTCGGCGAAGGCATCATCGGCTGCCGGGCCTGTGTTCCAGCGCATGTTGGTGTCGAAGCGCTCGTTGAGCGACACGCGTGCCGAGTCGGGTCGATGTGCGAGCACCTCCGCGTAGAACTCCCGCCAGCAGATCTCTTTGCGGAACACCTCATCGACATCAGCGAGTTCCGGAAGCAGGCTGCGCGGATGGATTTCACCCCACTTGAGGTGGTGGCCGAGGGCGCTCGTGCCAGCGAGGTCGGCGCGGTTCCGGTTGGCGTCGTAGGTTGGGAGGCCGGTGGATCGAAAGGACTCCCAGCGCTCCCAAGCGGCTGCCTCGCCGGCCGCGGGCAGGATGAGGTCGCCGAGGTCGGGGGCTTCCGGGAGGCCGTCGGTCGCCACAGGCAGCCACCACTTGACCTCGGCGGGGATGTCTTCGGCGGGAGCACGCCAGCCGTGGCGCATCCAGCCTCGGTAGAAAGGCGTGAAGACCCGGTACGCGGTCCCGTCGTCCTTCTTGACTCGCCCGGGTGCGACGGCGTAGGGCGACCCGGTGCGGATGAGGGGGACGCTCCCGAGTGCCTGCTCGACAGCGATGTCGCGCGCCCGACCATACGGCCCAAAGTCCTCGGCGATATGGACGCTCACGGCGCCCGCTGCCCGCACCACCTCGGGGACCACGTGTTCTGGGTCACCGCGGCGGATGAGGAGCGATCCGCCGAGCGAGGCACGGAGTGCATCAAGGGACCTGCTGAGATAGGCCTTGCGCACCGAGCCGGCTGGCCCCCAGAGCGCCTCATCGAGCACGAAGAGGGGGACGACGCGGTCATCACTCGACTCGCGTGCAGCAGTGATCGCCGCGAGGAGTGCTGGGTTGTCGAGGAGGCGGAGGTCGCGGCGGAACCACATGACGGCGGACATCAGTTCAGCGTAGGCCCACCGGCCGAGACTGCCATCACGTGGACAACTCGAAGATTCAATCTAAGATTTGTCCACGTCGAGCACCCGACCTCCGCCCTTTATCAATCGGACGGTGCTGGCCGCCCTCCTTCGACTTGCGGCGGGATTTCCGGTCGTCGTTCTCACTGGTCCGCGTCAGTCTGGCAAGACAACGCTGGCTCGACACGCATTCCCGAGCAAGCCCTATGTCTCCCTTGAGAATCCATCGGAGCGCGAGTTCGCCATGTCTGATCCGATTGGGTTCCTCGGTCGGTTCCCCGCAGGTGCGGTGATTGACGAAGTCCAAAGGGTTCCGGACCTGATGTCATGGATTCAGGGAATCGTCGATGAGCAGTCTGTGATGGGACAGTTCGTCCTTACTGGATCACAGCAGTTCGACCTCGTGGCGGGGATCACCCAGTCGCTCGCTGGTCGGGCGGGCCGGCTGGAACTGCTTCCGCTGAGCGTCGCGGAATTGAATGCATCCGGGAACCTTGCTGATGACCTTGAGACAAACCTCTTCAGGGGCGGCTATCCGGCACTTTATGGGCGCGACGTATCGGTAGAGGAATGGCTCGGGAATTACCTTGCGACGTACGTTGAACGTGATGTCCCGCAACTGTTGAAGGTTCGGGACCTCTCCACGTTCCATCGATTTGTGGCCATGTGCGCGGCAAGGTCGGGCCAATTGCTCAACCTCACGGCCCTGGGATCTGATTGCGGGATCTCGACTCCAACGGCGCGCGAGTGGCTGTCGGTCCTCGAAGCGAGCTACGTGGTCTCGCTTGTCGCGCCGCTGAATGCCAACGTCACGACGCGGCTTTCCAAGTCGCCCAGGTTGTTTTTCCTTGACTCCGGGCTCATGAGCTTCCTCCTCGGTATTCGCGACCCCCAAACCCACGTCACCCACATCTCGCGCGGACCGGTCTTCGAGACCTGGGTTACCTCGGAAATCGTGAAGCAGGGATTCAATGACGCGCGCCGGACTTCGCTTGGCTTCCTGCGAGACAAGCGGGGCCGGGAAGTCGACCTGACGCTTGAGGGCGGGCAAGACCTCGTCCTCATCGAAGTGAAGTCCGGACGCACGTTCGCCTGTGACTGGATCGCCCCCATTCGCCAGTGGCGTGAGGATTTGATGAAGGGCGGCGATGTGCGGGTTTCGCCCGTCGTGATGTACGGAGGGGACGAGTCGACGATGAGTGAGGGTGTCCGGCTGATGTCCTGGCGAGACCTCGTCACCGGGGTTATTGGACCAGACTGAGCCCCATGTTCGAGGCAGCCGTCAGGCGGCTGCCTCCCTGGTGGAATCTTCGGTTGCTTCAACCGGAATGTTCACCCGAACATCATCGCCCGGCGGCGTTGGCCATTCGTTGAACGGCTGGGCCTCAAGGAATGCGGCGGCGACGCGCAGCACGATGGCATCACCAAGGCGCGGGCCGGCGATCTGCAGGCCAACAGGCAGGCCCTCGGTCGATAGTCCGCACGGAACGCTGATCGCCGGTCCGTGGGACAGGTTGAACGGATAGGAGAACTCCGCCCAACTGATCCAGTCCCATGGGTGCTGCGGCCAGGATTCGGGTATCAGGCGCCCGACCGGAAATGCAGCCACCGACGCGCTCGGCGTCACGATGACATCCCAGTCCTCATCAGGGAACCAGGTATTGACCTCGGCGGCGTAGGAGAGCCGGCGACCGGCTGCGTTGACGCCCTCGATCGCGGTCAGCCGATCGAAGTCGTTGATGCAGGCGAGAAGCCCAGGGTCCATCTGGCTGGCACGCATCTCATCCCCCGGCAGGAACCCCAGGACGTCAAGGCCCCACATGTCTCTGATGATGGATGGCCCGCCGGGACCCCACGCGGGGGTGACGTGTTCAACGACCGCACCCGCTTGGATGAACGCGGCCAGCGCACGCTCCACAATTCGGGTGACGTCGGGGTCGACTCGTGCGTGACCAAGGTCTGGGCTGTAGGCGATGCGAATCCCGGAGAGGTCGCCTGGTTCGACTTCGGGGCTCATGATGCCCGGCAGGCTGAAGGGATCCCGTTTGTGCGGGCCGGACATCACGGCGGTCATGAGGGCGGCGTCGTGGACCGAGCGGGTGATCGGGCCGGCATGTGAGAGGTTCGCGTTGTTCGGCACCGGCGTGTACGGGACACGGCCGTACGTGGGCTTGAAGCCGACCACGCCGCAGAAGTGGGCGGGGATCCTGATGGATCCGGCGCCGTCGGTGCCGACGTGGAGCGGACCGCACCCCGCTCCGGCCATGGCCGCCGCCCCGGAGGATGAGCCGCCTGCGGTGCGCCCGAACATCCACGGATTGTGGGTCGACCCCGTGAGCGGGCTGTCGCCGGTGGCAGACCAGCCCTGCTCGGTCATCGTCGTCGTGCCAACGACGATGGCCCCGGCCTTTCGAAGTCGCGAGACGAGCGGGGCGTCGGCGGCGGCTGGCTCGGTTGACGTGAGCCGAGAGCCACGGCGGGTCGAAAAGCCGCGGACCGCTTGGTTGTTCTTGACCGTCACCGGAACGCCGTGAAGCGGGCCAATCTCCACGCCATGGCGCGTCGCATCGGTGGCGGCTCGGGCCTGAATGAGCGCACCCTCCGGGTCAAAGTCGACAAAAGCATTGAGGGCTGGGGCCCACGCGGCCATTCGATCGAGCACGGCCACCGTGCACTCGGTCGGAGAGAGTTCGCCTGCCTTGATGAGGCCGGACATCGCAATTGCCGAGAGCCGTGCCACATCTGTCATCGAAGGCTCCTTCGTTGCTGCGAACCCTAGACGCTTTCGTGGTGGGAGGACAAGGAGTGCGACAACGGACCCGAGCGCTATGGCAGGGGTAGCCATTGAACATGTGCTCCGGCGGGGGTCGTGCCCTCGGGGACGACGGCGAACCCCGACGACTGCGCGAGGCCGCGGAGCATCGCGGACCCTCCGTACGGGGAGAGTTCGAATCGACCCTCGACGACGTTGCCGGCGATGAGTCGAGTGTGGTCCTTTGGTGCGCGCAGTTCGCTCGTGGTCGTGACCATGGCGAGCGGAGTGCTCGTCCGTCCGAGCATGGCACCGATGAGTGGCTCAGCGAGCGTGAGCAGCCCGACGATCGCCGAGTGTGGATTGCCGGGTAGTCCGACGATCGGAACCACCCGGCCGTCGTCAATGGCGAGTTCAGCGAGGAGCATCGGATGGCCGGGTCGTACCGCGACGCAGTCGACGAGGATCGTGCCGGCATTGCGCTCGATGGCGGCACGAAGGTGGTCGCGGGGCCCTGCCGCGGTTCCACCGGTCGTGATGACGAGGTCGCTCTCCCGGGCTGCGTGGGCAAGGGTCGCAGCGACCTCCCCGAGGTCATCGGCCACCAGGTCGCCGGCAAGGACCACTGCGCCCATGCGCGAGAGCCAGCCCGGTAGCTGTGGTCCGAGGGAATCACGCACGCGTCCCTCACTCGGGATTCCTGATTGCTGGAGTTCGTCGCCGAGGAGCCGGACGTGGACCCGTGGTTGGCGAGTGACGGCGACCTGATCGTGTCCCGTGGCGGCGAGGAAGCCGGCGAGGGCGGGCGTCACCGTCGTGCCAACTCGTGCCAGGAGGTCACCTGCCCGGCACTCCTCGCCTGCGCGGCGGATATCGGCTCCGGGGAAAGGCACTGCGTTGACGAGACCCTCTGCGACGTGTGCGTCCTCCCAACGGATCACCGATGCAGTGCCGGCCGGCACGACGGCGCCCGTCGCGATTCGCGCAGCGGTGCCGGGCGCGAGCGGCTGGGCTAGGGGTGAGCCAGCGCGTGCATCGCCGACGATTGTCCAGGGCCCGGCACCGGCCACCGCCCAGCCGTCCATCGCTGAACTGTCGAAGCTCGGCAGGTCGCACAGCGCCACGCAGTTCGTGGCGAGGACCCGCCCGGGACTGAGATGCACGGGAGTCTGCTCGCTCGGCAGGGTGCAAGCCTTCAGCGCCGCAGCCTCGCGTGCTCCGTGCCAACTCGCCTCCACGAGTGGGTTCACTCGGGTGCTACCCACCCGGTTGCCAGCCGAGAGAGCCGGGCGGAAGCCTCGGTGAGGTCGGCACCCTGCGCCACCGCGTAGCCGAGCAGGTAGGTCGTGATGGGAGCGGCCGGTCGCTCGACATTATGTGCGGCATCGCGTGCGAGGTCGAGGATCTCTGGGGTGTTCAGCGGCGGGGTGATGCCGAGTTCTCGGCAGGCCGCGCTGATCCAGTCATCCACGAGTCATCCGACTATCCATGGGAGCGTCCCTTCCTCTCGAGCATTATTGCGCGGGATCGATCGAGATCACTCGGAGTATCGATGTCGAAGAGCACCTCTTTGTCGAATGGAGCGTCGAGAGTGGTGGAGGTGGTCTCCGCGACGACGAGATGAGTGAGGAGGCTCCGCATCGACGTCCCTGTCAAAGCGCCGAGGGCAAAAAGTGCACTGCGCAGCGCTGTCACGCGGTAGGCGGCGCAAAGTGGCTGCCGGTGACCGGTGGTATCGACCGGCATAAGCGCATCGGCGCCGGGTGGAATGCTCTGCGCGAGGCTCTCGAGGAGCCCGCCGGCGAAGGGCATATCTGTTGCCATGACGCCGACGATTTCCGTTGTAACGAGGTGCAGGCCTGCAGCGAGGCCGGCCACCGGTCCGCCTCCTTGGGGTGACTCCCGGGTGCAGGTGACCGGTCGGGGTGGCCGGGGGAGGTCAGGACCCACGACGATGACCTCGACCCGGCTCGGCAGTCCCATGAGCACATGCTCCACGAGGGTGAAATCACCGAGCATGACACTGGATTTCTCCCGGCCGATTCGGGTTCCGGCGCCGCCGGTGAGGATGATCGCTGTCCAGGCGGCACGTGATTGATCAGTGGTCAAGGCCGCTGATCTGGTCAAGGGCATGCAGGAGGACGGGACTCAGTGCAGCGATCGCATCGCGGCAGCCGCCCGGGGAGCCCGGCGCATTGATGATGAGAACGCGACCTGCGAGGCCTGCGATGCCCCTGGAGAGGACGGCGGTGGCGATGCCGTGTTTCGTGCCGTGGTCGCGGATGGCGTCGGCAAGCCCGGGGACCTCTCGGTCAATAACGAGCCGGGTCATCTCGGGGGTGCGGTCGGTGGGTGAGAGCCCGGTTCCGCCTGTCGTGAGGATGAGGTCGACACCGGACGCCACTGCGACGCGCAGGGCCTCGCCGACGGGCTCGCCATCCGGAACGACGAGGGGATCGCTCACCTCGATACCGAGATCGCGAAGTCCGGCGACGAGGATTGGCCCGGAGGTGTCCGGACGCAGGCCTGCAGCGCTGCGATTAGAAGCCGTGATGACCGCTGCACGGTAAGTCATGCCGACCTCGTCCAGTGCCCGGATCGTCCGCCCAATTTCTCAAGGAGCACCACCTCGGCGATCGACGCGAGCCGGTCGGTGCCCTTCACCATGTCGATGACCGCGAGGCCGCCGACCGCGGCCCCGGTGAGGGCTTCCATCTCGACACCAGTGCGATCAGCGGTGCGGACGGTGACGAGAATCTCTACAGCCGACGACGCGGCATCCACCCGGACATCGACATCAACGCCGTGAATGGCCAGCGGGTGGCAAAGCGGGATGAGATCGGGGGTTCGCTTCGTGGCGGTGATCGCGGCGATCCGTGCGACAGCTAGGGCATCACCCTTCGGCATGCCGCCAGCGAGGAGCATCGACGAGACCTGCTCAGAGACCGTGACCCGACAGCGGGCGGTCGCCGATCGCACCGTCACCGACTTCTCGGTGACATCGACCATGCGCGCCTCGCCGCGGTCGTTCAGGTGGGTGAACTCTCCGGGCATCGCGGTCATGGCTGCACCCTACGGCCTAGCTTTCGGGCTCACCGGGCGCTTTCCCCCGACCCGGATCGCGTCAAGGACCTCCTCGAGGGCATCGATGGAGTGACCGGGCACGAACGTGTCAATGTAGGGGAGTGCCGCCGCCATGCCTCCGACGAGCGGCTCGTACGAGACCGCTGCCTTGCGTGGGTTCACCCAGATGACGCGGTGCGCGAGGCGGGAAAGTCGGGACATGGCCTCGCCGATGCCTGCCGGGTCATCGATCTCCCAGCCGTCGGAGACTATGACGATGACAGCGCCGCGCGCCATGCCGCGTCGACCGTGCTCATCGATGAATTCGTGCAGGGCCCGGCCGATTCGCGTTCCGCCGGACCAGTCGGGGGTCGCCATCGTGGCCTTGCGGTAGGCGATGTCAGGCTGCGATTGGGCGAGAGGGCGAGTGAGTCGGGTGAGCCGGGTCGCGAAGACGAAGGCCTCGGCGTGCAGGGCCTGCACTGCACCACGCATGAGGTGCAGGTATACGCGTGCGTACGGCTCCATCGACCCTGAGACGTCAGCGATGAGAACAATCCTGCGCGGCCGCTCCTTGCGCCGCCGAGTGATGAGTTCGACGGGATCGCCCATCGTGCGGTGCGAGCGCCTCAGTGTGCCGCGAATGTCGAGCCGGGAGCCGGCCCGGTGCCTGCGAAGCCTTCGGCCGCGGCGCATTGGGGGAACAAGCGGTAGTTGCTCCACCAGACGTCGAATGAGTGCGAGTTCCTCCTCGGTGCAGGCCGCGAACTCCTTGCTCGAGAGCCGCTCCTCGTCGCTCACTGCGGCGAGAATGCTCGGCTCATCCTCGTCATCATCGTCATCACTTGTTGCGGTTGGGCCCGGGGTCGCGCTCGTGCCGCGGGGTCCGGACTTCGACTCCCCCTCACGATTCGGATCGGATGGCAGTTTCTCGTCAGACGGCGCTGACGAAGGCGGCGGCGGGGTACTGCTATCGCCGCGGAAATCGGCGATATCGATGATGCCCCGGAAGACCTGCCGGAACGCCCGGTCGTAGACCTCGACCTGATCATGCGCGGTGAGGAGGGTGACTCGTCCGATCCAGTAGAGATCGTCGATGAGTTGGGGTGAGGCGAGCACCACGGCCGCACCGAACCTTGCGCTGCGTTCAGGGGTGATGGGTACTCCGGCATGGTGGAGGAGGTGTCCGAAGGTCGCGACGATGTCCGCGAGGCCGCTCGGCCGGCGCGATTGGGCCGATGATTCGGTGTCTGATGAATCTGGCGCGACGGGGGACTCAGGCACCTGCGACCCAGGAGAGGCCCTCAGCCCGAGCGAGATCCTGATCCTCCCGGTATTTCAGGACCGAGCCCATCGTGAGGTCGACAGCATTCGCATCGAGGGTTTTGATGCCGAGGAGGGTCGCCGCATGCACCCAGTCGATGGCCTCGGCAACGCCCGGGGGCTTTTGCACGTCGAGGCTGCGGAGCCGTTGGACCGCGCCCGCTACCTGTGCGGCGAGGTCTGCGGAGGCCTCGGGCACCCTCAGCCTGACGATTTGAACTGCATGCTCAAGGCTCGGGTAGTCAATCCAGTGGTAGAGGCAGCGCCGTTTGAGGGCATCGTGCAGGTCGCGAGTTCGGTTCGAAGTGAGAATGACGACGGGTGGGACCTTCGCGGTCAGGGTGCCGATCTCGGGCACGGTCACCGCGGATTCGGCAAGCATCTCGAACAGAAAAGCCTCGAACTCCTCGTCGGCGCGGTCAATCTCGTCGATGAGGAGCACTGCCGGATTTGGTCCGGGGTGCTCGAGGGCCTGCAGGAGGGGCCGTTCGATGAGGTAGTCACGGGAGAAGAGCGACTCCTCGCTCAGGTCGGTGCCGCGGGCCTCAGCCACGCGGATGCCGAGGAGTTGGCGCGGGTAGTTCCACTCGTACAGGGCTTCGGATGCGTCAATGCCCTCGAAGCACTGAAGGCGAATGAGTGGCGTGTTGAGCATCTCAGCGAGCGACTTCGCGGCCTGGGTCTTGCCGACCCCCGCCTCGCCCTCGAGGAGGAGTGGCTGTGGGAGGCGTACTGCGCAGAACAGCGCCGTGGCAAGCCCTGATTCAGCGAGATAGTCGTGAGCGGCGAGGCTCGCAATGAGGCTCGTGGCGTCCGGAACCTGTTCAGCAAGGGTCGACATGTCAGCCTGTCACGGTTGAAGGATGCGCTGCAACGAAGGTGTCGCGGCAGCCTGGGCAGCAGAAGTACCAGATGGTGTTGTCGATCTCCGCGTGGATGCTCGTTGGCACCGCGGCCACCGTCATCTGGCAGATTGGATCGATGGCGGTGATCGCAGCGGCGGGCGCCGCGGACGACAACAGCGGGAGTTCGCGGATCCGTATTGGGGCGCGGCGCTCCTCGATGATCTGGGCGAACACCGATAGTGCGACCTCCTCAGGGGTTCGCGCACCGATATCGAGTCCCGCCGGCGCATGGACTCGCGCCCGCACCGCTGGGTCGAGGCCGAGGGAGTCGAGCACGGCCTTTGCCCGCTTGGGGCTCGCGATCATTCCGATGTAGGGGACGCCGGCATCAAGGGCCGCGGTGAGCGCAGGCTCCTCGCCAAAGCCGTGTGATGCGATGAGGACGGCATCGACGACGTTGAGATCGGTGCCGGAGTAGGGCTGGACGTCGTAGCCGAGCGCTGAGCCGACGGTTGCCATCGCCCGGGCAATAGGGCTGTCGCCCTCAATGTGCACGACGGGCGCGGGGAGCACCGACTCCATGAAGATCTCCAGGGTGCCGCCTGACAGGCAGGCATTGTGGACCACTGTCTTGCCGGACTGCTCAGGCTCGGGGTTGGGCGCGATGCGTAGCAGCATCGTCGAGCCGCGCTGCATGAGCTCGAGGCCCTGAGCCCGCACGGTGGCCTGAGCGCACTGGCCTCCGACGAACCCCTCGATCGTTCCGTCCATGAGGACAATTGCCTCATCGCCGGGCTTGGCCGATGTTGGCTTCTCAGCAAGAACGACGCGGGCGTGCACGAAAGGGATTCGATCGGCTCGAAGCCGCTCTGCCCGTTCGTGCAACGCCCGCGTCGTCATGAGGTGATTGTTACTCGATTGCCATGTCTACGCGAATCGGGTTGCCCTGAATCGCTCGCCACACGTTCGACGGGGTCAGCGGCATGTCCGCGTGACGCACCCCGAACGGCGCGAGCGCATCCATGACCGCGTTGACGACCGCTGCCGGAGACCCGACCGTGGCCGACTCGCCGACACCCTTGGCGCCGATCGGGTGATGCGGCGACGGCGTGACCGTCTCGCCGAGCTCGAAGGAGGGGCACTCCATCGAGGTCGGGAGCAGGTAGTCCATGAACGAACCACCGAGGTTGTTGCCGTCGGTATCGAATGCGATGAGCTCCATGAGCGCCATCCCGATACCGTCCGCGATACCGCCGTGAACCTGGCCATCGACGAGCATCGGATTGACGCGCGTGCCGCAGTCATCAACAGCGATGAAGCGACGAACCTTGACCACACCGGTGCCCGGATCTACGTCGACGACGCAGATGTAAGCGCCATACGGGTAGGTGAGGTTCGGCGGGTTGTAGACCGCCGTCGCGTCAAGGTGACCCTCAACGCCCTCGGGCAGCTCGAGCGAGCTGTGGGAGAGCAAGGCGATCTCCTGGATCGTCTTGCCGCGCTCCTTGTCGCCTTTGACCGACCAGCGTCCGAGCTCCCACTCGAGGTCATCGGGTGAGCACTCGAGTGCCGCCGCGGCCACTATGCGAGCCCGCTCCTTGACCTTGCGAGAGACGATGGCTGCCGCAGCACCGGAAACCGGCATCGACCGTGACCCGTAGGTACCGAGGCCGAACGGTGTCTGATCGGTGTCGCCGTTGACGACGTCAATGTCCTCCGGTGGGATGCCGAGCTCATGCGCGACGATCTGCGCGTAGGTGGTCTCATGGCCCTGACCCTGCGACATCACCGAAAGGCGCAGCACTGCCTTGCCCGTCGGATGAACGCGCAGCTCAATGCCGTCCGCCATGCCCAGACCGAGGATGTCCATGTCCTTACGCGGGCCTGCACCCACGCCCTCTGTGAAGAACGAGATGCCGATGCCCATGTACTCGCCACGGGCCCGCTTCTCGGCCTGCTCGCGACGAAGCTCGTCGTAGCCGGCGATCTCCATTGCGACGCGCATCGTCTTCTCGTACTGGCCCGAGTCGTAGACCCAGCCGGTGGGCGAGGTGTACGGGAACTGATCAGGCTTGAGCAGGTTCTTCAGGCGCAGTTCCGCGGGGTCCATCCCGAGCTCGGCTGCGAGGCAGTCGACCAGCCGCTCGATGACGTAGACCGCCTCAGTGATGCGGAAGGAGCACGCATAAGCGACGCCACCTGGGGCCTTGTTCGTGTAGACCGGGGTGACCTTGCAGTGCGCATCCGGGTAGTCGTAGGAGCCCGAGAAAATGTGGAAGAAGCCGGCCGGGTAGTTGGTCGGCTGGGCCACACCATTGAAGGCTCCATGATCGGCGAGGACGTCGACGTCGACGGCGAGGATCTTGCCATCCTTGGTCGCCGCGATCTTGCCGGTCATGTGGTAATCGCGGGCGAAGGAGGTCGACATGAGGTTCTCGCCGCGATCCTCGATCCACTTCACCGGCTTGCCGGTCACGATTGTTCCGAGGATCGACAGAACGTAGCCGGGGTAGACGCCGACCTTGTTGCCGAAGCCGCCGCCGATGTCGGGCGCGATGACGCGGATCTTCTGCTCTGGCAGTCCGGCCACCATCGCGTAGACAGTGCGGTGGGCATGTGGTGCCTGGCTGGTCGTGTACAGGGTCAGCTGGCCGGTGACCTTGTCCAGGTGCGCCACCGAGCCGCAGGTCTCCATTGGAGCCGGATGCACGCGCGGGTACATGACCTCCTGCGTCACCACGACGCAGTTGGGATCGGCCTCGGCGCGGGCGATGGCCTCCGCCGTGCTGATCGCATTGCCGGACTCCCAGGTCTTGTGACCGTGAACATCGGTGATGCTGTTGTCGGTCTGGCCCTTGTCGTCGCGGATGACCGGTGCGCCCGGATCCATCGCGCGCTTGGCATCCATGACCGGCTCGAGTGGTTCGTAGTCGACATCGATGAGCTCGACGGCGTCCTTCGCGATGTACCGCGACTCGGCGATGACGTATGCGACCTCCTGGCCCTGGAAGCGGACCTTGTCGGTGGCGAGCACCGCCTGGGTGTCGTACGACAGGGTTGGCATCCAGGCGAAGTTGTCACCGAGCAGGCTCGGGCGCGGGATGCCCTCGAGATCCTTGCCAGTCAGTACGGCAATGACACCGGGCAGGGCCAAGGCCGCAGAGGTGTCGATGGACTTGATGCGTGCGTGCGCCCACGGACTGCGCAGGATGGCACTGTGGAGCATGCCGGGGAGATTGACGTCGTCGACGTAGTTGCCCTGGCCCCGGACGAAGCGCTGATCCTCGACACGCTTCATGCTGCCGAATCCGATGGGGTTGCCCCCGGCGCTGATTGGCACTTCTTGGACAGCGGTCATGCGGACACCTCATTCTCTGCGGGGTGATCGGCGGCCCAGTGGATGGAGTCGACGATGTTCTTGTAGCCGGTGCAGCGGCACAGCTGCCCGGAGATACCCTCGCGAATTTCCTCTTCGCTGGGCTTGGGGTTGTTGTCGAGGATCCAGCGACCCGTCATGAGCATGCCGGGGGTGCAGAAACCGCACTGCAGCCCGTGGCACTCGATGAAGCCCTGCTGGATCGGATCGAGCTTGCCGTCCTTCTCCAGTCCCTCCACCGTGGTGATGTCGTGGCCGGCTGCTGATGCTGCGAGCATTGTGCAGCTCTTCGTCGGGGTGCCGTCGACCCAGAGCACGCAGGCTCCGCAGTTCGAGGTGTCGCAGCCCCAGTGGGTGCCGCGAAGGCCGGCGTTCTCGCGAACGAAGTGCACGAGGAGGGTGCGCGGCTCAACGTCGTGCGTCACCTCCGCGCCATTGATCTTCATGCTGATTTCCACGTCAGGCTCCCTTAGCCGCTGCAGCCGCACGAGTCAGTGCGCGCTTGGTCAGTTCCATTGCGAGGTGCTTCTTGTAATCTGCCGGGCCACGCTGATCGGCCGAGGGATCACAGGAATCCGCAGCCATCTGGGCAGCGGTGGCGATGTTCTCCGCGGTCGGCTCCTTGCCGACGAGGAAGGCCTCTGCATCGACAGCGGTGAAGTGCTCGGCGTTCACGGCGCCGATGCCGATGCCGACTGAGCTGAACACACCGCCACTGATGGTCACGCAAGCGCCTGCGGCGCAGACGGCCCAGTCACCCGAGCGGCGTTCGACCTTCTCGTAGGCGCTTCCGGAGCCAGGGAGGATCGGGTAGCGGACCTCGACGAGGATTTCGCCGTCGGCGACCTTCGTCTCGTACGGTCCCTCGTGGAACTCACGCATCGCTACGGTGCGGCGACCCTCGGCGTTCTGGATGACGACGGTGCCTCGGAGCGCAGCGCCCACGGCCGAAAGGTCCTCAGCGGGGTCGGCCTGGCACATCGAGCCGCCCATCGTGCCCTTGTTGCGGACGATCGGGTCGGCGATGACCTTCTCCGCCTCGCGGAAGATCGGGTAGTGCTCGAAGAGGATCGGCGAGTTGAGGATCTCGGCATGCGTGACCATCGCGCCGACGACGATCTCGTTGCCATCGATTCGGATACCGCGAAGCTCGTCGAGATCATTGATATCGACCAGGATCTCGGGCCGCGCGAGCCGCAGCTTCATCATGGGCAGGAGGCTGTGGCCCCCTGCGAGGAGTCGAGCCTCGTCGCCGTGCTGCTGAAGCAGACTGAGTGCGTCAGCAACGGACGTTGCGCGGACATAGTCCACAGGTGCTGGTGTTTGCATCCGTCACGCCTTTCCGTTCGATGGGTTTCCTTGGCACGTGCATGGTTCCTATGAATCGAATAACTGTTGAATCGATAGAACGACGAGGTTCTTACCTCACGATGAGGTACACGATGATGCCGACGATCACCACGACACCGATCACGACGGGAATTGCGCGCTTGAGCACAGGGGCCCCTGCGGCGCCGAGGAGGTCGATGCTGTCCGCTGCCTGGATCACGGGCGCTGCGACAACCTCGCCGGGTGCGGCCGACTCGGCTGCGCTCTTCGCGGCGATGACTGACTGAAGGTTCGTCGCGAACTGGTCGATGAGCTTCTTGGAGACGTCGGTGATGACACCCTTGCCGAACTGGGCCACCTTGCCGGTGATGGTGAGCTCGGTCAGCACATCGGCGCGCGTGCTGTTCGGACCCTCTGACACCAAGGTGGCCGTGATGACCGCGGATGCCGAGCCACCGCCGCGAATCTCCTTGCCGCTCGCGGTGATGACCGCGGTGTGCGTGGCCTCGTCGCGCTTCGTGAAGCTGCCCTCGCCGTTGAAATTCTGAGTGACGGGGCCGAGCTTGATCTTCACCGCGGCGGTGAACTCATCGCCGGTGAACGAGGTGAGGGTGGCGCCCGGCATGCAGGGAGCGATTGACTCAACGTCGAGGAGGGTTTTCCAGGCGGTGTCGATGTCGGCCGGCACGATGAACGAGTTCTGCAGATCCATTAATCCTCCATGGCAGGCACGGCCTTGTTGAGGGCGTGCGAAGACGAGCGCAGTGTTGTGGTGCCGATCACACTAGACCCCTTTGGGGCTCGCGCGCCACGCCTTGGGGTTGTTCGGTATGCGCACGTGCGTCGGCCCCGTGTCATACCCTCAGGCCATGGACACCGGAGAGATCAATGTGCACTTTTTCGCGGCCGCGCGGGCGGCGGTCGGAGCCCATGAGGTGACCATTCCTGCCGATTCCCTCGAGGGGGTTCTCGACCGTCTCGTCGCGGATTACCCGGAGTTCGCGGCCGTGAGACCACGCTGCAGCTACCTCATCGGCGGTGTTGCCGTGCACGGGGATCTGGCTGAAATCCACGTGGAGCCCGGCGCGAGGGTCGACGTCCTCCCACCATTCGCCGGCGGCTAACCGCCGATCGCCGACATTGGCCGATCCGGCTGGATGAAAGACGGGTCGTTGATCCCGTGCCCGGGCAGCTTTGCCAAGACTGAAGCGGTGAAGAGTCGGGCGATGCGTTCGCGGCGCTCGGCCTCGGTGATTGACGGATCGCGAAGGGTTGCCCTGACGTCGGTCTCGTCGCGGGCGAACAGGCAGTTGCGGATCTGTCCGTCGGCCGTCAGGCGCAAGCGATCGCAGGCCGCGCAGAAAGGCTTCGAGACACTGGCAATGATCCCGACGGTCATCGGACCACCATCAACCGTGAACTCCTCAGCCGGCGCCGAGCCCCGGGTCGGGACGGCCACGAGATCGAACTCCGTCGACAGCAGTTCGAGGATCTCGGCTGCCGAGATCATCTCGGCCCGCTCCCAGGATCCCTGGGCGTCAAGGGGCATTTGCTCAATGAAGCGCAGGTTCCAGCCGTTTGCGACCGAATGGCGCAGCAGCGGGATTGCCTCGTCGTCGTTAATGCCCCGCATGAGCACGGCGTTGACCTTGAGCGGGGTGAGCCCGGCGCGCTGTGCAGCCTCGATCCCGGCGATGACGTCATTGAATCGGTCACGGAAGGTGAGTGCCTTAAACCGCTCGCGGTCCAAGGTATCGAGGCTGACGTTGACCCGCTCAAGCCCAGCATCGGCGAGGGGTTGGGCGAACTCGGTCAGTCGCAGGGCGTTCGTGGTGAGCGACACCTTCGGCGCTAGTGGGAGGGCCTTGACGCGGCGGACAATCTCGACGACATCGGGCCGGACGAGCGGCTCACCCCCGGTGAGCCGGATGTTCTCGATGCCCTGCTCGGTAGCGACCTCGATGACGAGGAGCAACTCGTCGACGCTGAGGAGGTGGTCGCCCGGGAGCCAGTCGGAGAAGTCAGGCGGCATGCAGTAGGTGCAGCGCAGGTTGCACCGGTCGGTGATGGAGACGCGCAGGTCGCGGTGCGCCCGATTGAACGTATCGACGAGCATGCTCATGCGCAGTTCACCCATTCATCTGTTCCGTCCTCGAACACCTGATGCTTCCAAACGGGTAGCCGCT
>CAMDKQ010000038.1 GCA_945901095.1 Bifidobacterium breve
GGCGTGCGAGCAGGGTCACCCCGGCAGCGACCGCAAGGCCAAGGATCGGGCCAAGTGCTGGTGCTCCTGAAACAATCGTTTGGGTCAGGGCATTGCCTGCCAGGAACCAGGCGACAACGAACATCAAGGCCGATGCCGCGATGTCGTAAGAGGTTGGCTGCAGACGCTTCTTCAGCACGGTGAGCACCCCGGCAAGGAGCAGCCACAGACAGGCGAGAACGACGACGACCACAACCACCCAGGCGATCGGCGACACCCCGTGCGCGGAGAAGAAAACCTCGTTGGCCGCGATCTTGTCATTGGCTGGGATCACCACCGCGAGCACCACCACGGCCAGCAGCCATGACGCGCTGTCGTAGGCGCTCGTATTGCGTCGCTCACCGAGGCGAGCAGTAAGGGCGCTCATCGCTGCTCCAGCAGGCCCCATGCATTGACGACCACGCGCGTCGCTGAGGTCGTGCCCATGACCTCGACGTGAGCGAACCGATTCCGTAGAGCGACAAGGAGGGCATCCGTTGAGTAGTCACCACTCCAGTTGGGAATTTGGCGGAGCAGGATGCGTGACTTCTCGTCGTTCTCGTCGGCAAATTCGATCTGGACGGGTGCGCCGAACGCTGCCAGGGCATCGACAGCGAACTGCATCGGGGTGCCTTGGGTGATAACCACGTGGTGCAAAACTGCCTGGCAGATGATCGCCGAGGGCTGCACCCGTTCGGTGAACGCCGCAAATTCCGCGTTGAGTAGGCCCGAGGCCGGGGTGAGGTTGGTGATGTCGCCGAGAATCGGCGTAACGTCGCCCGAGATATCAGCGGGTAGGCCCTGATGGAGCATGTCGAGCGCTCCGGCGTCGGCATCCATGACGATCACGCGCGCATCGGCGTGGCGAACGAGGTGAGCGGCAGTGAAGCCGTCGTTGCCGCCGACGTCGAGGACAAGTCGACCGCGTCCAGATTCGGCCTTGATGAAATCGGTGGCGAACGCGGACTTGCGAGTGAGGTCGTCGTTCTCGTAGTGCGCTCGAGTGCCGTAGTCGACCCACGTGGTCGCGTGCTCCTTGCCGTGCAATTTACGAACCTGTTTCGCGAGTCGCTTCGTCAACGACCGGGTCGCATTGCGGGCGAGGTCTTGGTTCTTGTTCGCGGTATCAGCGAAGGTGGACTCACTCGGTGCATTCTTTTCGACCGGTCTTGTCGTTGCCTGGAGGAGCAGGAGCGAGAGACTGCGCCGGGCCTTCTTCGGCAGGAGCGCCCTAGCTGAGTCAGAACGAAGTCCACGGTGCCTGCCAAGATCCCACGCGTCAGCGGCAGTTACGCGCTCGCCCGAGCCGACCGCAAGCGGATTGATGAAGTGCTCAATGAACTGGCGTGAGGCATTCCACGAGGGATTGGGCCGCCACCGCTCGACCGAGCCGAGGTCAATGAAGACCGGCTGCATGCCGCGGAACTGCACATTGAACGCCGAAGCATCCTTGAGGTCGAGGCCGATTTCAAGGAGCCCGAGGCGCAGATCGAGGGTGAGGAGGGCAGCCGCCTCGAGGAGTGAATTCGGCCACTCCCACGGATACGTGATGACGTCAACGGGTTCGACAGCGAAGGCGACTGAGTCCTCTACCGCCCGCCGACCCGATGTCGCGGAATACGCCTCGAGGACGGGTGCGGACTCGTCCGGATGTATCTCTTCAAAGGAGATAAGGGAGCCACGAGCAACACCTGAGTCATAGACCTCAGAGCCCCGTAGCGTGCGAAGAGCGGCGGTCGATGACGGGCCTGCGATACGGAACCACGCGCCCTCGTACTCAAAGGCTGCGTTTTCTGGGTCGCGAAAACTCGCCGACGGCCGCGTCATCAGTCTGGAGTGCTTTACGAATCGATGGACGAGGGTGACGCCACCTGGTCAGAAACCGCCGAGTTCTTGTTCCCGCGGCGGAACTTCGCCACCTGCGATCGAAGGAAGAACCATGAGCCAGCAGCTCCGCTCGCGATCGCTGCCAGGAGGTAGGAGCCGGTCCCAGCATCGATATACCCGACTGAATTCATCATGATGTCACCTTACGTTGGCCTGTTGGACACTTGCAGGTTACATCAGGGCCTTGGCCAGGCGAGCCCAGGAGAGCGATTCGACAATTGCCTCGTCCGTGGCCAGCGGTCGAAGCCTGCCGTTGAGGTCACGCAATTTGCCCATGACCTCCGGCCCCGCTGTGACCGCGGAGGTCAGCCGCTTGAACTTTGAGTCGTCCTGACGGCCACGTCCGAGGCCCACCTCTTGGGTGTCGATGACTCGGTAATCGATGACAAGCTCCGTATCGACCATCATGCCGCGCCGGGCGGTCGCGACGAGGCTCCACCAACGGTCGTGCAGCCAGCCTGCCGGGATCGTGAGGTCGGCGAAGTCCGCTGGCCGCAGGGCACTGGCACCGCCAGTCGCGATCGAATGCCGCACGGCGTAGCGCATCTGCTCGGCCGGCCGCTCGTGATTCCAGTCTCCGGGAACGGGAAAGGTGGCTCGCAGCGTGCCGTCCAGCGACTCGTTGCGAGCGTTAATGAGGGTGCCGTCGGAGGCGAGCATTGCGATCTCGGGGCGCCTCGCCAGTTGCTGCACCTGATGGCCCACCCGCGTTGGGTACCACAGATCGTCATGGTCACCGAGGATGGCCACGTCGTATTTCAGGCAGGCGCGAATCCCCTGATGGAAGTTGTGAGCGATTCTGGTTGTCACGTCCTCGGCACGGGAGGTCGCTCGGTACACGCTCGCCCGGCCGCCGAGAAACGCGTGGACGATCGATCGGGTGGTGTCGGTCGAGTTGTCGTCGATGACGACGATGGCGTCAGGCTGATGCTCCTGCCCGACGATGCTGGCCAGCGTTTGCTCGATCCACCGCGCCGAATTGCTCGTGACGATCAGGGCAGCGGACGAAATGCTCTTTGCGCTCATGGCCGGGATGCCTTTCCTTTCGAGCGCGCTGCCAGACCCTGGATCAGGACCTCGTACTCGTCGGCGACGGTATCCCATTGGTACGCAGTGGCGATCCTGGCCTGGCCGCTAGTAGCGAGTTCGATTAACCGGGCATCAAGCCCATCGCCAGCGGACTGATCGAACAACGCCGTGAGTTCCGGCGCACTCGCCCAGAAGAACGCTTGACCGTCGGTAACCTCACGGTTGAACTCAACGTCGTACGCGAGGACCGGGGCTCCCGCACCCATGGCGCGCAGGAGCGATGGATTGGTCCCCCCAACACTGTGGCCGTGGATATAGGTGCGAGCGTTTGCGTACAGCTCGTCGAGCAACTGCTGGTCATAGATTCCACCGGTGAACATGATCCGTGGGTCATCCTGCGCTGCCGCCCGCACAGCGTCGATATAGCCGTGCGAGTACGGCGCGCTCCCAACCACGACGAGCGGGCGCCCCTCAGTGCTCATCTGGTAGGCGCTCACCGCATCGAGCACATGGTTCTCCGGCTCGAATCGCGCAACAATGAGGTGGTACGACTGTCGTTCCAGCGACAACTCGGCGATGCGCTCGCTGCCAGGATTGATGATGTCTGCCCCATAGCGGATGACGACGCTGTCGCGTCCGTACTCGGCCTTCACATGATCGGCGATCGCCTGTGAATCTGCGATGACCTCATCACCCCACCGCACAGATGCCCGCTCGGCCCAGCGGTAGTACCGCGCGCCAGTACCGCGCCACTTCTCGCGTTTCGACTCAAGACCATCGAGGTGAATGGCGGTTGGGATGCCGGCAAGTTGCAGCGGCCGAAGAAGTGGCGCATTACCTGCGTTGAGGAGCAGGACGACATCTGGCCGATCCTTGATGATCGCGTGGACGGTACTGACCGCCGTGTGGCTGAGGGTTTCGGTCATGCGATGGCGCAGGGCCGGCGCATTGACAAGGGTCATTCCGAGATACTCGGTTCGCTGCTGGCCCGGATTTCGGCAGTAGACCGTGACGTCATAGCCGCGCTCTGCCAAGCGGCGTCCGATCTCCTCAACCGCGGTCTCGAAGCCCCCGTGCAGCGCTGGCACGCCTCGCGTACCCATCAAGGAGACCTTCACGGCATCACCGTACTTGCTCGGCGGGCACATCCCTGTCGTTGGTGGTCAGCGCTGATAGCCTTCGGCCCGTGCAGATGCGTCCACTTTCGATCGACGGTGTCTGGGAATTCACCCCCAAACTCCGGCCCGACGACCGGGGTGTATTTCTCGAATCCTTCAAGGGGTCAGTTCTGGAAGAGGCCATCGGCCACGAGTTCACCCTGCAGCAAATGAACATCTCGGTCTCCAGGGTCGGCACGGTGCGCGGAGTGCATTTCGCACTTGTTCCACCCGGCCAAGCGAAGTACGTGCAGTGCTTCTCCGGTCGAATCCTTGACGTCGTCGTCGATATCCGTGTCGGGTCGCCGACCTTCGGGCAGTGGGATGCAGTTGAGCTCGATGACGAGAGCCGCAAGGGTCTCTACATCGCCGAGGGGCTCGGGCACGCCTTCTGCGCCCTGTCTGACTCGGCCACGGTTGGCTACCTGTGCTCAACTCCGTACTCGCCCGGGCGCGAGTTCGGCATCCACCCGCTCGATCCTGCACTGGACCTGCCCTGGCCGAGTGGCGCCGAGTCGGTTCTTTCGGAGAAGGACGCTGCCGCGCCGACCCTTGGGGAGGCAAAGGCCTCGGGCTTGCTTCCCACAATGGCCGAATGCGAAGCCTTCGCGGCAACAACATAGCCCCAGTCCCCCGTTTGTCCCATTTCATGGGACAACCAGCACAATCTGGGCAGAAACGGCCACGATTCCGCCTTTTCTCCCAGCTCATGGGACAAACGGCTGGCTTGTTGGGTTGGTTAGCCGGCGGGGCCCCTTGTCTTGAGGTTCACGCCCGGAACCGTCGAGCGATCGAGTTTCAGGCCCGGACCGGATGGAACTGCCCCCGCCCACCAGGCCAGTGCCGTCTGGCTGAGCGCGTACTCCTCGCGGCCGAGTGCATATGACTCCTCGACATCGCCCTTGTCGTAGATGCGCCCATCGGTCCAGCGCTGCTGCATCCCCCGGGTATCGCGCGCATGTGCCGCGAGGAACTTTGCCGCGTGGGTGTCAGGTGCCGAGTAAAGCGATGCGAAGGAATCAACCCCGGTGAAGGTTGCTGGGCGACGAGCACCCCACTTGACCCCCTGCGGGTAGTAGATCTGACCACCAGGCTGGTAAACGATCCCGCCCGGTGCGGCAAAGGGGGGTGACGGAAACTTCACGACCGTCAAAGCCCGATACACGATGTCAGCATTGAGGAATAGGGACTCAGGAACTGGGACCTTTGCGCTGCGCAGCATGCTGGCGGCCCACCACAGGTGGAGCACGTTTTGGATGTAGTCCGGGTTGATGATGCCGTGGTTGGTGATCGTGCCGTCCTCATTGGCATTGGTGCCAGGGAGGTTCTTGCTGATGTTGACGCCATTGATCACCAGGTTGTTCGTGAGGTCGCTCGGGCGCGCAAAGGCCGCGATCGAGTACTCGACGATCGTGCGCCGCCAGGTCTGGGCGCGCTTGTCACCCGGCATCATCGCAAGTGCAAGGGCCGGTGCTGTCAGGTCCCAAGAGACCTCATCGGCCTTCGAGTTCCCAGGGGAGATCTCGACCCCAGCACGGGTCCGGTAGTAGTGGGGCCCGCGCGCTGCGACAGCATCGGCTTCCGTCGCCACCATCGACGCGACGTAGGCCCGTTCCTGCTTGCTGAGTTCATCCCAAAGTAGCCATCCTGCCTGCCCGGCCGAGGCTGCCCACAGCGCCGACTGCCACTGCAAACCCCAGCCACCGGGAGTGATCGAGGCATGCTGGCAGGCGATGCTGCGCAGTTGCCACCTCGCATAGGCGAGAAGTTTCGCCCTGCTGATGTTCTGGACCCTCTTCCAATTCGAAGTCTTGAGCATGATCGCCGCCGCCTGCGCTGAATTTGCACTCCGGCGAATCGACTCCTCCGCGGTCTTGTGGACGCTCAGGGCATCGAAGTACGGCTGGCCCCATTGATTGGCCAGACGCAGGGTGTGATCGTTCGTTATGGCGTATCGCAGGCCGTCCTGCACCGTCGCCTGAATCTCGGCGTACCCGGCTTTTGCGGTGCTCCCGGTAAGTCGAGCAGGAGCATCTACTCGACGAGCCCACTTCAGCGCCTTGGCCTCCGCCACAGACGATGCCGTCGGGCAATGATCAATACCCGTTCCCTGGCTTCCGACCAGGGGAACCTGACCGGCCTGCATCGGGACAGTCAAGGTCGCCGTCTTGCGAATCCGATTGATCCCCTCACTGAGAATCCAGTCCACTCCGCCACGAATAACTCCAGGTGTGTCGGTTCCGTCGCCATTCCAGTCACCGACGATCGGCACATCGGTGACGAGGCCAAACGGCATCGTGACGATGGCTGTGTTCGCCTGTTTATCGAATGTGACGTCAACACCCTTGCTCACCTTGGGCGCCTTCTTCACGTCCGTGAACAGCAGCAACCAGGTGCCCTGCCTGACCACTCCGAGACCATCACGGCCATCGCCATCCCAGTCGCCAACGACCGGGACATCACCCGCCATTCCGAAGCCCTCGGTACGCGCGGTGTTGTCAGTGGAGAGACGCCAATTCCAGGCGCCGTCCTTGAACACGCCAATATCCGGCTGACGATCTCCATCAATGAACCCAACCACGGGTAATTCGCCCGCCTGACCTCCCCAGCTGCCCATCGACTGCCATGTCGGCGAGCCGACGACAGCGTTGGTGTGGAACCATCGACCCCTGTCATAGCGGCCCGGGGTATCCACTCCATCGCCGTTCCAGTCCGCCATAAGTGGCTGCCCGGCAGCGGGCGGCATCCGGACCATCGTGGTGTGCGGCGGCATCCCGATTCCGGAGTAGGTAGTGTAAACACCGGTAGCGGCCAGGGCCCCCGCCGGAATTGATGTTGGCGAACCACGATTCGCCCGTGGGCTCTGAGTGGTGGCTTCGGCGCTAACTGACCCGAGCCCAGCCGCCGCGGGCATCGCTGGGGCAGGCAACACGACAGCAGGATTGACCAACGGTTGCGCTGCTATCGGCGGCGCCTGCACGAGAAGGGCCGACGCAGCGAGCATCGCTAGCACTCGTGTACGAGTCAGAGCGCGCACTCCTGGCATAGGACCGTTGATCGCATCGGCACCTTCACCAGCGTGACCCTGTCCGGGTGCTCACGCTTTACCGTGTTGAGGAGATCACCAGACACCCCACGGAACCAAAGCAGTGACAGGTCGAACTTAGGGTTGATACCAAGTGCGAAGTCGACATAGCTCACCGCGTCATCCTCATACGGAAAGGGCGGAAGTTTGGTATAGAACCGCTGATCGCCCGTACTGAGCACCTGATGCAACGATGCGACCCACAGATTGACGAGCACTCCAGACCCGTCCCACAGCATCGTGGTCTTCCCCGGGTAGGGGCTCGCCGCGTCGCGGGCGCGGATGATCGCCTCGCCCACGAGGTAATTGTCGGCGCCACCTGCACGGGCGGCTCCGGCAGCGATCCCGGGCGCACTGCCGAATCCTGATGGGTACCCGCTCGGGGTCGCCCCCAGATAGCCGAAACTCGTGACGCCGACGAGCCCGATGACGCAGCCCACGATGACGGCGTTGAAGCGGTTCACGGCTCGCGCACTGCTCGGATCAAGCACCCTTCGCTTCATCGCAGCAATCACAAGGGCGATACCGATCCCCGCACCAGCGGCGAGCATCGGTGCGTTCACGAGGAGGAGGGCATTGAGGGTCTTGAGCACGTAGTAGCTGCTGAGGCGAGACAAGCCTGCAGAGTCGGCCGCGCTCATGGTGAGCCAAAGGAAGGCGCAGATCGCGACGCTCGGGCCGGCGACTGCGATGGCGAGAGGGCGCCGGTCGCTTCGGAGCAGCACGATGGCCATGAGGACGGCAACGATCGGGCACACGATCGCTGCGCCAACATTGAACGAGGTCATCCCCGCGCCGATGGCGCCCAAATCCTCCATATAGCTACTCGTGGCTCCAGGGTCGTCGACAACGATCGCCCGACCCTGCAGGTAGACGGTGCCGAGGACCACCACGCCGCTTGCGACCGCCCACACCGGGGCAAGCCAAATCCGGGTTCGCCCAAGGGCGATGAGGACGACCACCGCCGACGGCACGAGACCGAGAACCAGTGGGGTCCACAGGGCGTTCACCGCCAGCGCGCCTAGCGGGATGAGGATCCAGCCAAGTTCACGAGCACTCCGCCACGAGCGCGCCGACAGGTAGGCCGTCAAGGTGGTGACAGCCACGGCCATCATGAAGTTTGTGAAGCCCGAATTGAAAAGTTGGGTGGGGCTGCCGAGTAGCGCGAAGGCGGCGAATGCAAGGAGCGCAATGGTTGGCGCTGAGCGGCGGACGAAACGGCTCCTCACCCCCACCAGCGGCGTGCACCGCCGGGTCAAGTCACTCGCTACCCAAGCGAGTGCAGCAAGGCTGAGTGCGAAACTGATGCTCGTCCACTGGACATACGGCCACAGGAGCCCCGGTCGGTCGAGGATCTCGGAACTGGTCTGACTCGCGAGTTGCGCGAGCGACCACATGGTCGTGTGCAGCGATGGGTACCACTGATTCCAGGCGATCGTGCCGTCGAAGGTTGGCCAGGTGGTGCTGCCCACTTCGATTGTGTTGGCAAAGGGGGTGAAGTGCCCTTGGTTATCCCAGCCGGTAAAGAACAGGCCACTCACGATCTCGTAGGAGTTGCGCCCGATATAGGCGGCCATGAGCCACAGTGCCGTTCCGGCAGCAAAGATGCCGATGAGCCAATCGGGGAGGGTCGGCTTGGGCACCCGGGTCTTTCGCCCTGCACCGAAGAGGCTCAATCCAACGGCGATCGCGGTAAAGACGCTGAGAGCCGCGTGGGCGGACACCGGGGTAATTGGCACGCTGCTGGCGCGAGGGAACGCAATGGCAGTCACACCTAGTGCGAGGAGCAGGGAGATGAACCCACGCTCAGCCAATGTGCGTCCCCATGGCGGCGCGATGACCAGCATGACCGAACACGCCACGAAACCAACAGGCGGGAGGACCCACAGCATCGCGATCGCCATGACGGTGGCACCTGCGAGCGCAAAGCGCTGCCCACGGGAACGCGCTACTACAAGCTTCGGGATCATCATTACCTGGTAAAGCTCATTGTGACGTCGATCGGTGCATCCTGAACGGCACTGACCTCACTCGTTCTCCCCGTGATTTTCATGCCATCTCCAGGTACAGGCTTCCAGCCGTCGGGCGCCGTCACCCGAACGGTGAGGGTTGAACTGCGAAAGAGGGATTGCGGCTCAGCCCTCAGGAAGTACACGAGCGGACCTCCACCTCCTCCGAAGGTCCCGGAGGGCAGGTCGTAAGAGACGGAGACAGTGGTCTGCCCCCCAGGCGGCGTCCAGCCGACCATTCGGACGATCTTTTGCCCGTTACCGTCATTCGCAAAGCCGCGGCCGTACTGCTGATGGTTCTTGAAGGACCTGATAGCAAACCCCTGCGGATAGTTAGGGACGTAATTTGTGGCTTTGTCGGGCACATACATGATGTAGGCATTCTTCAGCCAACTCGTCTCGTAGCCAACTCGCTCAGGCGGTCCCTCGGGACGCTCCGGCGGAGTTGCGTTGGTGACATTCATCTGTTGGGTGACTCGCGCCGAACCGTCAACGTCAAGCTGCACCGAGACAAGCACGTTTCGCTCCTGAAAGACATCTACTTTACTCTGATTGCCATTTTGCGTATAAACCGCTGACCAGTCTCCCAAACCCGGATCAACGACCTGTCCGCCGGCGCCACTCTTGAGGATGATCGACTCAAAATCAGGATCACGCAACCACACCTGAAAGTGCCGACCCGGAGCCGTACCGGCGATGGCCTTAGCTGCGGTGACGAGATCGTCGCCCGACAGGAGTTTGGTGAGGAGGTCGTCGAGAAGTTGCTGGTTCGCGACCTGGCGGGCCTCGGCCTCATCCTGGCCAAACTGCTCATAGGCGTCGATCAGGAGGATCTTCCCGAGCTGATCGCCGGTGACCTCGCCGTACGTTTCTGATTGGATGGGCCCCAGCGAGTTCAGGACCGCCGCGATCGCTGTGAGGTCCAAGGTCATAACCCCGTCAACGTCCGGGAACCCCCCACCCAACCAGGCGCCAGCCATCTCACGTCCAGCAAAGGTGAGGGACGGATGGGTGTTCGTGACGACCATCGGTTCGTTGCGGGGGTTCCTCGGAAAGAAGGGGTTCATGGCGGGTCCCCACCACTCCACATTCGCGTTCATCGGCGGGAACAACTGGGTACTCGTTTGGCCCTTGATTGGGATGGAAATTCGCCCCTTGTCGAATTCAACGAGAACCAGCGACAGGGGTGCACCGCCCGAAGCACGCATTTCCGCCTGGTTACCGATGGCGATGAGGTAGCGCCTGACCCCGTTAGCCCCGAGCGCGTCAGGGAGTTGCGGGGCAAGATCCACGAGTGCGTTAATGGCCTCCTGAACCGGCGCCACCTCCTTGAGTGCCTTGCGCTGAACAATCGCAAGCGGGCCCGCCATGGGGCCGGTCGTCTGCAGGTCGCGAAATGCCAATGCACTGCTCTTGATACCCGTGTCAATTGCGGCCACTCTGGGCGGCAATTCGCGCAGCCTGGCCACATCGATGGCACCGTCATTGAAAATCTTTCGGGCACCATTCTCACCCGACAGGTCTCCGAAGAGACTCAGAAGTTCGCCGGTGCTGGTCGCGATGTTCTCGGTCGCTTCCCCCAGTCGCTGCCAGTTGTCTATGGCCGTCTTCACGCCGGGGATCGTGGTGAGCACCGACATATGCGCCCCCTGGGCCGAAGCGGTCACCCTCGATGCCGCCGTTTCGACCTTTGCGAAGTCAGCCTGCGCGCCTTGATATTGGCCGCCCGTGATCTGATCGACGGTACCGGTGAGGCTGCTGAGGAACGTCGCCGCGCCGAGGCTCAGGGTCCCAAGGGAGATGAGGAACGCAAGTTGCATCCACAGGACGAAACCGCCGACCACGAGCGCGACTGACAGCCCGACCACGGTCTTCGCGGAAGGCAGGCGCACCCTGTGATTATACGGAGCACTTGAGGAGTGGAGGCCTTCGGCGCGGTTGGGGGCTGGACCGACTCAGTAGGCTCCGTCGCCCACCAGGACTGCCTTGACTGTCTTAGCAACGATCACGAGGTCTAGCGCGGGCGACCAGTGCTCTACGTAGTCAAGGTCAAGACGCATCCGCTCTTCCCAGTCAACGCTCTTCCGCCCCGACACCTGCCATAGTCCAGTGAGACCCGGCTTGGTGAGGTGACGACGGTGGTCTGCATCTGCAAAGAGTGGCAGTTCGTCCACGAGGACGGGACGGGGGCCAACAAGAGACATGGAGCCAGCGATGACATTCACCACCTGGGGCATCTCATCAATCGACCAACGCCGCAGGAACCGACCCACCCTAGTGATGCGCGGATCAGCTTTGTAGCGAGCGGCAATATCAGCATCAGGGTCCCCAATGACGGCATGGCGCTCCTGGTCGGCCCCCACCCGCATGGTTCGCAGTTTCAAAACCGTGATGAGTTGGCCACCTCGCCCCACGCGCTCCTGGGTGTAGAAAACTGGGCCACGACTTGTCAGTTTGGTGAATATGCCTCCCACCAGCATGAACGGCAGGAACACGATGAATAGCGTGGCACCAAACAGGATGTCGAGCGAACGCTTGATCAACCGCTTCGGACCAGTGAGATGTGGCTCGTCAAGGTGCAGGAGCGGGAGATTGGCCGCCATGCGCATGCTCACCCGAGGCCCCGCGACGTCGCCGATCGCGGGGGCGACGAGGAGGTCGACTCGGGGCCCCTCCAAACGCCAAGCAAGGCGTTGAACGACCCGCTGGCCGAGTGCTGGAGAGCTTGCCACCGCCACGGTGTCGGCATCCTCAAGGGAGATGCGAGTCATGACTTCGTCGAGCCAGGCCTCAAGTCCCACATCGTCGACATCCGCCGCCGGTTCATCGACCACATCAACGACGGTGAACCCGGCAGCCGGGTCGCGGTCAAGCATGTCGACAATCTCGGATTTCGTTGGTTCGGCTCCCACAACGATCGTTCGATGGAGGAAGTGGCCATACCGCCGCTCGTGACGCAACCAGCCGCGAAGCGCCCAGCGCACGATGAGGAGCAAGGTGAGCCCGACGACGAAGGTGATGACAACGAAGCCGCGCGACAGGTCAAGCTTCAGTACGAACACCACGATGGCGACGGCACCAAACACCGTTGCGGTCGCTGACACCACCCGCTTGAATTCCTCAGAGCCCACCCCAAGCATGCGGGTGTCGTAGGCACCCCGAAGAACAAGCACTGACAGCCAAGCGATCACCACGATGACGACAAGCGAAATGTAGGTCGGATCATTGAGTTCGACATTAAAGGGGATCGCCCACCGAAGAATGAACCCGGTTAGCCCGGCGATGGTGACTGCGAGCCCATCCCAGATCACAGCGCGGGTCGCATACACACGCAAGGGATCACGCCGTAGACGAGGACGATCGCGATGAGAATGCGCCTCGGACCAGCCTATACGCGACGGTGCTGTCGATACTTCAGACGCGGAAGGCAGGTCGGCCGGTCGATCCTCAAGCGCCATCAATAACCTCCGCATAGCCGAGTGAGGCCGGCCGCATTACGCGAACCGGCCTCTTCCACAGCCTATGCCTGAGCGTAGATGCGAACCGGGACCTCTGTGAGGGTAATCGCTGCACCCTCGGCGATCTCTTGGCAGTTGGCCAGCGGATCGCACACCAACTGTGCACCAGCCGGCGCGGTGTATGCCGCGTCGCCTGTCTCTGCCCACGCCACGATCGACTTCTGTCCGTCGCGAGTGAAGTTACAGGTGACCGCGCCAGCGGTATCTGTGCAGCCCTCGAACTGCGAACCGACCACCCAGTTATCAACGGCGAAGAATCCTTGCTCGCCATCCGAACCCGGGTACGCCTGAATACCAAGAAGCGGGTAGGGCTTTTGAGTCCAGATGTACCAGTACGCACGCTCGATCCCGAAACGCAGGTTGTCGATGTAGGTGCGGACGACCCAACCAGCTGCAGCCGGACCAGTGATGTCGGTCTTGGGAATGTCGCCGGGGCCGGCGAGACCGTAGTTCAACTCGGTGTCCCAGATCGGGATATCCGCCGGTGCACCCGCCTCAGCGACAGCCGACTTGAAGGTCTCGATGAGCCCCCCGCGGATCTGCGGGTTGCCCTCACCACTCGGATAAGCGTGCAGCGAGAGCACGTCAACCGGCCAGTCGGCCTTCGCCAGCGCCGCAAGGTACTTCGGGTAGAAGACATCGAAGCGTGCCGAGAGTCGAAGCGCCGGCGACGCGGAGACCACGAGTGCCTCGGGATCGCCCGCCTTGATGATCGTGTATGCCCGCGCCGTCATCTCCGCGAGTTCCTCGGGGGTGCCGTCGTAGAAATTCTTGAGGTTCGCCTCGTTCCAGATCTCGTAGCTCGAAATCCGACCCTTGTAGCGCGTGACAACTGCAGTGACCCAGTCGTCCCAGTCCGTCAAGTTCGCAGGGGCGCTGGCAGCGCCGGGCTGCGGATAGTGGTCCTGCCCCTTCTTGACGTCGCCCTTCTTGACCGCCCATTCGGGGGTCGTACCCAAAACCATGAGGACGTCGGTCATGCCCTTGGACTCGGCATTCGCGAGTGCGCCATCGAGGTTGTCCCACTTGAACTCGCCCTTGGCAAGCTCGATCTGTGACCAGGCTGTGCCGTTGTCCCACAGGCGCAACGCCCCGAATGGTGCTGACGGCCACGCCTCAACCTCAACCCCCTCGACCTGCATCCCCACGAGATTCGCGGGGATGCCAGGCACGGAGGGGGTCGTCGCGGCCGGTGATGCCGGTGCTTCGGTCTGCGATGATCCGCAGGCGCTCAACCCCAATGCGAACACTGAGATTGATGCTGCGGCAATGACTAACTTGCTCCGAACCATGTGGGCATGCTCCCGATCGTGACGGATGTACCAGCGGTAACTGGCGTGCTGACATTTGATGCAGTGACCGACTTGGTCGCCCCAGCTGGCACAACGAACGGTCCGGAACCGGTGGTCGCCCAGGCAACCGTTGCCGAGACACCGTTCTTCACGACCGTGCACGTGTTCACCGCCGCCGTTACGCAGTTGACAGTGCCACCGACCATCCAGCCGTAGGTTGTCGCGTAGCCCAGTGCCCCTGCGGTACCCGGGTACATCTGAATACCGAGGAGGCTGTAGGTCGACGGGGTGAATGAGTACCAGTACGTGCGATCAATGCCGAGACGGGCACTGTCAAGGTAGGTCTGCGAGACCCACGCTGCCGCCGTATCACCATCAATATTCTGCTTGGGGTTCGACGAGCCCGGGCCTGCGAGTCCGTAGTTGATCTCGGTATCCCACAGCGGCTTGGCCGGTGCACCCGCTGCAGCGAGCGATGCGCGGACCGTCGAGATGTACGTCACGCGATCAGCGGGAGTGCCAAGGCTATTTGGATAGAGGTGAACCGAGTACGCCGTAATGGGCCACTTGAGCTTCTTCAGGCTCTTGAGGTACGCCGGAAAGAACTTGTTGTAGGCCGAGGTAAGCCGGACGGTGCTGCTCGCCGAGACGATCTGCGCGGTCGGATCGTTCTTGCGAATGATCTTGTACGCCTCGCTTGTGAGGTCGGCCATCTGAGAAGGGGTACCCATCCAGAAGGTGCTGAGATTCGCCTCGTTCCAAATCTGGTACGCATCGATCGATGCCGCATAGCGCTTGGTGACTGCGGTGACCCAGTCCTTCCAGAGCGTCATCGACGAGGGCATCGAGGCGGCGCCCTTGTTCGGGTAGGTTCCCTGCTTCGTGTTCGAAGCAGCCCAAGTCGGCGTCGAGCCGAGAACGTATAGGGTCTTGGCGTTGATCTTGTTTGCGTTTGCAATGGCCTTGTCCATGCCGGTCCACCAGTACTTCTTGGCGGACGGCTGCACCTTGCCCCACGAGATGCCGACATCCCACATGCGGATCGTCCCGGTCGGCACGGTGGGCACGAGTCCGTTTGCAATCTGCGGAACGTGCAGGCCGTATGAGACTGCGTCGCCCGGAGCTGCGTTCGCCGCCGGTGCTGCTGCGACCCCTGCGCTGAATGCGCACACGGTCGCGATGGAGATCGCGGCGGCGGCGGCGCGGCGGCGAGTGGATGTAAACAGGCGCATATTGGACCTCTCGGAGCGAAGTTGTGCTGGCGAAGTTGTGCTTGCGCGTGTTCCCGATGCGGGCTCGCGTAACCGGAACCCTAGCCCATGGGCTGCTCCCGATCCGGTATCCGAGATGGGCGCGCCATCATGAATAGGAAGTGAATTCGCCCTGAGCTATCGGAGGCGAAGGACGTACAGGCTCTGGCCATCGGTTTCGCGGCCATATTCGAAGCGATCGACGGCCAGGCCGGCTGCCCGTACATGTTCCTCAAAGTGGCTGCGCGCGAATCTGGTGCAGTGCAACGGCCCCTTCCATTCAAGGGGTCCATACCCTTCAGGATTCTCCTCCCAGTCGTCGACATCCTCCTCGACGAAGCAGGTGACGAGGGCTCGGCCGGCGGGCGCTAGGGCCTCACCGATGAGTCGCAGGTAGGCCGGGGTGTCGTCGTCATTCATATGAGAGAATACCGAGTAGGCATAGAAAGCGTCGACACTTCCAGATTCGGCGGCAAGGGTGCGCTCCGGAGAGCCATCTGGGTTGTAGCGCTCGTTACTCACGTCGAGGCAGGTGAATCGAAAACCGGCGCCCGCAAGGTTTGCATCGGCCCACTCAACGAGCTCAGGCTGTATGTCTACGCCGTGGTAGTCACGGATGCGACCGAACTCCTCGCGGACCCCGACCGCAAGCCGCCCAGCGCCGCAGCCCCAATCGAGCAGGCTCGACTCCGTATTGAGGTCGCAGTACTCGACAAGTCGACGCACATCGCGCACCGCCGTCCGAATGAAGGCCTTGTCGTTCTTAAAGTGCGTGCCCCCCATGCGGTACTTGCCGGGTGGAAGGGGGGCGGTCTTCTTCTTGAACATGTCCTCAGCCTATTCGGGTGAAGGGCACTTAGAAGAGGCCGAACTCCCGCGCATGCTCCTCGAGTTCATCGCGGACAGAAGGGTGCGCCGCGCTGTGGATGATGTTGCGCGCCTGATCCGCCTGCGACCGGCCGAAACATGCCGCGATGCCTTGCTCGGTCGCGACAAAGCTGTGCTGGAAGCTCGTCACCGGCTCGGTGACGCGCGGCACGATGGTCGAGCACTTCGCCTTCGCGTGCCATGAGGGAAGCGCCATGAACGACCGGCCGCCGCGCGAGTGCAGCGAACCAACGATGAAGTCGGTCGAGCCGCCGAATCCCGAGTGGATCCGGCCCTTCACCCGGCTCGCGTTCGCTTGGTCGAAGAGGTCGACCTGCAGCGCCGCGTTCACGCTCGTCATCCGCGCCTGACGTGCAATGAGCCCCGGGTCATTCGTGACCTCCGTGCGCATCATGCGCACGCCGCGATTGAGGTGGAGCCAGTCGTAGAGTTCACGCGAGCCGAAGATAAAGGATGCGGTCAGCGGCACCTCGTCATCAAGGGCCCCTTTTTTATGCAGATCGAGCACACCATCGCTGAACATCTCCGTCCAGATGCGCAGCCCCTTGATGTGGGTCAGCGCAGCCAGGACGGCGTCGGGGACCGCTCCAATCCCGAGTTGCAGGGTGGAGTTCGGCTCGATGAGCGCCGCGATCCGGTCGCCAATCGCTCGCTGGACATCACCAAGATCGCCTCGCTCGTGGGCGGGGAGCGTCTCATCTACCTCGAGAAGGTAGTCGATTTCGTGCTCATAAATCTGCGCGTCACCGTAGGTGTACGGCATCTGCTCGTTGGCCTGGACGATAACGAGGCCGCCATGTGCCCTCGCCGACTCGATGGCCGCCGGCAGGATATTGACCTCAGTGCCGAGGCTCACAGTGCCGAACCGGCGGGAGGAAGCATGCAGGAGCACGACATCCGGCCGCAACTGATCGCGAAAGAGCACCGGCACTAGGCTGAGGCGGCACGGGACGTAGTCCAGCTGCGCGCTGCCACGCATCCCGGGGCCGACGAAAGCCGTCTCATGGATCACGCCCTCCCGGTCAGGGAGACCTTTCTGCGCATTGAGCATGTGGAGCCGGTACTCGGGAACGACCTCGTCAACAGCGCCGAGGAGCACCTGCGGGGTCGCGAAGTTCCCCGAGGCGACGACGCGCGGGTTTGCCGGCAGGTCCCCGAGGACCCTCTTAAGTTGCTCGACGTTGATGATCCGCATTGACGCCTCCTGATCGCGTTCGCCCCACCATAGGCCGGCTATGTCAGAATGAGGCAATCAATGAGTCGTCACGCGCAGTGAGAGCAGGCACCCATGCAGTCGACGTTCCCCTGGGGCGATGTGTCCGTCTACGTCGCCGGCCATCGCGGCCTGGTGGGGTCCGCGCTGTGGCGTGCCCTCGAGCAGGCGGGTGCCGGCAAGCTCATCGGATGGTCTTCGAAGGAACTTGATCTCCGCGATCGCACCGCCACCCATGATGCGATCACCGAGGCCAAACCCGACATCATCATCGACGCAGCCGCCAAGGTCGGCGGCATCATGGCCAACTCCACATTCCCCGTCGAGTTCCTGCGCGACAACACGCTCATCCAGACAAATGTCATGGACGCAGCCCACGCCGCCGGCGTCGACAGACTGCTCTTCCTCGGCTCCTCCTGCATCTACCCGCGTCACGCGACTCAGCCGATCCGCGAGTCGTCGCTCATGACCGGGCCCCTCGAGCCCACAAATCAGGCCTACGCCATGGCGAAGATCTCCGGGATCTTCTACATCGAGGCGCACCGCACCCAGTACGGACGCCGCTGGATCTCCGCGATGCCGACGAACCTGTACGGACCGGGCGATAACTTCGATCTCCAGTCATCCCACGTACTGCCCGCCTTCATCCGCCGGTTCCACGAGGCAAAGGTCGCTGGGGCGCCGACCGTCACCGTCTGGGGCACCGGCACCCCACGCCGCGAATTTCTCCACGTCGACGACCTCGCCCAGGCCTGCCTCGTCCTCCTTCAGCACTACGACACCCACGAGACCATCAACGTGGGCCTCGGCGACGACATGCCGATCCGTGAACTCGCCGAGACAGTGGCATCCGTCGTCGGGTTCGAGGGCACCATCGAGTGGGATTCCTCCAAGCCCGATGGCATGCCCCGCAAACTTCTCGACACCTCCCGCATCAATGAACTCGGCTGGCAGCCGCAGATCACCCTTCGCGATGGTGTGGCGAGCACCTACGAGTGGTACCTCGCAAACAAGGTCTAGGCGCAGCGTGGCCGAGCAGGTTGCCGATGAGCCGCTTCAGGTCTTTCTGCCGGGGCGGATGTCGCTCCTTGTCCGGCTAACCGCCAAGGAGGGGCTGCGGCTCGCGCTCCTCGACGTTCTCAACACCTATACCGACCAGCTCGCCGAGGAACCGGGTACCGAGGTGTTCATCGTCTCCGTCGACCCTGACACCCCCGACAACGTCTGGCTCTTCGAGATCTTTAAGGACGAGGCGGCCCAGGAGGCCCACCGAGCATCCGCCCCCTTTGCGGTGCTCATGGGCGCCATGCCACCACTGCTCGAGGGTCCGCCGGCGGTGCTGCGTATGGACCCGCTACGGATGTCACTCCAACAGGGCATGCTCCACGAGGATTGGGCGTTCTAGCCCTACGTGAAGGGGGGGCGCTCGTCGAACCTCAGGCTCGTCCGGCCCGCCGCCCGCCAGAGTCGAGCCGTCGCGTCGGTGTCCTCATCGGTAACGAGGTTGCCCATCACACGCAAAGCAATCGTCATGAGTGAGCGCGAGCGCATGCCGACGGGGCCGAAGGTCGGCAGGAAGCCTGGAACGGTAAGGAACCCGGCGAGCCGGCGGGCAATGGAGAACGCGGTGCCGTAGTGCTGCCGCAGGATGGGAGCCCACTGGGCCGCATAGTCCGT
>CAMDKQ010000039.1 GCA_945901095.1 Bifidobacterium breve
CAGGCCGGTTCCGGCTTCATGGGCCCGATCGATACGCCCGCGCGCAACGCCCTTCTCATGGAGGTCGATGCAGTGAACGCCGCCGGTGGCGTCAATGGTCAGCCGATCACGGTTGAGTTCATCGACACCGAGACCAAGTTCGAGAAGTATGCACCTGCGGCCGAGGAAGTTATCGGCAAGGGCGCCAATGTCCTCGTCGTTACGTGCGACTACGACGTGTCCTCGCCGGCAGCGCTCGTCGCGGAGGGCAAGAACATCCTCAACGTCGCGCCATGCATCGGTGACCCGATTTACGGTCCTGCGGGCGGACTCAAGCTCGGCTTCTCCATGGGCGATGGCGTCCCCGGCGAGGCTTCGGTCATGGCTGAGTTCGCGAACAGCAAGGGCTGGAAGAACGCAGTCCTGCTCAAGGACACATCCATCAAGTACACGCAGAACCAGTGCGCGGTATTCGAAAAGCGCTTCACTGAACTCGGCGGCACCGTCGTCAAGACCTACGACTACGTGCAGGGCGACTCCGTCAAGGAGACCGTCTCGAAGATCTCAGCAGCCGGTGCTCCGGACGTCATCATCAACTGCGGTTACAACCCCGGTGGTGGCACAGTGGCTAAGGAGATCCGCGATGGCGGCCTTGCGACCCCGATCGTCTCCGGCTTCGGCATGGACGGCGACTTCTGGGTCGGCGCCATCCCGAATCTCTCCGACTACTACGTCGTGACGTACAACGCGAAGAACGGTGACGATGCAAACGCAGCCGTCAACGACTACGCGGCGGCGTACGAGGCGAAGTACGGTGCCAAGCCGGACGTCGGTGGTTTCGTCACCGGTCCGACAACCCTCCAGGTCATCCTCGAGGCGTACAAGCAGGCCGGAAGCTGGGACGGCGACAAGCTGACCGCAGCCCTTGAGACGTTCAAGGACGTGCCGACCCTGGCCGGCCCGACCTCGTTCTCGCCTGATCTTCACATCAACGTGGGCCGCCCGATGGCGATCCTCGAGGTCAAGGACGGCAAGCTGGTCTTCATCGAGGCAGTTGCCCCGGAGAAGGTCGTTTTCCCGTAATGATCGACGCGCAGTCACCCCGGTCACGCTCCTTGAGCGTGACCGGGGTGACCCGTTCATTCGCCGGCGTTCATGCCCTGACTGACGTCAGCCTGGCGGTTTCCCCGGGCGAGGTACTTGGCCTTATTGGCCCCAATGGTGCCGGAAAATCGACGCTCGTCAACATCATCAGCGGCTACGACTTGCCCGATGCCGGGAGTGTTTATCTTGATGGGCATGACATCACCCGGGCCAAACCGCATATTCGAGCGAGGCATGGCCTCGCTCGAACGTTTCAGCACGGGCATCTCTTCAGCGGTCTGACGGTTCGAGAGAACCTCGTCGTGACTTCGATCGGTACGGGGCAGCATCGAAAGGCCGCCGGACTGACCGCGGACTCGCTGCTCGACTCATTTGGGTTACGCGCGCTCGCAACACACGCTGCCAGTTCTCTGCCGCATGGAGTGGAGCGCCGCGTTGGGGTGGCGAGGGCGTTGGCCGGATCCCCTTCCTATGTCCTGCTTGACGAGCCTGCGGCGGGTCTCAATGAGGGTGAGATAGGGGACTTCGCAGACAACATTCGGGCACTAGGTGGAGCTGGCCTGGGCGTCATTCTGATTGATCACAATGTTCGCCTCATCCTCGACGTCTGTGATCGTATCCATGTTCTGGTCGAGGGTAAGACCCTGCTTGAGGGGACCCCTGATGAAGTGCGCGGCAGCGAAGAGCTTGTTGAGGCTTACCTTGGAAGGAGTGGCAGTGTCCATCGTTGACGATGCCCGTTCCGGCTCAGGGCAAGCGAGCCGTGGTCTTCGCGTCGAGGGTCTTGAAGTGGCGTACGGCGGAGTACCGGCCGTGCGAGGCATCGACCTAGAGGTGAAGGCTGGAGAAGCCGTTGGACTTATCGGGCCAAACGGCGCTGGCAAGTCATCCACGCTCCTAGGGATCATGGGCGCCATTGAACGCAGCGGACGGGTCCTCGTGGATGGTCAGGATCTTGCGGGACTTCCGCCGGAGAAGGTCGTGCGCAGGGGAGTGGCACTCGTACCTGAGGGACGACACGTGTTTGCCGAATTGAGCGTCACGGATAATCTGCGACTCGGAGCCGTGGCCCGTAGGGATCGCGCCGGCTACTCCGAGGCGATGGAGCATGTGGTGACGCTGTTTCCCATGCTTCGCGATTTCGGGCACCGTCAGGCAGGGCTGCTATCGGGAGGTCAGCAGCAGCAGTTAGCCATCGGCCGCGCGCTTATGAGTGACCCAGACATCCTCTTGCTCGATGAGCCGAGCCTTGGCCTATCGCCGACTGCAGTTGACACCGTCTTCGAAGCACTTGATGTTATTCGTGCCGCCGGCAAGGCGGTCCTCGTGGTCGAGCAGCGCGCGGAGTTCACCATCGCCTTCTGTGATCGAACGTTCGTCCTGCATGACGGAGAGATCACGTTGAGCCTGAAGCCAGAGGATGCAGAGAAGGTCGACGTACTGACGAAGGCGTACTTCGGATGACCGGGCAGTTGATTCAGTCTCTTGTCGATGCCCTCTCAGCAGGCGCGACCCTTGGTCTCGCCGCGTTGTCTATCGGGCTTGTCTTCGGTGTCATCCGTCTGGCGAACTTTGCGCAGGCGGAAATCATCACTGCATCGGCCTATTGCCTCATCTTTACATGGGAACTCGGATGGTTTATCGCCGTCCCGCTGTCGATCATCGTTGCTGTCGCAATGTCCTTGCTCATGGAGTTCGCGGTCTTTTCCCGGATGCGATCTGCGAACCCCGCAACCTTGCTCATTGCATCGTTTGGGCTCAGTTTCCTGCTCCAGCGCGTGTACGAACTCATGTTTTCCAACAATGTTAGAACTGCTCCGGTCGCCAGTGGACTTGCTCAGACGGTTGAGTTTGCCGGCGTGAGAATTCAGCTTCTGTCGGTGGCGACGATTGTCATAGCGGGTCTCGTTCTCCTCGGACTGCATCTGTTTCTCACTCGCACAAGCATGGGTCTTCAACTCAAGGCAGCTGCCGCGGACTTCAGGACCGCCAGATTGGTAGGCATCCCGGCGGGACGCGTGATCGCCCTGTCCTTCGCCCTCAGCGGCATTCTCGCAGCCGCCGTTGCGTTCGTCCTGACCGTTCAAAGTGGCGCTGTTGGGCCGACTTTCGGGGTCCAGATCACGATTCTGGCTCTCGTCGGTGCCGTCATCGGGGGAATCGACAAAATCTCAGGATCTCTGGCAGGTGGGTTTCTCGTTGGGTTTGTGACGTCGATGCTCGCGACATGGCTCCCTCAGGAGATGAGCAACTTCAAGGATGCGTATGTGTTCGTGCTCGTTATCGGGGTGCTCCTGTTCAGGCCTTCTGGCTTGCTCATCAAGGGACGTGGGGTGGCACGCACATGAGTGAACCAGCTGGAGTGGTGAGCAAATCGGTGGCGAGTTCCCAACGTGGACTGTGGTTCCGGCTCGGCCCACTCTGGTCGTTGGTGAGCCTGCTCGCCATCGTCTATTTCGTTACGCTCATCATTAGTTTTCTTGGCGACAGCGTCCAAGTGCAGTTGCAGTATGCACTCGTGAGTCTCATCATCGTCGTCGCACTTCAGATGTTCATTGGAACGTCAGGGGTCCTCAGTTTCGGGCACGTGGCCTTTGTGGCCGTTGGCGCTTGGACCGTAGGGCTTCTCACCATCGATCCTGAACTCAAGCGCAACCTACTCCCGGACCTCTTCCCTTTCCTCTTCGACCTTAACGCGCCATGGCTTGTCGCCGTGGTCATCGGTGGTGTCGTCGGCGGACTGCTGGCACTCGTCGTATCGCCCGTCCTCATGCGATTGAACGGCTTGCAGGCGGGTATCGCAACGTTCGCCCTCCTCGGTGTCGTGAATCAGGTCCTCACCTACTGGTCGAGCGTCGGTCCACGAAGCGGTCAATCTATGGTCGGCATCCCTGACGTCCTGAACCTGCAGACGACGATGCTCTTTGCAATGGCCGCAATCGTTGCAGCCTGGCTGTTCCAGCGGACGAGGCCTTCAAGGCTCCTGCGGGCAGCACGTGAGGACGGCATCGCAGCGGCCTCCTCAGGTATCAACGTCGTGAGCCAGCGAATCATCGTGTTTGCAGTGTCTGGCATCGTTGCTGGTGTGGCGGGCGGATTGTTCGCGCTGACGAACCGCGTGGTGCAGTCGAGTCAGTTGAACATCGAATTGACCTTCGTGACGTTGGCGATGCTCGTGCTCGGAGGTATGCTCTCGTTGAGCGGTGCGGTCGTTGGCACGCTGGTGTTCAGCCTCGTCGACGTCCTGCTCGTACGACTGCAGAATGGCCTTGAGATCGGGGCTTATGTTGTGAGCGTGCCGCAAGGCGCGAGGGCGATCATCCTCGGACTGATCCTCGTTGGCATGCTCTTGTTCCGACCTTCAGGACTCACCGGTGGACGGGAATTTGTCTGGCCATTCCGCAAGGAGCGCCCGCTTCCCGGGATGCCGCCGACGAACGAGTCATGAGTTTGCGGTCTCGTTGTTCAATCTGCAGTGCGTGAGAGTTCGGCGGCTGGATCCTCCGCCGGGCCGACATGATCTGCGAGCCACTCGGCGAGCGGCTGCAGGGTCTGCCAGTCGTCCCGAACGGTCTCGATGGCCTTACGGGATCCCATCCATGGGGCGGAGGCGTAATTGCTAGATGCGACGAGCATTCGGTTCCTGAGCAAGGCGATACGCGGGTGGTTCGCGTCATACCCGCGCGGCTTGGTGACGAGGGGGCGACCGTCGATCTCGAACCTCGAGGGTAGGACCTCAAGGATTCCCTCGAGCACGGCGCCGGTCGGTCCATCGACCGATTCCCGGTACCTGCGGAGTTGCTCCCCCTGCGGCGAGTACCACCCGGCGCCGGCGATGAGCCCGCTCGCCGAGACCTGCACGTAGTACGCGATGGCGTCCTCGATCTGAACGACAGCACCCTGATGATCCTTCAGCGGAGTCTTGTCCTTGCTGAATCGGGCATCCCGGTGGGGCCGGAAGAGGTGAGCGTCGCCGAACTCATCGGTCAGTTCGTTGAGGAGAGCGAGCATGGGTGCACGGACGACTCGCTCGTATTCGGCCTTGTGCAGTGACCACCAGGCCTTCGTGTTGTTGGCGCTCAGGTGCTCGTAGAACTCAAATGTTTCAACGGGAAACCCGGTGAACGCTGTTTCGGCCTTGGTCATGCCAGAGTGTGGCACGGTCGCCAGTTCAGTTCGAACGCATGCTCGATGCGTTGAGCGCTGCCTGAAGTTGCTGGCCCGTCTCATCGGCGAGTGCAGCGCGCCGAAGATTGCGTAGGCGCTCGGCGGCGCGCGAATCACCAGCGAGGATGGGCACGGCGCCCATGAGGGAGTTGAAGTTCTTCAGACCGTTCGCATGTGTGGAGCCGTATCCCTTCACCACCTGTTGGCAAGTAATGATTTCGGTTGCTAGGGCGTAGTCCGCGGGGGCGTGTGCACGGGCCAACCCAAGCCAGGCGTCAATTCGCTCCTGCTCCTGGCCGAAGCGCAGTGAGCGACGCCGGATCGGCCGCAGGCGGGCGAGGATGTAGAGGGTCGTGAATCCCCACACCGACGTGGTCTGGATCTTGAGGCCCTTGTGGGTGACCTTGTAGATGATCGCGTTCATTGCCTTGGAGCGAAGGAGCCAGCGGCCGAGGGCGGTGGGGAGGGTATCGCTGATTTCCTCGACCTGCGGGTGCAGGAACTCCCGCACCTGCATGACCTGCGCATCTGCGATGCGAGCCTCCTTGCCCACTCGGTCGAATCGACGCCGTCGGGTCTTGTGGAAGGCGACTCGAATGGTGTCCTCGTAGGTCATCCATAGTGCCGTATATCGGGCGGCCTCGGTGGTGAGGATGTTGCTGCTGTCGCCGTGTACCTCGAGAGCGGTGACGGAGGCGATGCGATCGAGATACTCGTTGGCGTAGTCGATGTCCTGGTACTCGGCGGTGCGCTTGACGCCATTGACGAGCATGAACCGCGCCTCAGCTGGAAAATCAGCGCCGATGCGAGATGCCTGGACTTGTAGGCGAGATCCGACGAGCGAGCCCGGGTTTTCGATGGCTCGCTGCACCTCGGCCGGATCTGGGCCCTCTCCGGGGACTTCAGATGGGCGCGCTCCGATCGTGATGTCGATCGACTGACCTGCCGGCTTTGCAGCGACCGTGAAGCCCTCGGCGAAGGCGAGGAGGCTGGGCTCGACGCCTTTGCCGCTGGCGCGGATGGCCTCCTCGAACTGCTCTCGGGTGAACGGCAGGACCCCCGCGCCAGCGATGGCGCCGAGGAGCACGGCGCTGATGACGCTCCCGGTGTCCTGGGCGATCTTGGCGAAGTCCCCGCGGATGAATCGCTTCGACGAGGCGAGGGCTACCTCGATGAGCCGGCCTGAGTCGATCCGACCGTCACCCATCGCCGTGCGTTCGGGCATTGCGTAAGTGCGGCTGGTTGACGCGATAAGGGTCGTGCGATCGGGAGTCGAAAAGCCTCGTTGGATCGAGCGGCCAGCTTCCATGAGCTCCGAGGCCACGACGATGTCGACCTCGCCAGGGGTCGGCATGGTGCTGAGAACCGGTTCCGAATGGCGCTCTGAGCCAGAGAACTTAGGGAAGAGCTCGACGTAGTACACGGTGGCTCCGGTTCGCTGCGCCACTCCGGGTACTGACGTGCTCTGCGCGTAGTAGCCGTTCTTCTCGGCGACGGCGACAATCCAGTCGGAAAGGACGCCGCCGCCTTCACCGCCCATGGCCAAGATGGCCATGGTGATCGGTCGTAGGCGCAGCGAGGTGCTTGGAAGGCTAGTCGTCGTTGCGGTCATCTAGGGCTGCCCTCAGTTGAGATGGTTGCGAATCATAGGTCTGCATCGATGCCGGCGAGCCGGCGTTCGATCCCTCGCTGCAGGAATCCGATGTAGCGGTGACGAAGCGTGGTCTTCATCCGGTCCCAGCGACTCGGGTTCGTGATGATCTCTGTTCGGTAGAACGACGGGCACAGGGCTGCGGCGTGTGCGTTCTCGCCGCAGAGCCCACAGCCAACGCAACTGTCGAGCACCGTGGCGATTGGGTCCTGCCGCATCGGATCGGGGTTGGGCCCGATGGTGAGCGACGGGCAGCCCGAGATACGGATGCAGGAGTGATCTCCGGTGCATGTTTCTGGATCGACGCCGAAGCGCTCGCGCACGACCCGCTTCCCCTCCTTGATTTGCCGCGCGATGATCGGCTTCTCGCGTCTCGTTTTATTCAGCGTGCACTCGCTCTGGGCGATGATCACCTTCGGGCCCGGCTCCGTCGAGGTGAGTGCCTCCTTGAAGAGATCCCGCATCTCGTCGACCTTGAAGGTGTTCGTCATCGTCCGTGACCAGCGGACCCCGACCCCTCGCACTGCCTTCTCTATCGAGTGCTTCGTGGATCGTAGGGGATTATCGGCCTTGGACGAGAGTATGTCCTGGCCACCGGTGGCCGCACTGTAGGCGTTGTCGACGATGACGAGGAGTTGGTCGTTCTCATTGAATACGGCGTTCCCTACGCCGCTCGTGAGCCCGTTGTGCCAGAAGCCGCCGTCGCCCATAATCGCGATGGGTCGACTGCTCGTGTCTTTACCGTTGAGGGCGGCGGCTCCGGCGGAGCCAAGGCCGTATCCCATGGTCGTTGCCCCGATATTGAACGGGGCATTGATCGAGAACAGATGGCAGCCGATGTCGGCGCTCACATGATGCTCGCCGACCTCCCGTTGCGCGAGAGTGAGAGCGGCGAAGATCGGTCGCTCCGGGCAGCCGGTGCAGAATCCGGGCGGACGACCCTGGACAAGTTCAGGTGCGATGCGCTCCGCGTAGGGACTACGAGGGTCGGTTGCGGGGAGGGTCGACGTTGGGAGTCGATCCTGGTCGAGGAGCTCAGGAGCATACTTCTGGACGAAGGCGAGCACCCCCTTCGTCACGGCGGCGGGGGTGTACTCGCCGGCGACGGGCAGGAGGTCCTTGCCATGCAACTTCGCGGTGGCATCGGCGCGGCGCAGGATTGTCTGGATGTTCTGCTCGATGAAGTCCGGCTGCCCCTCCTCTACGAGCAGGACAGCCCGTTTGCCCTCGCAGAAACCGATGACCTCGTCGTCGATAACCGGGTAGGTGACGTTCATGACGTACAGCGGGATTGAGCTGTTCCCGAATGGGTCCGATAACCCGAGGAGCTCGAGAGCCCGATTGACATTGTTGTACAGGCCGCCCTGCAGGATGATCCCGAAATCCCTGGTCCCGGGGGCGACATGCTCATTGAGCTGGTGGTCCTTGATGAACTGAACCGCCGCTGGCCATCGCTTGTTCACCTTCTCCTGTTCGTGCAGGAAACTGGCAGGCGGGAGCACGACCCGGGTGAGATCGCGCTTGGGATTCGCTAGAGCGTCAGCGATGGTGAAGGCCGGCTTCCTGTTGTCCTTCGCGATGAAGGAGCCGTGCAGGTGACAGGAACGCAGGCGCAATTCGAGGATCACCGGAGTGTTGCTCACCTCCGACAATTCGAATCCTTTCTCCACCATGTCGACGATGGCCGTGAGATTCGGGCGGGGATCAAGGAGCCACATCTGCGACTTCATGGCGAAGGCGTGGGTACGCTCTTGCATAATGCTCGCGCCCTCGCCGTAATCCTCACCAATGATGACGAGGGCCCCGCCCAAGACTCCACCGGATGCGAGGTTGGCGAGCGCATCGGACGCAACGTTGAAGCCGACCGTTGACTTGAAGGTGACAGCTCCACGAAGCGGGTAGTGGACGGACGCGGCGAGTGATGCGGCGGCGGTCGCCTCGGATGCGCTGTTCTCGAAGTAGACCCCGAGCTCATCAAGGATGTCTTGGGCATCGCCGAGCACATCCATGAGGTGCGAGATTGGGGCGCCCTGATATCCGCCGACGTACGCGACCCCAGACTGGAGGAGGCCCTTGGTGACTGCGAGGATTCCCTCCCCGCGGAACTCCTCACCATCCCGAAGGCGGAGTTCTTGGACCTCGGTGGCGAAGGAACGCTCAGCCATGATGCCTGCCTCTCTCGGTTAATGCGCCGATGTTCGTGCGTTGCATGGTGGTAAGCATCACCCCTGCAGCCGGGGTCAGACAAGGTCCTTGAGGTGTGGGTTCCATCACCGCTGATCAAGCCCAGTGATGATGGCCCGTGTGACCTCGTCGGTGTCTGCAGTTCCTTGGAGGTCTGCGGTGCGCGTTGCAGGGAGGAGCAGGGAGGTCTCTATCGAGCGCATAATGGCTGAGGCAGGTTCTGGATGGCCGAGGTGTTCGAGCATCATCGCCCCTGACCAGATGGCGGCGACGGGATTCGCGATCCCGCGCCCGGCAATATCGGGTGCGGATCCGTGAACTGGTTCGAACATGGAGGGGAACAGTCGCCCCGGATTCAGGTTTGCCGAGGCCGCGACCCCGAGACTGCCCACCGTCGCCGCCGCGAGGTCGGACAGGATGTCGCCGAAGAGATTTGACGCCACGACGACGTCGAATTCATGGGGGCGCTGCACCATCTCGGCAGCGAGGGCGTCGATAAGGACCTTGCGCAGGGTGGTTCCCGGGTAGTCGGTGGAAACCTCCGCAACAACTTCATCCCAGAACGGCATTGTGTGGATGATCCCGTTGGACTTCGTGGCCGACGTGACGTGGCGGCGGCGAGTGGCCGCCTGGTCGAAGGCGAATCGGGTCACCCGCTCGATACCGACTCTCGTGAAGATGTTCTCCTGAAGGGCGAATTCACGCTCGGTGCCTCGTCCGTAGCGTCCACCGATCTCCGAGTACTCGCCCTCGGTGTTTTCGCGAACGATGACCATGTCGACGATTGCGCCCTCCGGAAGCCGGACCCGCGGCTCAACTCCTTCGAACTGACGTACCGGCCGAAGGTTCACGTACTGGTCGAATGCCCGCCTGATGGGGATGAGCAGTCCCCAGAGCGACTCGTGGTCGGGGACGTCGCTGCGACCGACGGCGCCGAGGAATACCGCGTCATGCTGGCGAAGGCGCTCGATGCCGTCGGCAGGCATCATGGCGCCGGCCTGGACGAGGTGGTCGCAGCCCCAGTCGAGCCACGTCCAGTCGATGCGGACCCCAGACATGGCGGCAGCTCGCTCGAGGACCTGTGTTGCCGCAGGCAGCACCTCGTTGCCGATGCCGTCGCCGGGTATTGCGGCGATCGCCAGCGTGCGATCAGCCACGGGCGGGTCCACTTGAGTCGATGTCCTGGCGGCCGCCGTTTGCGTCCATCGACTCCTCCGCGTGGAGATCGAGGGCGGCGATCATCGGGAAGTCATTGAAGGAGAACAGGCAGGCGTCGCCCTCGGGATCGTCGTTGGCGTGTTCATGCCAAGCCCATGACGGTACGCAGAAGATGTCGTGCTCCCTCCAATCAAATCTGCGGCCGGCGATGATGGAGTGGCCACGTCCTTTCGCGACGTGGTAAACCACCGACCCGGTATGCCGATGGGCAAGGGTCGACTGAGACGGCTGGAGTAACTGAATATGGGCGCCCATGGTCGGCATGACTGATCCACCTGTGTGCGGGTTCACGTATTCCATAATTACGCCGTCGTACGGGGTGCCCTCGCTCACCCTCGCGAGGTTGACGAGGGCCTCGTAGGTGCGATCCCATGGGTAGGCGAGAAGGGGTGAGTAGCGCTTGGTCCACGATCGGCCGTCAGGTTTGAGGATGCCGCTGCCGTGCTCGAGTAGAGATGTGTTCACTACCTTGCCGGGGATCTGGTGAAGGTCCGGGTGCACCTCGTAGAAGTTCGAATCGAGGGCATTGACGAGTGGAATGTCCAGGCCGTCCTGCCAGATGACCTGCGTGGTCGATGACTCGTTGCCATGCTCATGCCAGGTGCCCTTCGGCGTGATTGCGAAGTCATTCGGGCCCACCTTCAGGCGGTCCCCGTTCACGATGGTCCAAGCGCCCTCGCCCTCGATGACGAAGCGAAGGGCCGCGGCGGCATGTCGGTGCGCGGTCATCGATTCGCCGGGGTTCATGATCTGCAGGCCGCTGTAGAGCAGTCCGACGGCAGCGGAGACATCACGGCGCTCATCATTGACGAGGTAGACCACCCGCCGCCCTGCGTCATCCCCGGTGACGAGGGTCGCTGACTCGATGACAAGTGGGCGGAGTTCCTCGTAGCGCCAGTGCATCGGGATGGAGCGGGGCTGAGGAAACCAGGGCTCGATCTCATTCGCGACGGTCCACAAGGCCCCGGAGCCATGCTTCGCAAGACGCGCGTAGTACTCCTCAAGTTCCGGGGTTGCCTGCACCTTGGCGCGGCCGATGACGTCCTCAATCATGTGATGTCCTCCATCATCGCCTTCCGCTGGTGCTACCACGATCCCTTGAGGATGGCAGCTTCTCCTGCGCGGTGAATATTGATCGAATGCTAGTGTTCGGGCCGACGGAGAGCGACTGTGCGCCCGAGGAATTGAGGTGACGTCACGTGATCCACTACGCGCGGTTCACCGCTGCTGCAGTTCAGGCGGCGCCCATTTATCTTGATGCTGCTGCGACCGTCGAAAAGGCGTGCGGGCTCATTGCCGAGGCAGCCGAAAGCGGCGCACGGCTCATTGTCTTCCCCGAGGTATTTATCCCCGGATACCCCTACTGGAACTGGACGATGACCCCTGGCAAGGGCAGCCCGTGGTTCGAACGACTGTTCCGGTCCGCCATCGATATTCCGGGCCCCGAGGTCGACGCGCTCCGTGCTGCCGCTCGGGATGCGGGAGCGCAGGTCGTCATCGGAGTGAACGAGCGTGACCCTTTCTCGATGGGGACCCTCTACAACTCGCTCCTCTTCATCGGGGGTGACGGCGAACTGCTGGGGGTGCACCGCAAACTCGTGCCCACGTGGGCGGAGAAACTCACTTGGGCCGGTGGCGACGGAAGTTCACTGCGGGTCTATGACACCGATACGGGACGGATCGGGGGCCTCGCTTGCGGCGAGAACACCAACACCCTCGCGCGATTCACGCTCCTCGCCCAGGGTGAGAACGTTCACTGTGCGACGTACATCTCGCTGCCGACCGCGCCACCTGACTACGACATGGTCGAGGCCATCAAGGTGCGAGCCGCAGCGCATTCCTTCGAAGGCAAGGTCTTTACGGTCGTCGCTTGCTCATCGATCACCCCGGAGATGGTCGATCTCATCGCTCACGATGATGAGTCCAGGGCCATGCTTGAGCGCAGGAACTCGGCATTCAGTGGAGTATTCGGCCCGGATGGCCAGCTGATCACCGAGCCGCTCATCGATGTTGAGGGCATCGTTTACGCCGATATTGACCTCAACAAGTGCATCCAACCCAAGCAGATGCACGACATCATTGGCCACTACAACCGATTCGACGTGTTCCAGTTGCACGTGAACCGCACCCCCCAGTCGCGGGTGGTGTTCACCGAGACCATTGAGCGCCCCTTGAACACGCCTCCGGTTGCGCCGCCACTCAACGAGCCGTAGTTGTCTGCGTCACAGATTCCTGTGACGAACCCGTCCCAATTCCAACCCGATTACCAAGGAGCGACATGCGATTCGTCACCTTCAGCACGGCGCCCGATGCCCCGTCAATCCTCGGGCTCGTGAGCGGGGAGGATGTCGTCGATCTCCGTGCGGGTCTTGAGGGCCTTGTCGACGTTCCGGTTCGCCTCATCGATTACGTGACTGCAGGACCCGAATTGCATGCGCAGGTGGTGTCTGCGGTGGCGAAGCAGGGGCCATGGCCGGATAGCGTCACCTACCCGCTTGACGGGGTCACCCTGCGGGCGCCGCTACGCCCCGGAAAGGTCGTCGGAGTCGGGCTCAACTACGTCGAGCATGTCGAGGAGTCGAGTCGGACCCTCGACACGGCCAAGGAGCTCCCGACCCGTCCGGTGCTCTTCAGCAAGCCGGGCACTGCGGTGGTGGGCCCAGGGGAGCCGATCGAGCACAACGCGACGATGACCGAGCAGCTGGACTGGGAGTGTGAGCTGGCCGTTGTTATCGGCCGGGCGGCCCGCAAGGTCCCGGAGTCCGAGGCCCTCGACTACGTGTTCGGCTACAGCATCATCAATGACATCAGCGCCCGCGATCAGCGACGTTCGGGGCAGTGGTTCTTCTCCAAGGGTCAGGACAGCTACGCGCCCTTTGGGCCGATGATCGTCACGACCGATGAGATCACCGACCCGCATACTCTTCGGCTCACCCTGACGGTCAACGGCGATCAGCGGCAGGACGGCAATTCGCGCAACATGCTCTTCAAGATCCCAACCCTCATTGCTGACATCACGTCCGGGGTCACCCTCGAGCCCGGCGATGTTATCGCAACCGGATCACCACAGGGTGTCGGAGCGGCGATGGACCCGCCGACCTTCCTACAGCCGGGCGATGTCGTGGCCTGCACGATTGAAAGAATCGGCACCCTGACGAACCCAGTGATAGCAGTAAACGAATAGCAGAAGTGCCCACTCCCCAGCGTCACCAGAACCAACCCCAGCGTCACCAGAACCAACCCCAGCGTCACTTGAACCAGAATCCGGCTCAAATGGCCAAAATATTGGTTATTTGAGGGTCATCTTGGTCATTTCGTCCAGGACCACTCTGGAAGCTCCCATTGAGTACCCGGACACGGCTCAGCAGTGCGCCGCTACGAACCGCGAGCTATCCAGGCGTGGATGTTGTCGGCGGCCTCGGCGAGCGTCGTCGAATCGCCGTGGCCGGTGTGGACGACCGTGTCGCGCGGCAGGACGAGAAGTCGATCCCTGATCGAATCCGTGAGAGTGGCGAAGTTACTGAATGACCTGCCTGTCGCACCCGGCCCGCCGGCGAACAGGGTGTCTCCGCTGAACAGCACGCCGAGCTGCGGTGAGTAGAAGCAGCAGGCCCCCGGGGCATGGCCGGGTGTATGAATCACGTGAATCTCCGAGCCGGCAATGGTGATGACCTGACCGTCCGCGAGGGTTCCGGTCGGACGCCGGTGGGGGTGAGTGAGAACCCAGATGGGCTCATCGGCCGGGTGAAGCAGGATGGGCGCCCCGGTGGTTTCGGCGAGTTCGGGGGCAAAACGAACGTGATCGTCATGTGCGTGCGTGCAGGCTACGGCGACGACGGTCCGGCCAGCGATGACCGACAGAATTGTTTCGACGTCATGTGGAGCATCGATAACCATGCATTCGAGGTCATCGCCGATGACCCAAACGTTGTTGTCAACGTCAAATGTCTCGCCGTCCAATGAGAAGGTGCCCGAAGTGACCGCGTGGTCGATTCGAAGGGTCATGGGAGCAGGACCACCGAGCGGAGCACGTCACCGTGGTGCATCTTGGTGAAGGCGTCCTCTATCGAGTCGAGGGAGATTTCCTCCGTCACGAAACGGTCCAGGGGAAGCCGGCCTTGAAGATAAAGGTCGATGAGCATCGGGAAATCTCGACTAGGCAGGCAATCCCCGTACCAACTTGACTTGAGTGACCCGCCACGTCCGAACACATCTAGCAGCGGCAGGTCGATGCGCTGTTCGGGCATCGGTACTCCGACGAGCACGACGGTCCCGGCGAGGTCGCGTGCGTAGAAGGCCTGGGTCCAGGTCTGCGGCGTCCCGACCGCGTCGATGACGACGTCAGCACCAAATCCGTCAGTGACCTCACGGATGGCCTCGACCACGTCGCATTCCTTGGCGTTCACTGTGTGGGTGGCCCCGAATTCCCGGGCGATATGCAGTTTGCGGTCGTCGATATCGACCGCCACGATGCGAGTGGCGCCGGCGAGGGTTGCGCCCGCGATTGCCGCCGCCCCGACCCCGCCGCAGCCGATAACAGCGACTGAGTCACCGCGAGTGACGGCGCCAGTATTGATTGCCGCTCCGAGCCCGGCCATGACTCCGCAGCCGAGCAGGCCCGCCACCGCCGGCGCAGCAAGGGGACTCACCTTGGTGCACTGACCGGCATGGACGAGCGTCTTCTCGACGAAGGCGCCGATGCCCAGCGCGGGGGAAAGGGGCGTACCGTCCTCCAGACGCATCTTCTGTGTCGCGTTGTGGGTGGCGAAGCACAGGTGCGGCCTGCCACGGAGGCAGGCGCGGCATTGCCCGCACACCGCCCGCCAGTTGAGTACGACGTAGTCGCCGGGCTGAATGTCAGTGACACCTGCCCCGACCTCCTCGACGATTCCGGCTGCCTCGTGGCCGAGGAGGAACGGGAACTCCTGGCTGATGCCACCCTCGCGGTAATGCAGGTCGGTATGGCAGACGCCGCAGGCCTGAATCCGAACGACAGCCTCGCCTGGGCCTGGATTGGGAACGACGATCGTCGCAAGTTCGACCGGTGCGCCAGCGCTCCGTGCTATCACGCCTTGAACTGAATGAACCATGATGCCAACGCCCCTTCTGTTTGTCGCGCACTCAGCAGCGCCATCGGCCGCAGGGATGAGTATCTCAGTGGGCGGGCGACTGAGTCAGTCGATAATGATTCCGCGGCGTAGTCGCATGATCGGGGGAAGTTGTCCAGCGCAGACAATCGCGAGCAGAACATAGACGACGGCCCATGAACCCGACCACTGGAGAACGACGCCAGTCAGCAGGGGACCGAGTGCTGCGACGAGAAAGGTGACGGAGAATGCCATGGCAGTCAGGCGGGCTGAGGAGGCGGCGTCGCGCGAATACTCGCTCAGCATTGCGAGGGCGATCGTGAACCCGCCACTATGGGAGAGCCCGAAGGCCATGAGGACGACGATGGGGAGCGCGTTCGGCGCGACCCCAATGAGAAGGAGTGCTGCAGTCGACACAACAACAGTCGAGGCGAACAGGGTGCGACGTGCGGAGATGCGCTGGGCAATCGGCGGCAGGAGGAGCGCCGCCACGATCTGGGCAACCGAGAACAGGCCGAAGAGAACGCCGCCCTCGATCGGAGTCCAACCGCGATCGTCATATGAAGGCGCGAGCCAAGCGATGGCACTGTAAAAGACGACGGAGTTCAATGTCAGGTAGGCGGTGAGGGCCCAAGCGTTCGCATCACGCCACGGTAGGGCTCGCAGGCTCACCGAGCCCTGTTCGTTGCGGGGGCCATGGCTTGGCAGGTAGGGCTTCTCGACGATCGTCCACAGGAGCCATGCCAAGGCGGCTGGAATGGCCCACACGGCGAGGGCGATCGTCCATGAGCCGGTGAGCTCTGCGATCGGGACGGTGAGCGCCGCACCGACGGTTGCGCCCGTGAACATAGAGGCTGTCCAAAGACCGGTGGCCATCCCGAGTGAGTCAGGCACCTCCTCCCTGATGATCCCGGGCACCAGACCCGCGGCCAGGGCGATGCCGATTCCGGCGAGGAGGGCGGAGGATGCCAGCACGCCAGGTGCGCCCCCCGCAAGACGGGTACCCATTGCGATGACGAGAAGTGCCATGGCGAGCCAAACGGTCTGCGAGCGGCCGAGTCGGCGCGCAATTGCCGGCACAGCGAGGGCGAACGCCCCCATGGCTATGACAGGCAAGGTGGTGAGGGCGCCCACGGCGATGTCGTTCATGCCGGTCGCCCGCTGAATGTCGACCACGACGGTCGGAACACTTGTGAGTGCAGTCCGCAGATTGAAGGCAACAAGCGCGATGGCGGAGAGCAGCAGAATTCGCTGGCGCCGCATTGAGGTGGCCGTCACGGAGCAATTGTTGCGGCGTACGCTCAACCGATGGATGTAAGGGGTGACGAATCTCCCGGAGGCGGCCGCACACTTATGGGTCCTGCCCTCCCGCAAGATGAGGGCGGTGCTGATCACAGACTTCGTGAGTTGCTCGCGATGCAGCCACCTTCTGTCATCGAGCCTTCTGCAATCGAACTGCTACGCCTATGCCGCCTGCTCGTCGCGGTCGTCGCGGTCGTCGATGAGGTCGACGACGCCGGGGCCGACAAGGGGAGCCACATGGCGGTTGTGTCCATGATCAGCGCCGCGGGTCATAAGGGCCTTCTCGCGTTCACCGGGCTGGACTCGATGGCTCGTTGGGATCCTGCGGCAAGGCCGGTTCCGGTGACCGGTGAGGCTGCGGCGCAGGCCGCCTTGGATGATGGCGCGCAGGCGCTCGTCATCGATGTCCTCGGTCCGGCCCGTGTAGTTGTGATGGGAGCAGACCTCGCCAACCTGGCAGCGACCACATCAAGGCCGCACACGGAGCGCACCGACGAGACGTCAGTGATGTGACGCCGGCGAAGGAGCCGGCTTCCGGTTTCGACATACGTACTGGTACTCTGCGGGGTGATTGACTCGGCCTTCGTGGTCGGGTCGCGCAAGCGGAGCCTCGGCTCCCACCCACGAACCGTCCTGATGCACGACTAACGATTTGTCGTTGTATGAGGTTCGCTGGGTCGCGAGTGTGGCGAGCGCCCCATTGGGACGTTCGCGACGCGATGCCGAGACCTTTGTGCGCGCTGCGCCAGGGGTCTTTTTGATTCCTCGGGCAGATCGCGTCCCATTACCTCGAGCAAGGAGCCGCCATCAGCGTCGAGCCAAGGATCAATGACCGGATCCGCGTGCCTGAGGTCCGACTCGTCGGACCAAATGGCGAGCAGGTGGGGATCGTCCGCATCGAAGATGCGCTCCGTCTTGCAGTAGAAGCGGACCTTGACCTCGTCGAGGTGGCTCCGATGGCGAAGCCTCCGGTTTGCAAGCTCATGGACTTCGGGAAATTCAAGTACGAAGCTGCCATGAAGGAGCGTGAGTCCCGGCGCAACCAAACGCACACGATCATCAAAGAGATGAAGCTTCGGCCGAAGATCGATCCGCACGACTACGAGACCAAGAAGGGTCACGTCGAGCGGTTCCTCAAGGCCGGCGACAAGGTGAAGATCACGATCATGTTCCGTGGTCGCGAGCAGAGCCGACCGGAGCTCGGGCTTCGGCTTCTCGGCAAGTTGGCTGAGGATGTCGAGCCGCTGGGCTTCGTCGAAGCCACCCCGAAGCAGGACGGACGCAACATGATTATGGTTCTCGCCCCGCATCGCCGTAAGGCGGAGTCGGGGAAGGCCCGTGAGGATGTCGCTACTGCCGAGTTCGGAGAAGTCGTGTCCGAGGTTGAAGCCGAGGTCGTCGTCGAATCCTGATCGTCCTACCCGCCCCACCCAACCAAGCGAGGAATGTCATGCCGAAGCAGAAGACCCACAGCGGCGCCAAGAAGCGATTCAAGGTGACCGGCTCGGGCAAGATCACCCACGAGCAGGCGAACCGTCGTCATCTCATGGAGTCGAAGTCGAGTAAGCGCACCCGCAGGCTTGAGTCGGATGCCATGGTGGCCCCGGCCGACATGAAGAAGGTCAAGAAACTCCTCGGCCGCTAGCCGACCCCGCCGTTACCCGGGGCATTCCGCCCACTTTTTTCAGGAGATCGACATGGCACGCGTTAAAAGAGCAGTCAATGCACAGAAGAAGCGTCGCGAGATCCTCGAGCGCGCCAGTGGTTACCGCGGCCAGCGTTCGCGCCTGTACCGCAAGGCCAAGGAGCAGGTCACTCACTCGATGGTCTATGCGTACGCCGACAGGCGCACGCGCAAGGGTGACTTCCGTCGCCTGTGGATCCAACGAATTAATGCCGGGGCTCGCGCAAACGACATGACCTACAACCGGTTCATCCAGGGCCTCAAGGTGGCCGGAGTCGAGGTCGATCGTCGAATGCTCGCAGAACTGGCCGTGAACGACCCGGCGGCATTCGCGACGCTCGTGGCCGTCGCCAAGGCGTCCGTTCCCGCAGCGTCCGCCTGAATCACCCATTGACTCAGCCGCTCGCATCGCGGCGATCCCCGAGGGTCGCCGCGATGCGGCATTTACGGACCAGGGCCGGGCGACGTGAGGCAGGGGCTTTCGCTGTCGAAGGACCTCAGGCTGTTCGGGAGGCTGTGTTGCATGCCCCACGACTGCGGACGGTGTACGCGACGACCGATGCCTGCGAGCGATTCGCCGAAATCATCGTGGGCGCGCGGGCGAATGGCGTCGAAGTTGTTCCGGTCACGGCTGATGTGATCG
>CAMDKQ010000040.1 GCA_945901095.1 Bifidobacterium breve
AGATTGCGGGCCTCGACTCCGATCGGCAGCGACTCGAACTTGAGCGCGCGGGCTTCGGTGGCGATCGAATTCGCGAGATCGAGCAGGCCATGACGGAGGCCGACGCCCAACGGGTCGGCCGGCGAGCCCGGTTCGAGCAGGCAGCCGAACTCCTTCAGCGAGCCAAACTGCCGGCGGTCGCATCGGCCGAGCAATTCGCCACTGTGCGCACTCTCCTAGAACCCTCGCTCGCCCGGGTCGGTGAGGAGCTCGCGGAGGCTGATAACCGAATCCAGGAACTCGCGGTTGAGCGCGGTGGCGTTGCCGACGAGAGCCGAGAAGTCAACGAGGAACTGCTCAGCCTGCAGGGCCGGGCGAGCAACCTGCCGCGTCAGAGCCTGGACTTGCGTGCGCGTATGTGCGTGGAACTGCAGATTGCAGACGACCAGTTGCCCTTCGCTGGCGAGCTCCTGCAGGTCCGTCGCGAGGACAGAGCGTGGGAAGGTGTTGCGGAGCGGGTGCTGCGAAGCCTCGGGCTCTCACTGCTCGTGCCGCAGGAGCATTACGCGGCGGCGTCGCAGTGGATCAATGATCGGCACCTTGGCACGCGGCTCGTCTACTACCGAGTGCCCGCGACTTTGGGCCCGGTGTCGGGAGCGTCAGCGGAGGCTGCTGCGAATCCCCTGCATGCAATCGTCCAGGTGAAGGCCGGAACCTTCGCGCCCTGGCTTGAACGACAGCTCGTTGCGCGCGCACGCCATGAGCTGACCGAGACCATGGAGGACTTCCGGCGCGCAGAGTGGGCGGTCACCAAGCAGGGGCAGGTGAAGTCTGGTGGGGGTCGTCACGACAAAGACGACTCACGTCGCATCGATGATCGACGCTCCTACGTGCTTGGCTGGAGCAACGAGGAGAAGGTGCAGCTCCTCATCGAGGAGGCGCAGCACCTGCAGCAGCAACTCACGCGCATCGATGACGAGCGGGCGGCCCTCGCTGTGGCTCGCCGGCTGGTTGAGGAGCGCCGAACATCGCTGGACCAGCTGCAGGTATTCGCCGACTGGTCGGAGCTCGACTGGGAGGCGACCGTCAATCGGATCGCGGAACTGGCCGCCGAGAAGCAGCGAATCGAAGCGAGCTCGAACGAACTCGCGAAGGTCACCGAGGCGCTAGCACTGGTGCTTGCGGCGCTCGTCGAACGCCGGGGTGAGCGCGACGTCCTCATCGGTGAGAATCGCGGGGACGAACGCGAACGCGACACCCAGGGCCTAGCCCTGCAGCGTTTCCGCGGGGTTCTCGAGGGTGATACTCCAAGGCTGTCGGCCGAGATAGCCAAAGACCTCGAGCGGCTGTTCGACAAGCGCCTGCGCGCGGAGCCAACGGTCGACATCGATGCCGTCGACCGCGCTGACGCCGCCATCCGCACGACACTCACGAATGGCATCGACACCAAGCGGCAGGACCTCCAGCGACGCGGTCAGCGAATCGTCGGGCGGATGCGCGAGTTCCGATCGAAGTTCCCGCTCGACGTTGGAGAAGCCGACGACTCCGTGCAGTCAGCCGACGAGTACCGCCGACTGCAGGAGCGGCTCGCGGTCGACGACCTACCCCGATTTGAGGCGAGCTTCAAGGAGTACTTAAATACCAATACGATTCGCGATATCGCGGGCTTCTCCTCGCAGTTGAACAAGCACGCCGAACTCATCCGCGAGCGGGTCGACACGATCAATGAATCGCTTGTGAGTATCGACTACAACCCGGGTCGCTACATCAGCCTCATCGTCACCCGGACTCCATCGACTGAGATACGTGACTTCATCTCTGACCTTCGGGCGTGCACCGATGATTCCCTCGCTGGTGATGACCAAGATCAGTACTCCGAGCAGAAGTTCTTGCAGGTCAAGAGGATCATTGAGCGGCTCAAGGGTCGTGAGGGGCAGACCGAGGCCGATCGAGCCTGGACCAAGCGTGTGAGTGACGTCCGAAACTGGTATGTCTTCTCCGCCTCCGAGCGCTCTCGCGACGACGATGTCGAGCATGAGCATTACACCGACTCCGGCGGAAAGTCCGGTGGCCAAAAAGAGAAACTCGCCTACACCATCCTCGCGGCATCCCTCGCTTACCAGTTCAAACTGGAGTGGGGGGTCACCCGTTCGAAGACCTTCAGGTTCGTCGTCATCGACGAGGCGTTCGGACGGGGCTCCGACGACTCCACCCGCTTCGCACTCTCACTCTTCGCGAAACTTGGGCTGCAACTCCTCATCGTGACCCCTCTGCAGAAGATCCACGTCATCGAGCCATTCGTGTCAAGTGTCGGCTTCGTCGACAACATCACCGGACGCGACTCACGCCTGCAGAACCTCACCATCGAAGAGCTGCGCGAACAGCGCGTGGCCAGGCGACGTGAACGCTAGGGACGGCTCTGCAGAATGGAGCACCCCGGCGGAGGTCATTGGGGGGCTTCGGCGACGATGGGACTCCGGCAACCTCCTCGCCCGCTACGCATCAGGCGACGGTTGGGAGCCCATAGGACTGCCCATTCGCGGGCCGACGGTAAGCGATGTTGCATCGGACTTCGGTGCCGCGCAGGACTGGGCGCGATCGTGGCTTGCCACTGCTCGCCACGGCTTTCGAATCGAATGCGTGACCGTGGGTGGCCGGGTCGTGGGGTTCAACGAGGTCCCGCGACGTGCCTGGGTCGACTCTTTCGACCAGGCTTGGCGGATTCTCAAGGTTCATGACCTCGTGCGTGAATTCGACGATGCGACTTCGCGGGCTGCCGCGGAAGCTCCGAGGTTGGCCGAGTGGGCGCGGTCGAATCCCCTGGCGCTGCTGGCAACCCGCGACAGCTGGCCCGATCTCCTGAGAACCGTTCGGTGGATCGATCAGTCGGCGGCGTCGAACCATTACCTGCGCGAAATCGATATACCCGGTATCGACACCAAGTTCATCGAGCAGCACCGCGGAATCCTCACGAGCCTCCTCGAGTTGCAGCTGGACCCTACGCGCATCGATGAGTCACGCCCGCGGTCAGATTTCGCGGGGCGCTTCGGGTTCCGTGGGAAGCCCGAGTACGTCCGGATGAGGGCACTCGAAGGCGAACTCCTCGGCGGATTCACCGAGCTGACCATGCGTGTGGATGAACTTGCCACTCGGCCGCCAACACATGAAACCGTCGTCATCGTCGAGAATGACACGACCTACCTCGCCCTTCCGGCGACGATGGGTGCCGTCGCAATCTGCAGCGGCGGATACGCCGTGTCCAGGCTGGCCGGACTTCCATGGCTCGCGCACCGTCGGGTCGTCTACTGGGGTGACATCGACACCCACGGTTTTGCGATGCTCAGCCAACTGCGGGCATCGCTGCCTCTCGCTGCAAGCATGCTCATGGACCGATCGACCCTGCTCGCCCACGAGGGTCAGTGGGTGCGCGAGCCCAAGCCGATCAATGCCCGACTACCCGGGCTCGACGAAGCCGAGCATGGCCTGTACGTCGACCTGATCGAGGGCAGGTTCGGGGAGGCAGTTCGCCTTGAGCAAGAACGGATCAGCTTTGACTGGGTGAGGGAGGCGCTGATTTTGGCGCTGAGCCGTTAGCCGGCGGCTCAATCCACGAGAGTCGCTCTTCGAGTCTTGCCACCATCGCCTTCAACTGATCGAGCTCATCGAGCACCTGCTGCGATGGTGAGTCCGCGGGAGTCGTGGATGATGCGCCCTTCTTGACGAGGGTCGCAGCGAGCGTGGCCGATACGACTCCTAGGACGGTAATGCCAGCGAACATGACGAGCACGGCGAAGGTGCGGCCAGCTCCGGTGATGGGGACGAAGTCCCCGTAGCCGACCGTCGTGATGGTTTCGAATGCCCACCAGATGGCGATGGGGAGGGTGGTGATCTCCGCGCCCGGGGCGTTGCGTTCGGCGTTGAGGACCATGAGGCCGCCGACCCATACGACGAGGAGCACGGCGAGGGTGGCTGTCGTGATGGCGCCACTGGAGAGCAGCCCCTTGCTCGACAGCACTCCGCCGCTGGTGAATGCCCGTAGTGCGCGGAGGGCCCGAAGTTGCGGAATGACCACGGTGATCGTGTCAAGGAGGTTTTTACGAAAGAAGTGACGTTTCGTGGTTGACAGGATGAATCTGAAGAGCAGGTCGATGGCGAACAGCAGCCACAGCAGGTTGCCGAAGATCTGGAGCCAGAAGTACCAGGGCGCGCCGGGGTCGGGCCAGATGGACTGGATCGAGAAGGTGACGAGGTAGACGAGCGCGAGTGCGGATAGCAGCCTCGTCGTTCGCTTCGTGTATTGGTCGAGCCACACTTGCCGTGGCAGAGGCTGGGGGTCGATGGGCACCATGCGCCAATGCTAGGAATGGTGCCACGGGCCATTGCATGCCGACACCCGAGCTATCTCCTAGAGTTGATCGATGGCGAAGACCCCGGCGATGGATGAGGAGTCTCGGCACCGAATTCCCCGTCACCCGACCGACGACTACACCCGCTCAGCCGCTCAGGACCGTCGCGAATTTGTCTTGTCGAAGACGGGAGGAAACCTCGCGCACGTCGCTGCTCATTCCCTTGATCCACAGACTGTGCGCGGGAACATAGAGAACTTCATCGGAGCGGCCCAGGTCCCGATCGGGATCGCCGGCCCGCTCCTCATGGTCGGCGAACATGCGCGTGGCGAGTTCTACGTCCCGCTCGCGACCACTGAGGGAGCCCTCGTCGCGAGCTACAACCGTGGGATGCGAGTGCTCCACGACGCGGGCGGTGTCAGGGCCACGGTCGTCGATGACCGAATGCAACGCTCACCGGTGTTCAGCTTCTCTGACGCGTTGCGGGCCCGTGACTTCGGCGACTGGATCGACGAGCACATTGAGCGCATCGCTGCGGCCGCAGAGGCGACGACCCGGGTGGGCGAGTTCATCGGTCTGGAGAAGTTCGCGCTCGGACCGATGCTGTACCTGCGGGTGAACTTCCGCACGGGCGATGCTGCTGGCCAGAACATGACGAGCAGGGCCACCCTCGCTGCCTGCCAGTGGATCCAGGAAGCACATCCGGACCACCCGGAGTTCATGCTTTCTGGCAACACCGACACAGATAAGAAGCACTCCGCAATGAACACGATCATGACGCGGGGCAAGCGGGTCATCGCTGAGGTCACGATTCCAGCTGTTGCCTTGCGCGACACCATGAAGGTGGATCCGGTCTCCCTGTTTCGGGCCCGACAGATCTCGCAGGCCGGGGCTTTCTTCGCAGGATCCGCGAACAACGGCTCCCACTCCGCGAACGGACTGACTGCCCTGTTCATCGCTACCGGCCAGGACGCCGCCAATGTCGCAGAGTCGCACGCGGCCATCTCGTACACACAGTTGCTCGACAACGGCGATTACTACTGGTCGATCACCCTGCCGTCTCTCATCGTCGCGACACACGGTGGTGGAACGGGTCTTGACACCCAGCAGGAGTGCCTCTCACTTCTCGGCTGCACCGAGCCCGGCAGCGTGAGAAAGCTCGCTGAGATCGCCGGCGGTCTCGTCCTCGCAGGGGAAATCTCACTTGCCTCAGCTGTTCTGCACGGGGACTGGGTTACCGGTCACGAGAATCTCGGACGCAACAAGTAACGGCTCGTCCGCGTGAATCACCCTCGCGGGCGAGCGAACGAGCCGAACCTGCTGCGGTTTAGGAGGTGGTGCGAGCCTGGAACTGGAAGCCGACGAACTCCGGGGTGTCACTGTCGGTCTCAACGCCAATCCGGTAGCCCCAAAGTCCGACGCGGCCGAGGTTCGCGATCATCGTGAAGCTCCGGTCGGGTCGGACCGTCGTGGTGATCTCAAGCATCTGGAACGTACCGGTGCCCTTGCGGTTAGTGGGCAGGAAACGCTCCATGGTCAAAATGGTGCCGGGCTTCACGGACTTTGGCGTTGTTCCGGTGATGGTGATCGGCTCCGACGTGCTGGCCTTGTGCGGCTTGACCTGCGCAGTGCCGTTGCGCCAATTGGTGATGTTGGGTCGACGAGGGAAACCTGCATCCTTGAGCTCCGGTTGGGTGAGCGAGACGATGGAGTCCATCGGGGCTGCAGCCGAGGCGGATGGGGCGAGCAGGGTCATGGGGGTGAACGCGATGGCGAGGCCAAGCAGACCGAGGCCAAGATTGCGAGTCAACTTCATTGTGCACCTTTCTGAGTTGGTGACACCACCCTATGGTTAACGACCGACACTTCGCCTGTCCTCTCGCCGAGACCAGCGGAGCAGGTTGTCGTCGAGCGGCGGTGTCGTCGTCGGATCGGGCGCGGCGCGGACTCGGGCCATCCGCCGATCTGGTGACCTCCACAGCCAAGGGTAAATGGGGTGCTAGACCCCCACTTGCCCGGTTTCATCGGAGCGGGCCCCCGAATTGCTGGCGTCTAGGCGAAGGGGTAAACATGAGCGAGACAGGTTCGACTCCACCGAAAAAGAAGCGCAAGGGATTGATCATCCTTCTGGTGATCCTTGGAATCCTCCTCGTGTTTGGCGGCGGATGCGCCGTTCTCGTCGGGGTGGTCTTCAAGAGCGCAGGGGACGCAGTCGACCCGGCGAATAATGCCAAAACAGGCCTCGTGGACGGCTCCTACCTCCTCACGACAAATGGGAGCTATGCCAGCGTGAACGATTCGTGCGCCTTCTCCGGCGAAGTTGAGGACGGTGAAGGCGCCGTTGTTGCAAGCGACATACGTGTGGTTGGCAACGGCGAGATGTGCGCACTGGGGAGTGACACGTCACTGGTCGCGTTCGTGGTGTCGGGTGGTCAGGCGGCGATCGTCGAAGTTAAGTAGTTCGAACCTAACGGCCTTGCTCCTTCGCGAGTCAGTCATTCCCGAAGGAGCAAGGCTTCGCTGGGGATCTGGCGTAACGCTTTCGGCATGGATGGTGCTCCGGGGATTGGATGCACTCGTAGCGAGGTGCGGGAACCTTCAATAGATGGTTGTTAATCTTCCATCATGGTTTTTCGTCGGTCGGTCCCTGCCTTGCTCATTGTCAGCCTCACTTGTTCCGTTGCCGGGGCAACCATGGCGGTGGCTCCCGGTGCCATGGCCGCCTATGTCGCGACCTCTTCCCTTGCAGCATTCACCCTCGTGGCCCCGACATCCGAGGTGCCGTCGGGTCTCTTGGCACGTGCGGTTATCGCGGCAGGCGCCGGGTGCCCCGTCCTGCAGGGCAGTACGGAAGCCGGAACGGATTTCACCCTTCCCATGAACCTTCGTCCCAAGCCCGCACTCGCCGGTGCTGCCTATGCCGCGGTTGAGGTCTGTGAGCGGGGCATACCAGCGGGCGCATCGACCGCGATGGTTGGCAGTCGAGTCATTCCTGCGTCGCTGCCGTCACGTATCGACCGGATTGCGCTCACTGGCGATAGCGGCTGTCAGGTCAATTCAAGTGTTGTTCAGGACTGTTCGAATCTGAGCAGCTGGCCCCTTGCGCGGATTAGCCGCAATATTGCCAAGAATGCTCCGGACGTCATCATCAACCTTGGTGACTACCTATACCGGGAGTCCGTGTGCCCGCCGAATGACCAGAATCTCTGCGCATCGAGTCCGCCGCCCCCCGGAAATCTGCCGGTGTCTGGCAGCGCTGCGAGTTGGATAGCCGATGCGCTCACCCCGATGCAGCCCGCGTTCGATGCGGCCCCGATCCTTATGGTTCGCGGGAATCATGAGTCATGCGCGCGTGGTGGGATTGGGTTCTTCCTCTTCTTCAGTCCCCAGCGTTCGACAGCCTTGCAGTGCGCACCCTCGATTGTTGGCGGGGTTGTTGTCGTACCGAGCAACGACATCACTCCGACGTGGCACGTCACCTGGCAGGTGGGTACGAGCGACGCAGATTCCCACAGCCTCACCCTCGAGGTGGTGGATTCGGCGTACGGCCAAGATGGCTCCGTTGGTGCCTTTGCGGCGGCTCAGCGCACCAGTTATGTTGCAGCGGAGAATCATGTGGCGAAGAGCCAGCCGGACGAAGCGTGGCTTTTGACCCATCGCCCGATCTTCGGCATGCTACCGACGCAATTCTTCCCCAATGGGGGGTCTGTATGGAGTTCTGCTGATCAGGCTGCTGCATCGCAAGGGCTCCTTGGCCGCTACGGGCTTATTCTGTCGTCTCACCTTCACGTGGCGCAGGCCGTGAACATCCCTGGCCAGCCAGGACAGATCGTCCTTGGTAACGGAGCAACACAACTTTACCCGACGACGGGCTACCCGACCCCGACGTATGGCCCCCTCAGCCAGCCTGACGGATCGGCGTTGTCGCCGCTGGCAACTCCATACCCTGCCCCGACGGGCACCTGGACAGATGTGCGCTTCGGCTATGCCATCGCGACACCGGGAAAGGGTTCGAAGTCCTGGTCCTTCGAGCACCAGGATGATCGCGGCAGGATTTTTGCCGAATGCGCGGTGGCGAGACGCGCGGTGAACTGTCAGTGACGAGATCCGTTTGGGTGTTCGGCCCGCTGGCACTGGTTGTGGCGATAGCGTTTGCGCCCGCCGCTCGCGCAGACCCCCCGCCCTTTGACGGTACCGCCTGGATTGCCAATTCCGTCATCACTCCGCAGTCCCCATCGGACATGGTGAGCGTCGCCTTCGTTGGTGTCGCCCCACGGACGACCTACGACCGGCGCGCCGACGATTGGGTGACGCGGGATTCATATGTCTTCCGGGGAACCTTCCGTGCATCCAAGTCGATCGAATTCATCGTCAATCCTGAATTCACCTCGCAGGAGGCTGCTGGCGCGCAGGCCAGTCGCTACGCGCAGGTTGTCGGCCAATTGCCTCGCGGGTGTCGAACCCAGATTGATGCCGTCTGGCTTCATAAGGGGGATGAGAACCTTGGGGGTGGAAACCGCGCGCTGCTCATCCACACGGACTACGCGGACCAGAACTGGGGATTTGTCGAGGAACTCCTCATTCACGAGTGTGCGCACACGTCACTCGACCCGGCATGGTCAGGTTCGGTGAAGGAGTCGGTATGGGCCAAGGCGGTGGCGCGTGATCCAGGATTCATATCCAAGTACGCCGCCGACTTCCCGAAGAGCGAGGACGTCGCCGAGTCGTTTTTGCCGTATGTGATGTGGAAGATGGGAGGCGCGAGCGGCGTGGTCGACGACCAAGTCGCCACGATGGAGCGCACCATCCCGCACCGGTTTGAGGCCTTCGAATCAACCGCGATCGACCTCAGACCGCTGCTTGACTGGCCCCTCATTCAGTCAACGCAATCACCGGGGGCGTCCTGCGTGCGAAGTGACATTGGCGCGAAGGTGAACACTGCAACCTACGGTTGGCTGAAGTGCGCGAAGCGATCTGATGGCCGACTGCTCTGGGTCAGGACCCGCTCGGGCCGTTAATCTCGGCAATCCGAGCATCGACCATGTCGCGAATGAGTGCGACATCCGGCTGCCAATCGACAGGCACCTGAATGGTCTTCTTGTTCACCTTGTAGTCGGTGAGGCGAGGGCGGAACTTCTCGAGGACATCGTTGCCCCACGGGGCGATGAGGATGTGATGACTGTGCACGGAGACCCCGAATATGTACTGGCCGTTCAAGTTGATCATCGGCTGATTCCATGCGATGACGAGGCTCGCGGCCGGATGAACTGACGTGATGGCCGTGAAAATGGCCCGGACCGTGGCCCGTTTGGTGTCGTCGAATGGCTCGAGGTACTCGTCGATGGTGGTGACACGGTGAGCGTTGGTCGAGCCCCGGGAGTACAGCACGAGAGCATTGGCGTGGGCCTGACTGAATCCGTGGTTCTCCCTGAGGAAGGCGATCTGCTCGGCGTACTTGCGGTCGGAAATCTGCTCCATCTGGTCGAACCAATAGGTCATTGGCTGCCCGTACTTCTTCTCGATTGCCGGGAAGTAGCTTGCGCGATCAGGGTTTGTTGCCATGCTCAGGATCCTAAGTCCAACCGCACCATGACGAGGGGCGCGTTGTCGTAGCCAGGGGCGGTAAAGAAGAGGTCAGGCTCACCGCGCAGCAACGCCTGCTTCTCTGCCTCGTCGCCGACAAAGAGGACCGCGATATCGAGCCGGATGGTCCTTGATCGCCCCGGTAAGCGTTCGGGGTAGGACCAGACGAAACCGTGGCCGCCAACCTTGAAGTCGAAGCCGTCGCTTTCAGCTTCGACCACCCCTGCGAGTGACATCGCGATCTTTCGTACGTCATCTGCGTCGGCAGTGATTCCGGCGATGACCATGCCGATCGGTGGAGCGGCGTAGAAGCTAGCCAGCTGGACGCCGTAGACGCGACCCTGCTCCTCAGGGCGGATGCGGCGCTGCACGAGGGTGCTGAAGTGGGGATTGAATGGGCCCCAAACAAGGCCGAGGAGGAAGCCGAAGGCACCGATCATTGAGCCGGCGGAGATTGCCGCGATGGCGAGCACACGCAGCGCGCGATCCTGCCAGAGTGCGGGATAGCCTCGAACGAGTTCACTCAGTCCACTGTCATGAGTTCCCGCGGCCTGTGCTTCAGCGCGTCCGCGTTGGCCGGCGTCACCGACTCGCATGGCGGCCACCGCGAGTGCTGCGACTAGAAACAATCGGCACTGCGGCCGATCCCGTCTCCTGGAGCACGAGCCTGGGGACGGCGAGCATGATGACGTCGAGCATGATGACAGCGTTGCCAAGCCCTGAGGTGAGGTTCGCTGCCTCGAGGAAGAGGACGGGTAGCAGGCGACGAGGCGCCAGCATGACTCACTCCACCATATCAACGAAGTACCTTGCTCCATGCTGCCAGATGAGGTGCGGTCACCCTCCACGGCGGGTCACCTCCTACACCGTGTGCGGAAAGAACCTCGCCTTCTGTCCAGTTGGTCAAATCATCAAGTCGTGACCCCCCTAAGCCTCAGTGAGTCGTAGCACTAGCCCCTACGCTCAGCGCATGACCACTGATGAGACCGGCGATGTCAATGACACGAATGTGACTGTTGCCAAGAGGGCGGTGAGGATGCCGGCCAAGCGCCGACTGATCCTCGTGGTGGCAGCGGTCGTGCTGGTACTGCTGCCGGCAATCGTCATGGTGCTCATTACGTGGGCTGGCACCGGCGAGGTGCAGGGTGCTGCAACCTGGGCGTCGATCCCGGCCATCGTGGGTATTGCGGCGGCAATGTCGGGTGGACGGCGGTACGCCGTGATCGTGGCGATCGTCATGGGCTTTCTCGCACCACTTGCCATCGTGGCCGGAATGTCACCGGTGTCTGGCGCAGCGCTGATGGCGATCCTGTGCATGACCGTGGGTCGCCTATCGCGGGTGGGCCTGCAAAAGTCCGGACTGCTTGTGCCCGTGATGCTGTCGTGGGCGCTCATCGACCCGCCCGCATGGGACGGGGCCACAACGGTGAACCGCCTCGACAACGGCTACCTGCTGTGGATGGCGCTGATCTTCTTCGTCGGCGGACTCATCCCGGCTCTCCTCGTGTCGTACCTGCAGCGTAAGCGCAAGCCGGTAACGCTGGCTCCCCATTCCCGGAGCGAGGCAATGACCTACACGGTGATGATCACCACCCTCGTGACGGTGGCCACGTTCTATGTGCTTGACAATCCCAAGATGATCGGAGGCGCCTTCCTCATCGCAGTGATCATGGTGATGGCGCCGATTGGAACTGTTCAAACTCTCAAGCCGACGGTCTTCCGGGTCCTCGGAACCATCCTGGGCTCAGTCTTCATCATCCTTCTTGTGAGCCAGATTCACGCGCTTGGCATCGTCTACTTGATTGGTCTGGTCTTCCTTCTCGTTTCGGTGTTCGCACGACTGAGCGGCATGGCGTGGGTCTACTACGTCTTCATGGTCCCGGCCACGGCTTGCTTGAATTCGACGACGCTTACGCAGGTCGGCGAGTTGGGTAAGCAAAGGGTCATTGACAACGTGGTGGGTGGATTGCTCGTGATTATTGCGACCGCCTTGGCGATCGGCTACTCGCAGTGGACCAGCCGCCGCGGTGAGGCAACCGACGACGATGACGAGGTTGCGGCAGTCGCTGCTATGGCTTAAATCGGCGGACCTCCTGCGGCCACCCGCACGCCTGCGCCACCTTGCCTGCCCACACAACGGCTGCCTGGTCATCGACCACGTCGATGATCGTCATCCCGCCGAGGTACTCATCCGTGTCACTGTAGGGGCCTTTCGTGATCGTCAGGTCTCCGCTGGTCGCGTCGGCGGTGTATGCGGTGTCGAGTTCCTCCACTAGTCCGCCGGCGAACACGAGAACGCCTGCTGCGCGCATCTCCTGTACTACCGCGCGGGCGAGCGGTCCGCGACTGCTGAACCAATCAGCGGTGTGATCGCCGACCCATTGCTGATTGAAAAAGACAAGGTACTGAGCCATGACGACTCCTCGTGGTGGTTGGGTCAAGTCTTATGGGCGTGAAGTCAACGGCATCGGACCCCGCGCCTTGTGTACTGCGGCAAGACCGCAGGCCACTGCGCCAAGTGCGTAGGAGAAGCTGTGAATACCAGTTGTGAGCCGCCATTCTTCATCTATCCACGAGGGAAGCGAATTCAAGACGAAGACCATGGCGTATAGCGCAATGGCCACGATCATGATCAGCACAAGAGCAATTGCGAGCAGAGAGAACTGCCTGTGGTTGGAATCTTCTTCGCCAACCCAAATCAAGTCCACTCCGTACAGAAGTGTGCCCACGCCAAACAGTAGGAGCTGCATGAATGTGGCCTTGATCTGAGGGTTGACTGAATTGGTCGGGTGCTCGAGATACGATCCCTTGCGATGCATCACCGCGAAGGTGCCGATGGATGCGCAGATAGAAGCGATACCACTCATGAGGAAGCCCAGCTGAGTCGCCTCTGTGGTTCCGAGGCTGGCTGGGTTGATCGCATACGGAACCCACAGGGCACCAAATGTGATGAGCGAGAGAATGAAGAGGACCAGCGCAGCCCAGCCGCGTCGCTCGACGTGGGTGCGCCATTCGATGAGCAGCGCCACGGCGATGGCAAGGGGACCGAGCGCTTGAAGTGTGAAGTTGAAGCGGTCGTAGCCAGGGAACCAGCCCATCCCGACCGCTCCAATCGACAGCAGAAGAAGGCCAACGGCGGCCACCCACAATGACTTGCGATTGACCTGGACGAACTCGGCGCCCGAAGCTTCCTGTGACATACGATCAGTGCACTCTCAGAGAGAATACGTAGGAACGGCAGCGGTGCGCCGGCTGAAAGTCATTCAGTTTCCAGAATTAAAGTATCTCGACCCCAGAACGCAGAATTCATTGCCGTCTGGGTCGCGAAGGACAACCCATGAAACATCGCTTTGGCCAACATCGGCTCGCACCGCTCCGAGGTCCAGGAGTCGCTGAACCTCTGCTGCCTGATCATCTGGCCTGAAGTCCAGGTGACCTCGGTCCCGGGCCGAATCTCGAACTCGCCGTCCTCCTCAAGGGTCACGATCCAACCAAGGGCGCGCGCCCACCAATGACAAGACCATTCGCAAACAATCGCACACACTGCGTGTCCCATCTCTCGTCGGTCTGCGTATGCGACCAGTGTCGTTCGCTGCTCGTGGCAGCTCGCGCCGCACCTTCGTTGCTAGCGTCTTGGTATGCATCTAGAACGAGAGTGGGTTGAGTTTGGTACTCGCCAACTCCTCCGGGATTGGCTCGCCGCGAATCACGACAGCTCACCCGGTGTCTGGGCCGTCTATCCACGAGCCCGACTGGGAGTCTCGGACCTTTCGTGGGAATCGCTGGTCGAGGAATGTCTCTCTTTTGGGTGGATCGATTCACTTCCCGGCAAGGTTGATGATCTTCGCACGCGTACATACATCTCGCCCAGAAAGCGCCGAAGTGGTTGGTCTCGCCGCAATCAGACATTGATTGAGATGCTCCTGAGCGAAGGCAGGTTGCACGAGTCGGGCGCCGCTGCCGTAATCGAAGCCAAGGCAAGTGGGAGTTGGACACTCTTCGACCTTGCTGAGGATCTCGTTATTCCGCAGGATCTCGAGCAGTTATTTGCAATGAATCCTGCAGCGCAAGCAGGTTTTTATGAATACCCCGAGCGCACACGCAAGTCGCTCTTGCAGTGGTACTACACCGCGCGAACGGACGCTACGCGACGCCGGCGATGTGCGGTGATAGCAGAAGCAGCATCGCAGGGAGTGAGGCCGAAGGCTTCTAGCCGATGGGGCACTCATCGATCAGCGGGACTAGTGTCCGGCGACTTCTCGGTAGCCGATTCCGATCACTGCAGTGACAGGTGTGCTCGAACGGGAGGACACCAAGACTTGGTACGTGCCAGCCTGAGCTTTCGTCCGCAGACGGGCAAGGTAGATAAAGGAGGTCCCGGAGTACGGCTCAAAGAAGGGCGTTCGCTCGGATGTCGTAAGGGTGCGCCGTGACCCGTCCGGCGCGATGACGATGAGTTCAGGAAGTCTGTTGGCAGGCAGGCGGCTTGCAGCCGGTGTGTCGGAAATGAGCAACTCCATCCGTAGTTCCTGGCCGGATGTGAATCGAACGCGAAGCCCCCGTTGCTGGCCGGCACCCGTGAATGTGGCATATGCGGCGCGGGCGATAGTCCCGTCGTTGATGACGGGTCCCTGCGCAGGCGTAACGTCCTGACTCGTGAGCACGACACGTTCATGGGCACGTGCGATGCCCGTGGATGTGCTCAGGGCGAGGCCAAGCGCCACGGTGACGATGGCTATGCGATGTAGGGGCAGTCTCATGCCGCGATCTCCTTCAGGATCGATGCGCTGTCGATTCGCCATTGGCCATCTTCGGCGACCATTCGATACTCAAGCGCGACATTGCTGCTCGCGCCCACTCGAAGGAGAGTCACCGTGCCCTCGGTACTGCAGTCGGTCAAGCGCAGTTTCGGGCTAACCAATAGGAAGTTGTAGCCGCTCACGATGAGGGCCTTGAATCGCGGCAGTGTTACCGTGGATCGAAATCCTTTGCTCGCGAATTGCAGAGCGGCATCGAAGTCATCGCTGGCGAATGCGCTCGCCTGACGCGTCACCACGCTAAAGGCAGCCTCGGCTACGTCCGGGGTGCATGTCTGAATCATCGGGTCAGCATCGGTTGCCGGTTGGCTCGCGCTCGGGCTGGCGGAGCATGCGGCAAGCATGACGGCAGCACCCAGCAGCAGGGGAACCACGAGCACACGCCTCAAGGGGGAGCTCCGGTCTGAAGGCCGTTGATGGCAACCCCCGGTACCGCTGACATTCGTTGGCAACGCAATCTCCTCGTGCACGGCAGTGGGTTACTCGCCTTTAGGTCCATCAGATTCGAAGCGGCGAAAGGAGAAGTACCAGATGTAGTAGATCGCCAGCACCGGTCCCCCGAGGATGATGAAGTACGGCACCAAGCCACCCCTGCCCGCGTTGATGTAGGCGAAGCCCTGCCAGACCAGCGCGATAGCTAAGGCAATCAGAATCGCACTCATGACATAGCTTTGCGGCTTGCGGGCAGCCCATGGACGGCTGTCACCCACATATTCGTCGGGCATGCGTGCTCCTCAGTTCAGGGGATCTTCGGGGTTCGCGGTACTGCGATGCTCATCCTCTCATCGGTGGAGAGAGTTGGCCCTGCGTATTGACCGCCTTCATCCACAGTCGGATGAGCGCAGTGGTCCGCAATCACGCCGCCATGTAGCGGGGGAGTTATGTGGTCACCCTAGCGGCCGACGGGGTTGGCATGGGGACGATTTCGAACGCCCGCCGTGTGGTGGGTGCAGCGCTCGCCTGGGAGGTGCGCGAGGGTCACCTGGGCGTGAACCTGGCGACGCGCGTGCGGATCGAGTCGAGCAAGGCGTAAGGCGGGCCCATGTGCGAACTCTGCCACTCGGCGAGTGAGCCTGCGAGAACCGATCCGACAACGAATCCAGTGGCGTGGGGTCGACGTGAGGCCGTCGGACTCGGGCATTACACCGGGTGCCCCCTCGCACCGGTCCGGACCACAGACCTTTGACAGCTGTCGAGGTCGCCCGGAGCCGTCACCAGATCCTGTGGGTGAGCCCTTGCTGAATAGCAGCCAATGCTATAATCCAAAAATGGACCGTCCCAGCATCCTGAACGACGTCATGTCGCGCACTGGCGTGACCCAGTCCCGGTTGTCTGAGCTCAGCGGAGTCAAGCAGCCGAGTTTAAGCCAAATGCTGCACGGTCGGATCGTCATGAGTGACGACATGCTCGATCGGTTGCTTTCTTGTATGGGGTACCGCCTTGAAGTTGTGCGCAGGCCAGTTCCGGCAGAGCTTGACCACTCGACTGAGCGGCGCTGGCGGATGCACCAGCCACTCGTACCGCTGTTGTCGCCCGAGTCACTGCGGAAGTGGCGACCGATACTTACGCGCAACCTCAAGGGTTTGAAGGCGTCCACGAGAGGCGAGCCACACATGCGCAATATTGGCCGCTGGAGTGAGCTGGTCTCATCCGACGACGTGCGAGGAATTCGCCGCGTGATGACCGGGCTCGACACAGACTCGGTCCAGATGCGTGAGGTATCGCCCTTCGGTGGGCTGCTTCCCGAAGGCGATCGCCAGCGTGTGCTGATGGATGTTCGGCGATGAACCGCGAGCAGTTGGAGCATGCGATTCGCACGGCCTGCCAAATCATCGAAAAGACCGAAGTCATCATCGTAGGCTCTCAAGCGATCCTTGGAACCTATGACGAGGATGTGCTGCCGGGTGATGCCACGATGTCTCGGGAGTGCGACATCCTGCCGATCGCAGACACGGATCAAGAGACGGCCCGGTTGGCGGACGTCATCGAAGGCGTTGCCGGAGAGTGGTCACCGTTCGAGGAGCAGCACGGCTTCAGCATCGATGGTGTCGACCTCACGACCGTTGTCTTTCCCGATGGCTGGCGGACGCGGCTCGTGAAGGTGCAGAACGCCAACACGGCCGGACCTACTGGGCACCCGTGGTTCACCGGCTGGTGCCTAGAGCCTCACGACCTGTGCGCTGCGAAGCTGTGCGCTGGGCGAGAGAAGGACTTGAACTTCGTCCGCGCATTGATCGAGGCGAAGCTGGTTGATCGGGTCGTCATCAGGGAGCGACTGGGCTTGGTTGAGCGCCAGTACGAGGGACCAACTCAGCGCGCCGCTGACTGGCTTGCCTCGTTCCAAAGGGACGACTAGCGAAGGGTCTTTCGCTCACGCCCGCGACAGCCTGCGCTGAAAAGTCGTTGCGCTGGAAACGATTTCGAGTCGCCAGGGGCAGGGTTGGCGGGTGGTGCAGCGGCGAGCCACTGAACGCGCTTAGGTCGGCCTGGGCAACGGCCTTCCCTGATGTCATCCCGAAGCTCGGAAGGGACGGCGACAACGTGATCAAATCCGGCACTCGTCGGCACTCGTCGGCACTCGTCGGCACTCGTCGGCGCCGGAGTTGAGGAGTGCCAAGCGACGGTGGGCGAGCCGCAAGAGCCAAGGACCGTCGCGGGTGGATTCGGCCCCTGCTGCTATGAATCAAAACTATGGAAGGTGATTCAGGTGAGTTACGCGAACCGGATCAATGCCGCCTTCGATCGAGCCTTTGACATGAAGCAACGAGGGCTGGCCGAGGCGACCGGGATCTCTCAGCCGATAATCAATCGAATCCTGAGGGTAACGGGGGATCGTGAGCCGAAACTGAGCGAACTGATCGCCCTTGCAGTTGCGCTCGGCTGCACTCTCGGAACTGCCGGGTGAATCCCCCGTTCCTTGTCGGTTAGTCTCGCCGGCTCGAGTTACGGCAGATAAGGCCCGCCGTTCCCTGTCGCGAGGGCACGCTACGAAGCCCGATCAGTCCCGGATTGAGTTGTCCAGCGAGGCACGGCGAGCCTACGGAGATACGTGAAGCCTTGGACTACGTAAGCGGGGTTGCGATGCCCCAGATCATCGAGGAGATCTCTCGCGATCTGGGCTTTGAGTTGAGGCGGCCTTGAGGACCGTTGTTCAGCATCGGTGTCAAAACTCCTGATGCACCAGAAGGACCAAGTCCGCTCGTTGAGCCAAATGACATAGAGATCATCGCGTCTCCGTGCCATGCCTACGAGCCCGTCAAGGTCCCTGAGCGGCTTCGTGGCCCTTTCTACTGCGTGGCATGTCGGGATGAGTTTCCCGTGTAGGTGATCGTTCGGCGTCGCCCGTGTGGCCCGCGTCGTTCCTCGGCTCATCGCCTACCGCGGCGCCATGCCTGCGTGCCGCCGCCAGAAGGACTGTTGATGCGTCGGTCGGGAACCCCAGGTGCACTGCTGGTGAGTGTCATCGACGGCCCTGGTTCGTCACCGACAGCGTTCACCCATCTAGGGAAGCGGTGATCATCGGGGTGTTTGCCGCGAGGGGTGTTTACGAGTAAGCGTGGTGAGTCGAAGGAGCGCCGCTTCGGCCAGATGCACCCCGAATCCCGACGAGTCCCTCGTCAGAGCACAACTCATCGAGTTTTGGGGCGCGACCCAGGTGAGACCCGAGGGGATGAGGAGGGATAGGAAAATCAGCGCTTCCCTAGCGAAACCGACAAGGATTGCGATCTGCGGAGATCTTTCCCACAGATCGTGTTCTTGTGCGCGAAAAAAAGGGCAGGAGCTTGATCGTCTCTCCAGTAGGTTGGCAATTGACTGCTGGAAAGTTTTTGCTCGCGAGTGGCCAGGGGCGGGGTCGAACCGCCGACCTTCCGATTTTCAATCGGCTTCGACTACACCAAGGTGCTTCAAGCTGTGTCAGCAAGGCGGCTCTCGCCTCGTGGAACTTGGATTCCCGCATCACTGCGGGTCATGGCGCATCTCCGTGTCTGTGAGAGATTTGTGAGAAATCGGCAGCCACTCCCATGACTGTCAGGGGCACGACGAATGG
>CAMDKQ010000041.1 GCA_945901095.1 Bifidobacterium breve
GGCGCGGTGTCGAAGGTAGTGGGCGAGGAGCGCGAAGACGCCGAGGGAGGTGCGCGTACCGGGCACCCTGAGGCGGCCAGCCTGGTCTCAGACCTATGAAACCGGCTCGGGTTCGATTGCCACAGCCGTCATAACGGTGCACTTCCTTGCGGTGAGAATACCGGCACCTGCCCTGCTCGTCGGTCCCCTCGTCCACGTTCGAGATCACGCGCCAGTATCGGACCCGGGCTTGATCTTCGTGAGCTTAGGAGCAAGCTCACGCTGCCTACGTCCCCAACTTCATTGAGGGAACTGAGCTCGGAGTCCGAAGGTCGCCGCTGTGCCGTACTGCTCTTCGATGCGGAATTGTGCTGGTGCACCTCATGGGCGATCGGTCTTGCGCTGTCTGTGATCATCTCGCGCTGCACCGTCGCGGACGATCGCCAGATTCTCCACGAGGGTTCGCTCGGGCCGCAGACCTAACGAGCACGCCCGGTTGGTCCGTCCCATTTCTCAGGCGTCATCACTACGCATTCCTCGGTGATAAAGTCGGATTATGCGTAGTGAAGCGCCCGCCCTGCTCCCGATCTTCCGGACCCGAGCACAAGGGGAGATCCTGGCCCTCGTCCTGCAGGACCCGGAGCAAGAATGGACCATCTCCGAACTGGCCCGTGCCACGGGAGCGCCACTCACGTCAACACAATCCGAGATCGCCCGCCTCGAGTCCGGAGACCTCGTCTCGTCGCGCAAGGTCGGCCGCAGCCGGCTCGTCCACGCGAATACCAGCAACCCCGTGACCGCACCACTGACCCAGGTCGTCATGCTCACCTTCGGCCCCCAGCCGGTGATCGCGAACGAGTTCGCCCACCTCGGTGCGAGGCGAGTGCTCATCTTCGGGTCATGGGCCGCCCGACTGCTCGGCGAACCGGGCGCAGCTCCGGCGGACATCGACGTTCTTATCGTCGGCGACGACATCCCACGCAGTGAGCTCTACGCAGCGGCCGACCGCGCGCAGGCACGGCTCGGAAGGCCGGTGAACCCGGTACTCCGCAGCACGCGTGCCTGGGCCGAGCCCGAACACGACCCACTGATCGACGAGATCCTGCGTCGCCCCAGCATTGACGTGACGCACCCCCCGACGCAACCTCGGGCCAGCTCGTGACCGGGCAACGCGGTGCCGCACGCATCGACGCCGCCGCAGCGCTGCTCATCCAGTTGACGATGTACCGCACGTGATTTACCCGAATCGAGCCTGCTTCCCAGGGCGTCGAACTCGCCACGTTGGACTCGTGGCAACACTTACGTCGCGAACCGTGCCGTTCTGGTGCCCGTCCGCTTCGCGCCGATGAACTCGGCCGTGATCGGCACCCAGCCATCGGCGCCCAGCGGAACCAGCACCGCACTGTCGAGGGTCGGAGCTGCGTCGCTCACCCGGAACGGCACGAGGTGCCAGCGAGCGGCAGGCCGCGGGGCCCCGAGATCGGCAAGGCGAGCCAGCCAGTGCTCCTGCCCGTAGCGGCCAAGCGGCGCGGTGTCGGTGAGGAGGAGCGGCTGCTCCAGCGCGAGGATGTCGGGCAGGGCGCGATCGAGTGCCTCGCGCACGAAGGCCGTGAGGTTCGAGCGGTCGACGCTCGATGGGTCCGCGGAGTCGACGCGCAGCAGAAACGTCCAATCAACCCCCTTCTCAACCGCGAACTCCTTGACGGCCGAGAGGAGCACATCGGTGATGTTCACCCTCGTGACGCCGTATTCCTCGGCGAGCACCGACGCCGCTTGGTCGATCCGGCGCGGGTCGACCGTGAGGGTGAGGTAGCGGGCGCTCGCGAGCGCACCGCGCAGCCTGGTGTCAATCTCGTTGAAGGGCACGACCTCGCCGCCGGCGCCGAGCATCGTCAGGGCAAGTCGGGTCTGGAGCAGTCCGTCGGTCACGCTGGTCGGCATCGTGTAGACGGTGCCGTCCCAGCGCAGCGACGGATCGACCTGCTCGACGAGCCGGTCGAGCGCGGGCCGGTCCGGCAACGCCTCGGCTGCCTGGAACCTAGCGCTCACCCGCTGGCGCAGGGCCAGTGGCGTGAGATGGAGACGGCCGAACGCTGAACCGGCGAGGGTCAGCCTGAGCGCTACCCCGGCATTGAGCCCGACCGGGTAGATCTCCCCGCGACTACCACGGGCGGCGCGCTTCGACGCAGCAGCGGCGATCTCCTGCAGGCGATCATCGGTAAACGGCTGCATGCGCTCGGGTGCCGCGATGCTGCGGAGGGCATCGACAGCCTCGGCGCGCAGCGCGACGACCGGTCGGTCTGCGAGTCGATCGGCCACCGTGGCGAGCTGCCGCACGTAGTCGAGGATCGCGTCAGCTGGTGGAGCCTGGGGGTCACTCGGTTCAAGGGCAATGACCATCCTCGGGCCGATGCGACTGCTTGAGAACCTGGAGTCAACCCCCCGGGCCAGATCAGATTCCAAGGTCGCCCTCACCAGGCCGATCGCCTGAAGTGTGCGATCGGGTTCGACCGCGGCAGATCCGTGACGGGCGAGCAGGGCACGCGCGACCTCAAATGACTCCGCGACCCCTCCTTGGCTGGAGACGATCGACTCAATCTCCTCGGCGAGCTCAGGACTGGCCGGCAGCTTGCGCCAAGCGGTGCGAAGGTCGTCGACAATCTGTGAGACACGAGGCGGGGTGACATCGAGGTGCCGAGCGGTCTCGGTGAGGTTGGGCCATGGCTCAAGTGCCATATCGTCAGGGCCGCGCAAGCCGAGCAACAGCGATGCTGTCCTGACCTGGGTCGCGTTGCGTCCGGTGGCACGCGGCACAAACGCATGTACGAGCCGGTCAATGCCTCGTCCGAGCTCTGGCTCCTGGGACTCATCGACCGTGACAGCGATCTGCTCAGCAACGAGGTTCCGACGCCAATCGCGCAGCCGATGCTTGATCTCCCTTCGGGTCTTGCCGCCGATGCCCGAGATGCTGTTGACCCGGAACTGCGAGATCGCCAGCAGCTCGCCGACCGTCGCTACGTCAAGCCGCGCTAGGGCTGAGAGCGCCCGGGCAGAGAATCCCGCTTCGACGAGCGGGGTCGACAAGGTCACCGGAACGTCGAGCGCCTCGATGTCGCCGCTCTCGTCTCCGTCCGCTCCGGCTCTCGAGAGCGACGTCGAGGCATCGATGGCGCGGAACATCTGGGCCCACGACTGGGCAAGCTCGGACAGATCGCCGAACCGCTGCGCTGAATCACGAGCGAGCGCCTTGCGGAAGAAGGCCATCATCGCTGAGGCAACCGGAGCCTCGAACATGTCGGGGGCCAGGTTCACCTCGTCAGCGATCGTCGCCGGATCAGCCTCGCCGCTGCCCCACACCGGCTTTTCGCCCGCGGCCATCTCGAAGAGGGTCACTGCGATGGCGAATCGCTCCGCGGCGCGGTCGTACCTCGGCCGCCGGCCGCCGCCGAGGAACGGATCAAGGTAGGGCGGGGTTCCCGCTCGCACCTGTTCGATCGGCTCGCGGCTCAGGGAGAAGTCGAACAGGACGATGCGTGGACGCCCACTTGAGTCAGGCCGAACGCCGAGGTTGTCGGGCTTGATATCGCGATGGAGCACGCCCCGCGCTTCGAGGTGGGCGGCGGCCTCGAGCAGGTCGCCCCCATACCGTTCGAGTTGATCGAAGGTGAGACGGCCTTCGTCGCGGATGCGGGTGCCGAGGGTCGGCAGGCCCGCGTTCTCGAGCTGCAGGCAGCGCCGGCCATCGAGGTTGAACGGCTCACCAATTGGCTTGACGATGCGGGCGCTTTCGAGCGATGCGAGGATCTCGTACTCGTGTTGGAGTCGCTCGGCCTTGGTCTCGTCATGCGCGATCTTCAAGACGGTGCTCTTTTCAGCCTCGTCCAGCGTGAGGTCGTTGACGAGCAGCGCCAGACCCGTCGAACCGCTCCCGAGACGGGACTGGACGATAAACCGGTCGCCGAGGACCGATCCCGCAATCGCCTCGAGTGGGTCCAACACGGGCTCGGGCTCCTGCCCGGCATGCAGTTCGAGTTCGGCCTTGTCGAGGTCGGCAAGGAAAGCTGCAATGTCGGGCGTGCGGTCCATGCGGGCATCGGGATGGGTCGCCCGCATCACCAACTGTCTCAGCGACTCGGGGACACCATCGAGGTCGATCGCCGGGTCCAGGCCCCTACTCCCCCGGATCCGCTGCTCGAGATCAGCCATCGATGTCGCCGGTGGCTGAAGGGTGAGGAGCAGGTAGGTGAGGGCGCCGAGGCCGTAGACATCGAGGGCCACTCCATCGGGCTCGTCGGCAAGGTAGATCTCGGGGGCGAGGTAGACCCATGTCTCCTGCGCCGCCATGTCTGCGACATGGCGCGTGCCCTGGAGCAGAGTCGGCTGCGGAGCAGCAGTGCCAGTCTGGGTGCCGGGGGTCTCGCGCCCGGTCTGCCAGTCGCGGATCGACGCCCTGATCTCACCGGAGGCAGCCTGGGTGACAAAGACCTGCCGAGGGGTGAGCGCACGGTGGGTCACCCCTCGGCCGTGCGCGTAGCGCAAGACCTCGGCAACCTGCCTCACCAGCTCGAGGCGCCTATCGAGGGTGAGGCTGTCGCTGTTCGCCTCGAGCCATCGGTCGAGCCGCTGGGCCTTGCCGTCGTAGGCGAACTGCAGCGCGGGGCCAGCCTGAGGGTCCTCGAAAAACTCCTCCGGCGCAACGACTCCCGGGTGCTTGAGGCCGGAGGTCAGTTCGTATTCGCGCCGGGCAGACCTGGTGATCTGCTGCCGGCGCTCGGCCGAGGCGCCGCGCGGGATGTCGTAGAGCCGGATGCGCTTGCGAACGCCCGTGAGGTTCGGGTGCTCGGCGATCACATCACTCCACGTTGGACCCTGATCTGCGGGCTCGGCCCGATCGACGGCGTAATGGCCAACCATGCGAACCCTGGCCGGAGCAGCGAACCCAGCGCTCTCGAGCAGCGCCTTCACCGCCTTCGCCCGCTGCATGTCAAGCGCCCGCGGCCCGTTCGCCGTGGCCTCGTCAAGGAACATCGTGAAGAGCGGCAGACCCTGCACGTTGAACCCGTCGAGGCCGTAGGTCTTCTGCTTCGCAAGACTGTCGAGCTCGACCTTCGAATCACGCCCATGAAGGACGGTAATCGATTCAACGAATGGAATCCGGAACTGCCCGTTGCCCCCGGCCCTCGTCACCTCGTGCTCGAGCACGCCCTTGAGCCACTTCGCCTTGTCGTTCGTCGCGTGAATCGGGTTCTTCAGCTCGCGGCCATTGTGACGCCAGTAGCCCTGATTGCCGGTGATGCGCCCGTGCAGCCCCTTCAACTCGACCACCGTGAGCCCGGACCTGGTGAGCAGCAGGAGGTCGACCTCGGCCATCCTTCCGTTCACGCTGATGAAGGACAGGTTCGACCACGCCCACACGAGGCTGGCGTCGGGCAGGATCGCCTTGATCGCATCGAGGGCCTCGGCCTCGGCCGGGGTCGCCGGTTCGCCGACGTCCTGCCAGTGCGGTGAATCGTCGAGCACCCTGTCCCCGTCCTCCCTGAAATCATCGCCATACTGCCAGACGGCATGGTCGCTTGCGCCGCTACCGGATCACCGCGATGCAGTTCCTGACCCATGCCGAAGGTCGAACACGCACCGTTCATCCTCGAAGCGAGCTACAACGCGGGCGTCGGAGGCGATGACGAAGTCCGGCTCCCAGTATTGAACAATGTCGGCGAAGCGAGGCGCCGCCACCCCGGACTGTAATTGCTTCAACGCTTGGGTCAGCGTGCGTTCGTCGAGCACCATTCGGAAGCCAGCATTGTCTACTCGGTGCGAGGCTCCCGTTGACAACTCGGATGCAGCAGGAGTGGCCGGATCGGCAGGCGGAAACGGATCGAGATCGGGCGTCCCGCCCCTGACCAACTCGTCGAAGGCGCGCAGGATGACGCACCCACTGACCAGAACAACTTCGTCTGGTGTCGCGTCCGTCACCCTGGGCTACTCGAACAACGTTCGAAAGTCGCGCATCTCATCCTTGGTGAGCGGCTTCTCCGGCTCGTGCAAGTTCTGGCTACGGGCTGCCGCAAACGTGTCCCGGCGGACCTCGGAGTTCGTCAGCTTCTCCACGTCCGCGAGGGGAACCATGCGCTTCGCGCCGACGTTCACTCGCCCGAGGCGCCCACGGTCCTGCCACGTGTAGATGGTGGGGCGAGTGACTCCCAGCAACTCAGCTGCACGCTCCGCGGAGATCGTCTCTTCGTCCATCTCCAGGTGGGCGACCTTGGACTCCGCCAGGCCCTCGCGAAGGCGCTCCATCAACTCAACGGCGACGTCGTTGAGTTCCACGCGCTCGCCGTCAGCTAGCACGACATCAACCCTCATTATGCGCTTGGCCGTGCGTGAAGAAGCCTCCGCGGGGAACACGTCGGCCTCGCTACGAATAAACTGAACAGTCATGGCACCTCCAAGGTGAAAGAACTGTAACCCACAGCCCCGGCGGAAGTCCACAACGCAATCCGTAGCGTCAATCATGGGCGTATTGCAACTCTATTGGCTGTAAACGAATGGTAGCCGGGCGAATCCGCGATCACCTTCTGCGACAAGCCCTGCCCAATCCCACGAGCCGTAATCTCCCGATACTTCCGCGAAATGTGCCACACGACCGTGTTACCTAACCGTTCGTACGCACCGTCAGTATGAACGGTTAGGGTGTAACCGTTCATAGGAGGTCTTCGTGGGAACCTATCTTGACCGCCGCTGGCCCGGGAATCCCGGCGGGTATACGCCCACAACTCGGAGGGCGGGCAACTTCAGGGCGTACGTGCCGGACCTGCTTGCTGATCTCGACCTTCACATCCCGGCGGGCTTGGCCGACTCGGTGACGAACGTCACCCGCCAGCTCGACTCCCTCAACGCCGGCCAGCCCGGTCTCGAGCAACTCGAGCCGATGGCCCGGTTCCTGCTTCGCGCCGAGGCCGTAGCAAGCTCGTGGATGGAGGGCCTAACGATCGGGGTGCGCAGGCTAGCCCGAGCAGAGGCGGCGAACAGCGCCGACCTTGAGCTCCATGACGACACGGCGCAAGCCGTCCTGGGAAACATACACGCGATCGAGGTGGCCCTCGGCGTCGCGGGCGATCCTGCGCGCCCAGTAACGGTGGACGACATCCTGACCATCCATGAGGCCACCCTCGCCCGGACGAAGGACGCCAGGTTCGGCGGTGTGCTGCGCCCCGCCCAAAACTGGATAGGGACGTCCCAGACGCCGCTGGACGCCGTCTACATTCCACCGCCGCCCGAACTGGTCGGCCCCCTCATGGAGGACCTCGCCACGTACCTCACATCAAGTGAGCATCCGGCGCTGGTCCAGGCTGCGGTCGCGCACGTGCAGTTCGAGACCATCCACCCCTTCGCCGACGGGAACGGGCGGGCGGGTCGCGCCCTGATCCAGCTGGTGCTCCGACGGCGAGGTGTCGCCCCGACGGTCGTTCCGCCGGTGAGCCTGGTGCTGGCGACGCAGACAGACGCGTACATCGCGGCGCTCGTGGGGGCCCGCCAGACAGACGGCAGCCAGCAGGGACTGCTGAACTGGGTGGACATGTTCACAGACGCGACCGGTCGCGCCTGCCGTGACACCCAGGAGTTCGCCGTCACGCTTGCCACGTGGAACCGGGAGATGCGCGATCGCGCCGGGCGCCTGCGCGCGGCGTCGGCCGCGGCGGCGATCGTCGACGCCCTGCCGGCCCTCCCAGTGTTCACGGCAGGCACGATGGCCAGCTACCTCTCCCGCCCACCTCAGAAGGTCAACGAGGCGATCGCAAGGCTCGTCGAGGTTGGCGTGATCCGTCAGGTCAACGTCGGCAAGCGGCGAAACCGGGCGTTCGAGGCAGTTGACCTCTTCGATCGTTTCATTGACTTCGAGCGCGCGCTCGCGACGCCCGGGGAAGTGCATCGATCTCCGGCCCTCCTCCACGACGGTGCGCCGTAGCTCGCGGGAGGTCAACGCCCGCACCAGAAGCGTCACGCTCATGGGTCAGGGATGCCCAATAGATTTACGCAGCGGCAGTCAAGGCTTCTTGCGCAAAACCTTCACCAACGCAACGACAAATGAGACAGGAACAATCACCAGCAGCGCAATCCACAGGATGATGTAGGAGCCAAGGCCTACCCCGTATGGATTCAGAATCCAATCAACCATGCATCACCCCCAACGGCCACGACATGCCCACAGTCATCACTCCCCCCAACTCATCGGTCCGCCAACCTCAGTGCACGCCGGCATCACGTCAGTCATGGCAATCTCGACCGCAGCCTTCGACGTCGTGCTCAGCACACCTGGTGGCGCCATTTCGCCGGATGTGGCCAAGACTGTGATCGTGGCCGCCTCGGACCCATCAGGTTCCGACCTCATGCTGCATCGGCCTTGGCCTGCACGCAGAAATCGATGTACGACTTGGCGAACTTCTCTGTCTCCGGTGTGATGACCCGGTGTTTCACGCAGTCAAGCCAACCGAGCCCGACTTGGTCCGCCTTCGGAGCAGTCGCAGCCCCCTGAATCGTGACATTGACCTGACCCTCCTTGCATCGTCCCGGTTTCAAAATGACAGGCGTCGCAGGGACCCTCGCCCACTTGCCTCCCCTGACTTCGTACAGAGCGATCCTGCCTAACGTCTTCGGTTCGGCCAATTGCCCGTCAAATGAACAGACATCAAACTCCCACTCGAGGGTCCCTGGGAAACTCCCATCGGGGATCGAGCCCTGTTTGTAGTCCACTTGCGTTGCGTACGTTGGTGGCACCGCGGCGGCACCTGCCTCGGCCGAGGCTTCTGGGTTGCTGCCTAGCGACGATGCCGGAGCAGGCACGGGCACGGGCACGGGCACGGGCGCCGCATCCTGGGAGGAATCCGTCGCGGATCGGTAACCCACGATCGCGAGGAGGCCAAGAGCCACGATGACGACGCCTGCCACAGTGCCCACGACCAAAACGTTCCGTTTCGATCGCAGGTTTGCCATCGCCTGGGGGGCATCAGACCGGTCGACCGTCATTGCGACCGGGACTGCAGGGTTCGTCCTCACCTGTGTCGACGACGCAACCGAGGCGTCAGTGCCCAAGACCTCGGCGTGGTCGTCGCGCAATTCCTCGGCAGGTTGCGCGCCGTCGACTTTCGCCCCGTCAGGCTCGACCTTCAAGGTGCTGTCAGTGAACTGGAGAGCTTCGTCCGGTACCTCGCCGATCCTGTCGAGATTGCCAGACCTGAAGGAGCTCGCCTTTGCGGTGAGTGCGGAGATGAGTCGCAGTTGCTCATACGACGCGCCTTCGGCATTGGGTGCCGACCGGACGATCCGGTCGACAACTTCTGCAGTGGGGGTGCCGAATGGTCCCCACGGGGGTCGGCCGGTGGCCGCAAACGAAAGGGTGCTCCCTGCTGAGAAAAGGTCCGAAGCTGCAGTTGCCTCAGATCCCTCGATCTGTTCGGGGGAAAGCCACATCAGCGTTCGGGTGAAGAGCCCTGACGCCGGCAATCCCGCATTCCATGCCACCTGCGCGATCCCTAGGCCAGTCATTCGAGGAAGGTCACCGGCGTACACGACGCTCGCTGGAGTCACGTCGCGGTGCACGAGACCGGCACCATGGACTTCCTTGAGCGATCCGATCAGGCAGTCAGCCAGGACGAGCCACCGGGCCTCCGGCAGTGGCCCGCGTGTGGCCACGAGGTCGCTGAGGACGGTGCCAGGGACGTACTCCATCGCCATCCACGCCTGCTCGTCGCCGATACTCGAACCCTGCACCGATGGCAGGCGCCCACCGCCCAGAGCAGCGACGCGCTCAACCTCCGCTTGGAAGGAATCCTCCATCAAGTGAGACGTCGGTGTGTCAAGCCTCAGCACCTGCAACTCAGCGCTCAGCAAGCCTTTTGTGGCCATGTAGGCAGCGATCGATCCTCCTGACCAGAGCCTGCCCACGAGTCGCCATCCGTCGATGGTCTCAGGATCGCCCACTTGCAGCGGTTCCATGCATTCCTCCTGTTTCGCAGGCTGAGCAACTTCGCGCTGACCATCTGCGCGCTGAGCCCAAGGTTGTCGGAGCCAGTCATGCGTTATGCAGAGATTCTCAGCTTCCGCCGCCTGGGATGAACGCCGGACCTGTGTTCAGCGTCCCGCACGTCGGGCAAGGTCCCGCCATCGATGGCCGTTCGAAGCCGCAGTTTCCGCAATCTCGCTCCGGTACGTAGTCCGGTCCCAGCAGCGGCCCCCGAGGCAGGTCTAGATTTCCTTGACGTGACGCCTCGGCAACGAGAAGTGCTGCATGACGTGCAAGGGGGTCGAATGCAGCGAGGAGTTCGGAAGCAATAGGAATCCACACGCCGCCGAGGTCGCGGGAGCGGAACCAGGAGGCACCATCAAAATAGACCGGGCCGTCATCCGAAGAGTAGGCACCTCGAGCCGGTACATCGGGAAACGAGTCATTGGCGCGCACTTCAACTGACGCAAGCGCCCCGTCGACCTGCTGAAGCTGAAGGGCAGGCTGCTCAGATCGAGACTGCTCTGGCCATGTCTGACCGCATGTCGGGCATAGCCGTGGCACGGACTGGAACTTGGTGCCGCAACCGGAGCAGAAGATGTCTCCGTGCACTCGCGGCTGTCCGCACGCGCTGCAGTAGCCGCTCACGGCGTGACCACCGTCGCGCCCTGCTGGATCAGTGCATTTTGGGGAATCTTCAACTCGAGGCCTGGCTCAAGCACGGTGATCGCTGGGTTTGCGTCCTGCAATTCCCGAAAGCGGCTTCCCTCGCCATACTGACGTTGGGCGATTCTCCACCAGCTATCACCGTCTCGAACGATGTACGCGACCACCACCGAGACTGGGTCACCCGACTGCAGCACCAGTCCCGGCACCGCAGCAGGAACCTCGGCGCTGGGTGCCTGCAGTGCCGGTGCCTGCGCTTCGGCAGATGCCAGAAGTCCCTGCAGCTGTGAAACCTGCGCGTCGACAGCAGCCAACTCGCCGGTGGCAACCGACCGTCCGGCATCCTGGCCCTGCATACTGCCGACGAACCACGCCCCCGAACCGACGAGGACTGCTGTCACTGCCACGGCGACCACCGGGGCCTTCCATGACACGCGGCCGGATCGAGCCGATCCAGCTCGGACAGCCGCGACGGCTTGAGTTCGCTCGACTCCAGGTGACGCCGCTGCTGGACGGGCAGTGGCGCCCCCGCCAATCTGTGTCGCAACATCGTCGTGGGCAACGAAGTACCCGAACTCCCCGATCAGCGGATCGACCACCATTGCGATCTGCCCCTGCGAGCCGAAGAAGTTCTGCTGAATGAACACGTCGTAGTCGGAAAGAAACAAGCCGAATCCAGGGTGCGTGTGGTACCAGCCGACGATCGAAAGACCCGGGTAGTCGGAGTCCATGACCTCAAGGATTTCGGCCCATGCCTCGTGCGTGATCGTCAAGTGAGTCTGGTTCGACTCCGCTGTCAGTGCCGGCTTGGCCGACACGATCTCGGTATCGTCGCCTCGGATTCGACCTAGGAGAAACCCCCCAACCTCGACATCAATGCGGCTGAAGGCATGGTCCTCGACGATGCCTTGCGCCGACGGCGATAGGCGCACTAATCCGCTTGAAATATCAGTCATGACCGACCCTCCAAGATCACATGGACGTATTCGTCGCCAACGCGCAACGAAATTGCTTCACGTCTGGGCCACAGCCACCTATCCCATGCGACTGAACTCAGGTCATCCGTCGTGTCGATCGAGGTTCGACTCTCCATCCGGAGCGCGGATGCGCAGGACACGCAGCGACCGGCGCCAAGACTGAGGAGCGGACGCAGGCCGATGACCTGCTCGCCTCCCCCGCACTTGGCGCACGGCTCCACTGTGATCACGTCGTCCGGAAAATAGACGGCATCGACCGGGCAGTTCCGTGCCAGCGCAACCTGAGTGATGACGTCCTGCAGCGATGCGTACTCGGCTGGTGCCGAGACCCACGTCTCCACCAACTCGTGCGACATGCAGTCCTGGTCCTCCGTGTACTCGACGACCGAGGTCATCATCGTCTCGCCATCGAGTCTCCACACCTTTCCGGTGAGTGCTAGCAGGTCCAATCGGCCGACGATCATCTTGATGGCCTCCTGCACCTCAAGTCCGGCCACCACAGATGCCGTCGTCGCGTTTGTCGGTGTCTTGCCTGACGCAAGTTCCTCTGGCGAGAGCAGCGCACACGAGCGGCGATGGCTGATCACCGCCCGGTCCTTCTCACCCAGCGTGCAGTCGTAGCAAGCGCCCTCCGGACCGAAGACGCGAACTATGCCCTGCAGCCCTTCAATCGCCCCGTCAATCCAGTGCATACCCATGCGTCGGCATGAAGCGTTCAGCCACAGACGGGCCTCTCTGCTGTCAAGACCAGCAATGACGACGTCGTACTGGAGGAGCCACGCGGCGCCGAGTTGCTGCACTGGGCAGACGTAGGCGGCCAGCCTGACCTCAGGGTTGATCTCCGCAGCGGCATGCGCGAGAGCCTCGGCTTTCGGCCGGCCGCGGTCACTATCCCGGAACAATGCGCACCGCGCAAGATTCGATCCTTCGATGGAATCCATATCGACGATGTCGATCTGACCCACTCCGACAAGGGCGAGGTTCTTCACGATCTCGTTTCCAAGGGCTCCTGCACCGACAACGAGCACTCGGGCCGCCCTGAGCTTCGACTGATCCCACCAGGAAATGCGTTCCTGCCGGTCGTAGCGGCTCTCAATCAGGTCAAGCATCGGAGCCCGCCTGCTGTGATTTCAGGTACGAGCCGGAGTGTGTCGTTGTCCGAAACCATCGCGTCGGCGAGCGACTGACTGTCTAGGAGCTGCTTCGACGTTTGGAGGTGGTGGAACTTATACGACATCGGCTGGCCGTCAGGTGCCGTCAATGGAAGGTTCAGCAGTTCAACGAGTTTCGCGATGATGCGTACCGATGGAACGTTGGCCGGGACCGTTGCCTCCTGCTTGCGCGCCCCCGTTGCATCCGTGATCACGACGTTCAGTTCAGACATTCCTGTACTCCTCATCCATTCTGATAACTATTCGACCCGGCTGCCTTCGCATCCGGCGACGACTTGTGATGCCGATCGAGATCAGCACTACGGTCCCAGCGGCTAGAAAGGCGATCGGCGCCCACATGGCCAAAGGCCAGGCGCCAGACGTTGGCTGGCCAAAGTCGGTCGCGCTCGACGAGCCCTGATCCCCCGACTCCCTCCATGTCGCGATGACGCTGCTGACCACCGCTGATGGAACGGCGAAGGCATGACCACCAAAGGTTCCCTGCTTCACGACCAGCCCGCGAACTGCGCCTGCCTCATCGATGAGCGGCCCGCCGGAGCTTCCCGGATCCACCGGGGCATCGGACTCGATGAGTCCACCTTCAACTCTGGTGACCGAGCCCCGCGACGCGACAAGTTCGCCGATCGGGCTGCCTATGGCGTAGACCGTCACTCCCGGCAACGGGAGGTCTCGAGCCAGCGACAGTACGGGTAGATCCGGCAACCCCGTTAGGCGAATGAGCGCCACGTCACGTTGCACGTCGACGAACACAACTTCGCCCTCGAGTTGTCGGGCACTCGGCGCCGCTGTCGACAATCGCACACCATTCGAGTCTTGAACCACATGGGCAGCCGTCGCGATCAGATCTGGCTCAACGAGGAACCCGGCTCCCACTGCCCCCGTAGACGTCTCGACGACGAAGCAGCTGTCGAGGACGTCGAATGGCGATGCTGCTGGAGCCAGACCGAAGGCCAGGGCCGCCACGCCGAGGCCGAGCGTGATCAGGCTCAATTCTTCAAAGCTCCGGGGACAGTGTTGTCGGAGGATTTCTCACGGAAGCGCAGCTGCGTCGATCCGATGGTCACCACATCGGAATCGCTCAGCATGCTGAACTGGACTGGAATCCCATTCACCGCAAGCGCATTCACCCCCGGCAAACCTTCAACCTGGCAGGCATTGCCTCGTACCCTCAAAACGGCGGCAACAGGGGCGATGCCGGCGTCCTTGATCAAGGTGATGTCTGCACTTGGCGATGAACCCAAGGTGACCTCCTGCTTGAACAGGATGAATTGCTTGCCAGCCAATCCTCCGGAAACGATTTCTATCCAACGGCTCTTGCCTGCCTGCTCGATGAGGGCAGTTGCCAAGCCGATCAGGGTGCCAAGAAGAACGATTCCGACAATCTGGGCCAACAACAGGGTCGAATCCGATGTAGCAATGAAGTCGAAGAGAAAGCCTCCGAGGAAGCCTCCTATCGCGCCGCCCAGGGCCGCCAGACCGAGCCGCTTCCATGATCGCGAGGCGGCACCGGCGGCGATACCGGCGCTGACCCCGACGAGCATCCAAGCGAAGCCTCGAATGGGGTGCATCCTCAAGGACATATAAGACTCGGCTTGCGATTCGGATAGTTCGCCGGTCGTGACCTTGTCGACGGCCGAGTTGTAGAGCCAGTCCATCGAAGCCGAGTAGAAGATGTGGGCGACCAGCCCCATGACGATTGCAGCCCCGATCGCAGCGGGCACGGCGATGGCAGCGACCGAGCCGAACTTGGCCCAGCTCTTGTTCATCACCACATCCGCAAGCGATACGCCGGCGCCGATGAAAACGGCAAGCATGAAGGTAAAGCTCATGTTGCTAAGAAATGCGTTCTCGTAAAGGGCATCGCCGACACCCGGTACCGCGTCGAGCAGCTTGATAGCAAGGAAGGCGAGCAGTCCGCCCGCAGCACCCCCGATAGTGAGGGTAAGGATGGCCACGCCAGCGCCCGACTTGCGTGCGGGGGCGTCACCGACGGTCCGGACGAGTGCGACCTTCTGTGCCTGGGACATTTCCTCGACCCGGCGACTCACCTCCGGAGTGCTGACATCATCCTCCGTGATTCGGATACGTTGGCTTGGCTGGTCCTGATCGCTCATGCGGTTCCCCCCTCGTTTTCAGAAACGACGGACACCGAGCCCATCGTCACGTTCACTGACTGTCCGAATGATCCGATCTCGACGTTGCCGATCGGCAGGCTCGCGGCATGCGTATTCGCCCACTCGGCCGCCACCGCGTTGAGGGGGCTTCGAATGTTGTACTTCTTGTACTGAAGCATGTCTCCAATGCTCGCGACGATGTCTGCAAGTGTCTGCCCGGGAGCCCAGAAGTCAGCGATGCAGACATAGGCCCCGAAATTCGGATGGAACACCTGGTCGATGGTCTCGGCATAGGGCTTGCCTCGCGGGTAGTCCGCCGGAAGGGTGAGAGTGACAACCGTCATGTTGCTGCGGACGGGCGAATTCGAGCCGTCAAGGCGGAGGGACTGGACGCGGTAGATCAACTGGTACTTCTCAGGGGGCATGGGCCCGATCGGGGTGATCGTGATGTTGGGATCACCGTCGAATCGGGCACGGAGCTCGCGGTAGTCCGCTTCGAGCCTTCGGATTCGTGGGTTCATCTCAGGACGCACCTCTCGGGCCAGCCGGGCACGCGAACTGCGCGCATCCACCATTGGCGTACCAGCAGTCGCGATGATGCAGAGCCTGGCAATGCCAGCAACGTGGAGCACGTTCAGCATGAGCGGTCGCAAGGCAGTAGCAGCAATTCATCGGTGCACCTCTTGCCCGCTCATCAGTCCCCGAGAGTCGCCTGAAACAGCCACGAGTTTCCCTTCAGTTCCGAGGCCGAGAGCACGACGATCGAGCCGGGTACGTCGAGGTAGCCAAGCCCGATCGAGCAGCCGTCGGTTCCATAGATCGTCATCGTGATGTTCACGGCCGGCATCGGGGCGCTGAAACCAGACCAGAATTCGGGCACCCGCCGGGCAAGGCCGAGGGATTCCTGCGCAGCAACGGGCGCGGTCGCGGCAACAGCAAGTCCGCATACGACGCAGAATTTTGCATCGGGTGCGTTCGCGTGACCATTCATGCGTATAGCCATGACGTCCGCTAGCCCCCTGCGGAAGCGAGAATAATGAGCGACCAGGCGACGATGCCCACGATGCCGAGTATGAGACCAGCGACCGCAACGCCCTTGTTGTTGGCCCGCCCAGCGTTCGCTCGACTGATCCCGATCGATCCAAAGATGACAGCGAGCACTCCGAAGATGCATCCGAACAACAACAGCCCAAGGATCCCGAGGATCAGTGCCGCCGTTCCCATTCCGTTCTGGGGCCGCTGCAACGACGGATACTGCCCATATCCGACAGCGGGCGGTAGCGCCGGCCACGAAGCCGTGGGGGTCTGCGGTGTTGTCCACGGAGTGGGGGTCTGCGGTGTTGTCCACGGAGTGGGAGGCACCGTAGCCGGTGGCCAAGGAACCGGTGCACCCGGTGGGGCAGTCGCCATGGCGAGCCCACACGAGGCGCAGAATGCTGCCCCCTCGACGTTCTGGTGTCCCGCAGAGCAGTTCATGTCGCCCCCGCCTAATCCACTAGTTGAAAATCTTGCGCACGAGCCTCGTCGCCCGCGACCCATCCAAGATTGTTGTTCTCCGGTTCGTCGATACTCAGGTTCACCCGGTACTTGGCCCTGTTCTCAGGCACCCCTTCGAACGTCGCATGCGCGTTGCAAGGGAAGTACGTTCCATTGGACGGATCCTCAGTCCAGCCTGCTGACGTCATGCTACTGAGCCTGACGTTGTTCTCGTCGACCACGACAGAATCATCATAGGTAGCCGAGAACAGGATGATGTAGGTCGAACATTCGAGATCAAGATCCAGATCCAAGAGCCCGTCGGAAACGTCCTCTGTGACGGTCATGGTCACCAGTCGTGGACCCTGAGACACCACAATCGCCAGTGAACTGCCCTTTGTGGCTCCCTCGCCTGCCGAAGGTTGCTGGGACATAACAAGCCCGTCGGCTACGGTATTCGAATACTCCGACGTGACAACGATGTCCCCGAGGGATGCGCTCACGGCTGCGGCTTCGGCATCCTTGCCATTCATACCCGAAACGTTCGGGACCGTCGTACTGTTCAAGGCTGAACGCACCGGGAACCATGCGACAAGGGCGATTAGGACGAGAATCCCAAGTCCCATCAGTACCGCGATGCGAGTCGCAGGTTTCCGTCGTGGTGGGGGCAGTGGACTTTCGAGGGAGCCAGTGCCGGTCTGCACTTCGGCACGCCCACCACTGAGCGCCTGACCGCAGATTGAACAGAAGGACGCCCCAGCCACATTCGCGTGACCGAGAACGCACATCTTCCCCGTACTCACTTTTTTGACTCCCCCGAGATTCTTGTCCCTTTACCAGAGACGCGTTCATCGTAGCGGATCTCAACTCAGCGACTGAGACGGCTTCTCTGGTGGTGCCGGCGCCGCAGGAGCGGATGGCATGCGAGTTGCGGTTGAGGAAGCCGGCAACCCTGGGCCCTTCTTGTTGAATGCCTGCACCGAAAACGTGAACGTGACACCGTCAGCCAGCCCGGTTACCCGGCATGTTGTCTTCGTCGTAGTGCACGAGCGACCACCCGGGCTCGCCATCACTAGGTACTTACTGACGACGAGACCCCCGGTCGAAGCGGGCGACTGCCACGCAACATTGGCACTTCCTCGTACGACACTGACCTTCACGGTTCTGGGCTTTCCCGGACCTGCGATGAGCCGCGCCACCGCGGAAGGCTCAGACGCCGGTCCCCATCCCACCTCGTTTCGGGCCGCAACAGTGAACGTATAGTCCTGCCCGTTCGTTAACCCCTCGATAGTGCACGAGATGCCGCCGGCGGAGATGCAGTTTGCCCCTCCTGGGCTGGCAGTGGCCACGTACTCGACGACTGTCACGCCTCCCGTCGAGGCCGGCCCAACCCACGTCACGTCAACACGCCCGCGCTCGCCGAGGTATCCGACAACGCCCGAGGGCGCCCCCGGCAATCCTTTCGGTAAAACTGAGGGGGATCGCGCGCCCGCACTCGTGCCAAAACTGGTGCTGGCAGTCACCACGAATGAGTAACTCGTTCCGTTTACCAACCCCTGGAATTCACACGCAAGGCCAGACGTGTTGCACTCGACTGCGGCAGGTTCGCTCACCACACGATAGTTGAAGGGACCGACAGCCTTGGCCGCATTGGCCGGTGGAGTCCAGGAGACTGAGGCTGTCGTGTCCCCCGCCGCTGCGGCCACTGATGCTGGTGCGGTAGGCACGGAGCAGCAAGGCCTCCAAGGGCCCTGGCTCCACACATTCGAAGTCCCGTACATGTTGTTCGTCGCGGTAATCTGAATGAAGTGATCGACTCCATTCACAAGATTTCGAAGGGTGCACGTCGTGGTCTGCGTCTCGCAGGATGCCACGACCGAATTCACGCCCGGGACGTTTGCGTGGACCTTGTAACTCACGATCGAATATGAAGTTCCGTACGAACTCGTTCCAGGATTCGCCGGTGCCCAGGAGACGGTCAACGTTCCATCTCCCGTGGCGCCCTGCACCTGCGACACGGGCCCGGGGTCGTAGATGCTGGCGCCCGAGGCTGCTGGCGACCCGACGAACAGCGTGAAGCACGCCGATCCGACGATGAATGTGACGATGCTGCGGACAATCGTTGCTGAATTCATTGAAATCCCCGTTTGGAAATGCATGCCGTATAGGAACGATAGCGCTGACCTACTTCAGCACCATGGCGCGTAGATGAAACTTCCCTGTCCTTCCCGGCCCTCGTCTACCACTGCGTGCTCTTGCCCTCAAAGTCCCGGCGATCCAGATTGACGCGGTACTCGGTT
>CAMDKQ010000042.1 GCA_945901095.1 Bifidobacterium breve
AATCGGCGCGGCTCTCGCGCTTGAGGATGCACCTGCGCCGGTCGTCGGCCTTCTTCACGAACCACTTGCCTCGATACAGGCTCAGCATGAGCCCCTTGGTGTCACGAGCCGCGCCAAAGCCCTGCGCATAGCCCCATTCACGCACGAGGCGGGCTTCGCCGGCATCCTTCGCTCGCGACTCGGCTTCGGGACTTGCACTTGCCGAGGGAGTTGCGGTCGGTTCCGGATCGGCCGCGAGAGCCGCCGGCGCCGAGAGCCCACCGATGAGGATGGCCACGGCAGTCGCAACGGAGATGATCCTCCGAGACCGGCGCATACGAAATCTCCCAACTCAGAGCGCGTCTATTGACGATTACGACACTAATTTGCCTTGTCGTGGCTCATCTGTCACCTACCCGAGACGTGTTGAAGATCACCACGTGCCGTGGAAATTCAGTCATTGGCGGCCCTCTTAGGGGATACATCGGGGCAGATCGGACTTTTGGACTTGACGGGGCTCACATCTATATACACATGTTATCCACAGGCCTTCAGGCAGGATCGAGATCCTCGAGCATCTCCGTCACGAGTGCTGCGATCGGTGATCGCTCGGAACGGGTGAGCGTCACGTGTGCGAACAGCGGGTGTCCCTTGAGCTTCTCCACCACCGCAACCACCCCGTCATGGCGTCCGACACGCAGGTTGTCACGCTGGGCGACATCGTGCGTGAGCACCACCCGACTGTCACGTCCGATGCGCGAGAGCACCGTAAGGAGCACATTTCGCTCAAGGGACTGAGCCTCGTCGACAATGACGAACGAGTCATGAAGTGAGCGTCCACGGATATGGGTGAGCGGGAGCACCTCAAGCAGCCCGCGATCGACGATCTCCTCGACCACCTCCTGGGTCGTCACTGCGCCGAGCGTGTCGAACACCGCCTGGCCCCACGGCGACATCTTCTCCGCCTCCGAACCAGGCAGGAATCCGAGCTCTTGCCCACCTACCGCGAAGAGCGGACGGAACACAATGACCTTGCGATGCTGTCCCCGCTCAAGGACGGCCTCAAGCCCCGCGCACAGGGCGAGCGCGCTCTTGCCGGTGCCAGCGCGACCACCGAGCGACATGATCCCGATCTCCGGATCGAGGAGCAGGTCAAGGGCAATGCGCTGCTCGGCACTGCGACCGTGCAGGCCAAACGCCTCGCGGTCACCCCGGACGAGACGGACCCGCTTGCCCGCGGTCACCCGACCAAGGGCACTCCCTCGATCGGAGACGAGGACAAGGCCGGTGTGGCACGGCAGGTCGCGGCCAACGTCAAGATCAATAACCGACTCGTCGTAAAGCCGATCGATAACCTCGGCTGCGACATCTATCTCAGCCATCCCGGTGAAGCCAGATTCGATGACGAGTTCCGCGCGATACTCCTCGGCGGTGAGCCCAACGGCCGATGCCTTGACGCGCATCGGCAGGTCCTTGCTCACGAGCACAACATCGCAGCCCCCAGCCTCAAGATTGCGCGCCACCGCGAGAATCCGGCTGTCGTTGTCGCCGATCTGCAGGCTCATCGGGAGCACCGACGTGTCCGTGTGATGCAGCTCCACACGAACACTGCCACCGGCCTCGCCAACCGGCATCGGGTCGTCGATCCTGCCATGGGCTATGCGCAGGTCGTCAAGTATTCGCAGGGCTGCTCGAGCGAAGTAGCCGAGTTCCGGGTGGCCGCGCTTGGCCTCGAGTTCCATCACGACCACCAGCGGGATGACGACATCGTGCTCGTCGAAACGCATGAGCGCCCTGGGATCGGAAAGCAGGACGGACGTATCAAGCACGTAGGTGCGACGTTCGTGAACGAGTCTGAGCGAACCTGACACGTGGCCTCCCAAAATGGCCACCGCGGGCGGGGCCCGGAACGGAATCGGGGGAGGGCCGCTGCCCTCCCGTCACCTCACGGTAGGGCGCACTACCAAGCGGTCATTGACGACACGCCGCACCGATGGATAGACAACGAGTGAACTCTCAGGTCCCGAACCGCCGTTGCCGCTCGGCGTAGGCCCGCATCGCCCGTAGAAAGTCGACCCTGCGGAAATCGGGCCAGTAGGCCTCGCAGAAGTAGAACTCCGAGTGGGCGCTCTGCCAGAGCAGGAACCCCGATAACCGCTGCTCCCCCGACGTACGGATCACTAGGTCGGGGTCCGGCTGGCCCTTCGTATAGAGGTGCTCCGCAATGTGTTCGACGTCAATGAACTGGGCCAGCTCGTCGAGGGTCGTGCCCTGACTCGCATGCGCCTGCAGAAGCGAACGAACGGCGTCGACCACCTCACGCCTCCCGCCGTAGCCGACTGCAACGTTGACGATCGCACCGTCGATATTGCGGGTAGCAGCCTCGGCTTCCTTGAGCAGCCGCGAGGTGTGATCAGGGAGGAGATCGAGGGCGCCAACCGGGTGGATTCGCCAGCGTGCCTGCTCGGCGAGATTTCCGACGGTGTCCTCGATAATGCCGACGAGTGCCTCGAGTTCGACAGGAGGACGGGCGAGGTTGTCGGTCGACAGGAGCCACAGGGTGACGACCTCAACCCCGGCCTCATCGCACCAGCCAAGAAAATCGACGATCTTCGCGGCGCCGGCTCGATGACCCGCCGATGAGCTGGATCCCTGAGCCTCGGCCCACCTTCGGTTTCCGTCAAGAATGATGCCGACGTGACGTGGACGGCGGTCGGGTGGGATCTGGGTGGCGAGCTGTCGCTCATACACGCGGTAGATCAGATCCGAGAGGCCCACAGGTCGATAGGTTACCGCTCGCGACAAATCCCCGTGCCAAAACGTTCGCCGCCATCGAACTCATCACCGGTTCCCTCACGCTGGTCATCACGGCAAACCCCGCCGTAGCGCTCCCGGCCATCGCACCCGTCCGAGCGCTCCTCAACAAGGTCAAGCTCCCTAGGGCCCAAGTCTTCCTGCTGAGCGGCCGCCGCGAGACCCAACGCGCCGACACCGAAGCCTGCCTGCGCAAGCCCGGCAGCATCGGCTGGTCAACGTTCGCGCTGCGCTCCGCAGCGCAGGAGTCGCTCAGCGCGACTCAGTTCAAGTCGGCGCGGCCGGCCCAATGGAGACGCGACGGATGGCGACTGGGCCTCAATATCGGCGATCAGGTGGGCGATCTTGCCGGCGGCCACACAGCCGCTGGCTTCCCCTACCCCAATCCCATCTACTACGTCCCCTAACCCCCGTTTGTCCCAGGGTTTCCGCTGTCTACCCCCGCGACGGGGATGCATGCGGGGTGGGGTGGGGTGGGGTGGGGTGGGGTAGGTTTGGGCGAGTTGGGCGAGGGCTTCGGCAGACGTCTCAAGGCCCCCGGTAGGCGAATCCCCGGCACACCTACGCGGCCGCGCCGCCGCCGACGAGCGGTGGTCACGTAGCGGCGGAACGTGCTCACCCGCTCCGCTGTCTCTACCAGACCCGATAACCACGAAAGGCCCCGATCTGGCCGGATCTCACAGCAGGCGCACAAACGCCTGCGCGACATCAGCCGTGCTCAAGAACCAGCCATCTCCCTCTGCAGACAAGAAACCAATCCGCGACATAATCCGTGTTGACCCGAATCCGGTTAACACGGACCGGGATAGTCTTAAGGGTCTTTGCTCCATCATCGTTATCTGGATGGACACAACGAACATCCGCCGCCGTCGTCAACGCGCCCTCGGCAAGCTCGCGCCGGTCGAGTTTGAGATGATGTGCTCGGCTGAAAATGCAACGTGTGCACCACACAACCCCGAGTATCAACCAAACTCTGGTTAGACCCATGCCATTTTTCTTGCCAGCGAATGCGAGTCCTTTCTCCGAGGATTGGTGGCTCCAAGAGGGCACAAACGAACTCCTGATGACAAGCGCGGAACCCTAGGCGGCGTCAGGTTTGGGCTGCGCGCCGTTCAAATTTCAGGCGGCGTTGCGATGGCAATGTACGTCGCCGCCGCTGGATCGCTGCACGCCCATCTTCCATTTTTGGGTTTCGTGCTCCTCCATACTCAGTGGTACGCAACGGCTTTATGCCTCTCGATCCGCAAATCATGTATCCGACACAAGTAAATCGGTAGTCTTCAAGTAATGGACACCTTCAATGATGCCTCGGCCGTCAACGAAGGCGCGGATAATTTGACTGCAAGTCGCACCACTACTCATGTTCTGCTGAGCGCGCTTATCCCTAAGGCTGAGAATACGGCACTTATCGCCTCGGGCGTTGGTGTGTTCCTTCCAATCGCCGCACTGCTGATATTGCAACGCAACCACGTGAACGCGCCTCATGCGCTTGCGTTCCTGATTGCTTTTTCACTTTGGATTGCCTCTTTTACAATCAGATCGTTGATCATCCGGGCCACTGTTCAAATATTACTTAACACAGTAATTCTGATTTCTTTTGCACTGGATAACCAATGGACCGCAAATTCATGGCAACCTGCGACGCACACAACATTTGCAATAGCCATGGCCGCGGCCTTCGCGTTTCGCTGGCAGTATGCACTCGCTGTGGTGGTGCTGCTAACTGGAATCGATGCGGTCATAACCTTTCTTAACCCTCCATCGTTAAACTTCAATGAATTCCAGCTCTATGGCTGGAAGTTCGGTGCCGGGCTTGTTCTCATTAGCGCAACCGGCCTGATTCTGGCTCGGAATGCATGGGTTGGTTTGATCAGCGATGTCGATCGGGAAAGCAAAGCGCTCTTGCGCGTTTTTGAAATCGATACACAACTCGGCGAACTTCGAAGCGTTCGCCAAGCAGTTATCAGCAGAATCCACGGGACACTGCTGAATACCTTGGATGCAATCTCTCAAGGATCGATTGATTCAACAATGGCGCAGCGAAGTGCCGAAAGAGACATCACATTGCTCGACACGACCCACAAGATTGGGAATTCGCTCACCATAAATCAAGTGGTCAACCGAGCGATTGAGTTCATTGAGGGATTCGACCTCACAGTCAGGGTCTCGAGTGACGTCGATTTCAACATTCAAGAATCTGTCGTGCCCATTCTTGTCGACGCCATATCTGAGGCCCTGTCCAATGCTATTCGTCATTCTGGATCTCGAATAGTCGAGATACAAATAAGTGCCAACGCGTTAACCGCCCTCGTTGAGATTACTGACCATGGCCGAGGAATGAGCCAAAATCAATCGATGCGTCTTGGTCTTCGCAGTACTCTTGCTGGCGGCATGGATTCAATCAATGGCTCTGCGAGTTTCAAAAGCACCAAAGATGTTGGCACGACTGTCGCGCTGGCGTTCCCACGACAATTCACCGCAACGAAGCGACTCGTGTTCTTTCCCGTTCACCATCTAGTGGATCATTCATTCGCCGCCAGACTTGGTCTTTTCGCGACGAATCTCTTCCTTCTTTTCACAATCAGTGCAATTTCTGCTCCCCTCATCGAATCCAAACTCATTAATGCACTTGCCTGGGCATTCATCGGACTTAATGCGTGGCTGGTTCTCTATTGGAATTCATCACTTCGCCCCTGGGTGGCTTCATCTGCTGGCCTCTGTGTCCTTGGCGTTACCTATTTAGCTACGTCTAGTCCTCTGGGTTGCGGCGCTGCTGGGTCCATTATCTGGATTATCACCACCTTCAATGGTGGCGGCGCAATACTCGTTGTGTTGGCATTCCGAAATGTTTGGATGCGAGTTGGAGTAGTCGTATTCTTCGCAACCCTGGGCACCATCCTGGCTTTAGGGCTCCCCGCATCCTGCCCAACTTCATCCGCCGTCTCTGTCATTATTTACTCCGCTTACCTTGCCTCCGTGACCGTTTTTGTTCTCTGGACAGATTTCGTTTTCGATCGATCGCGAGAAAGGCAGCAACTGGGGTCGCAAGACTTGTACGAAGCAGAACTCCGGAGTGAGACGAGACGGGCGGCTCTAGAAAATGGCTGGAGACTTGTTGACCAGGACACTAGAGATCTTCTGGTGCGCATCGCTCAAGGCTCACTCCTTGCTGACTCCTTGGAAGCCATGGGGCACGCTGCTACATGTTCGGCAAGAATCCGCTCCAACATCAATCAAGACATGGAGCGAAGCCCCACTCTGCAAACAATCATTGATCGGTTGCGAATCACAGCGAACGGCCTTGGAATTGGAATCTCTCCCGTTGAGTTGTCGAGACCAACCAGAGAGGACCCGCTACCCGTGCCTGTAGTCGACTATTTTCTCTTGGCACTGCGCAGCGTCTCGTTGAAACACGTCACCATCATGTCCATCGGAGATGAAGACGAAGATGAGTTTGCGATGCTGATTCCCGATGTTCAGTCGCTTCCATTCTCAATGCTGATCGCTCAAAGTGGATGCCTAATTGAATGGACTGCCCGCAGCGAACCTAATGAAGTTCGGCTGAGCATTCGTAGAGCGATCGCGAAATTGCCCAGTGATCACTAGGGAATGAGGCCCTGCGATCTCGCTACTGTGGCCAGTTCAATCTTTGTGCGAGCGTTGAGTCCTGACGCCGCGTATTTTTCACGCACTCGATCGATGTAATGCTTGACAGTCGTAGGGGCAATAGCCATACGCCTGGCCACCATTTCGAGCGTGAGCCCAGAAGCATACAAAATCAGCGCTCGCTTTTCCTGCTTCGAAAGCTCAACATCCATCACACCATTGACTAACGCTTGTCCTAGGTCTGGCGTGATAAATGTTTCGCCATCTATGGCATGTTTCACCGCGATAGCCAACTGATTTACTGCTGATCGCTTACTTACAAATCCGCGTGCACCAGCGGCCATCGCTGACTCAAGAACACCAGCTGCAGCCAACGCGCTGACAACAACCACTGGTATGTCCAGTTTCGTGAAGGCCCCGACCACATCAGTCACAGAGCGACCATCACCGAGATCTAGATCAACGATGGCACAGTCGCTACCCCAAGTGCGGGCGACTTGAACCGCTTCACGTACGTCGTCACCCAAAAAAAGGATGGTGCATCCGGGGAAATCCGCAATCAACTGCTGTTGCAGACCATTTCGCACGAGTTCATGATCATCCAGCACAATAAACTTCACGTTGCGATCATAACCAACCCCCGGGATTGAAATCCTCAAGAAATCGTTGTTCCCCAATGATCAATAGGCATCTACGCAAGATTCCCTACATCTGCGCGCTACGCAGACGTGTACCCCTGGGTGGACGCACTCGTTGCCTCAGTCAGGATTGCATTATCACCCGATTGAGTGAAGACGTTGAAAAGCATGGGAAAACAAGCACATCGGAGACATCTTCATCACCTGCACAAAAGGTCTCACGCACAACTTGCTTTATACACGCTCGTCGATACGACGCCGCAGACATGACTGATGGGCGTGATGATTGAGACCATCACGCCCATCAATGTTGACAATGCAGCCTAAATTCAGCCGGCTGAACCTGCTGTTCCTACAGAGAAAGCGCATGCTGGGGCCGTTGAGCAGGCAAAGGTCCCTGCTGTGCCGCCAGTGCCAACGGTGCTGCCACCAGCGGAAGCCGCAAGAAGCTCATCGTTAGCAGTGTTTGGATCTGGCAACACAATGAACGCTTGTGTTGCAGATGACTGCAGCACGTTGACTGACATGCCTTCTGGAACTTCAACGCCTTCGGCCGTGAGTACGGCGGCTGCGTCTGCAACGAGTGCTAAGCGGAAGGCCTCATCACTCATGGCCCGGGCGATTACGGCCACAAAAACACGGCCTTGGTCTTCATTCTCCATGGTTTTCCAATCCTTATTCGTCGAAGTGACAAAATTAAATTACGCGGAGCCGGCAGTTCCTGCTGAGCCGACAGTTCCCATCGTTCCAATGAAGGTTGAGGTCAGCGAAGCCGTACCAACTGAGCCAACGGTTCCGCCGGTGCCTACGGTGCTGCCACCTGAACTCGCCGCAAGGAGTTCATCATTTACTGCTGAGGGATCTGGGAGTACTAAGAATGTTTCGCTTGCGGATGCCTGTAACACCGTGATCTTTGCGTCTGCAGGGATGTCTAATCCTTCTGCTCGCAGCACCGCAGCCGGATCAGCAGTCAGCGCAACGCGAAACGCCTCATCGCTCATCGCGCGCGCCACTACCGCATACATAAAGTGACTTTGGTCTTCGCTAGCCATAACACTCCAATCATTATGTGAATTTCGGATGAATTGACTACGTACCTACTTGGAGCCAGCGGTACCCGCACTGCCCACGGTGGAGACACATGCAATAAATGTCCCAGCGCATCCCACAGTCCCACCTGAGCCAACCGTGCTTCCGCCCGCGCTGGCCGCGAGCAATTCTTCGCTAACTGCACTTGGATCAGGCAGTACAAGGAACATTTGTGTCGGTGAGGCCTGGACAACGGTCACCTCAACTCCCACGGGTACATCCACGCCCTCTGCTCGGAGGACGGCGTTGGAATCTGCCAACAACGCTGCTCGGAATGCCTCGTCATTCACTGCGCGGGCTACTACGCTCATGAACAGGCGCCCTTGATCTTGATTTTCCATGGAATTCTCCTTATCCAACGACACTTTAAATCACGGACAACGCAATTGCTGAAGCTTTGGCGATTACGCAGATCCAGCGGATCCAGCGGAACCAACCGAGCCGAAGCATGTACCTAATGTGGATGCAGTGCTCACAGACCCAGCTGAACCCGCGCATGAACCACCTGCAACAGCAGCAAGCGTTTCATCATTGACTGAAGCGAGATCTGGGACGAGAATGTGGAATTCTTCCGAGGTGTTGCGTATCACCTTGACCGCTGTTTCATTTGGAACCGTGATGCCAGCGGCTTCCAATACTCCCCGGGGATCCGCCTTGAGAACTTGGTAAAAACCCTCATCGGTCGCAGCTCGGGAAATGACGTCAGTGTAGGCACGAAATTGTTCTTCCTCAGGAATCATGGTGATCACCTTTCTTTGCTGGTCATTTACATACCGAACCGGCACTACCGGCTGTCCCCATCGTGGATGGCCCGGTAAAACACAACAAACTTCCTGCCGTGCCAGCCGTCGATGCCGTTCCGCCACCGGCTGCAGCACTCAAGAGTTCATCGCTCACCACCGACTGATCGGGGAGCACGATGTATCCCTTCGTGGCAGACGCTTCAAGAACTTCAAGCTCTACCCCCTCGGGGAAGTCGATACCCTGCGACTTCAACACGGCTGCTGGATTGGCGACCAGTGCCGCGCGAAATTCTGAATCCACCGCAACTCGCCCAATCACACTGGCGTAGGCCCGCTCAAGTTCAACATTCTCATCCATCTGTACCCCTCTATCGTTGAACCGGCGCCCCGGTTTGAGTGTGGAACGGAGTTATCTGAATATAAATCACTCCAAGCCCAGACAGAAGCCATACTCGCCCCCTCTTTTCTGAGGGTTCTTCATCTGTTCCTTTCCCCTGTATCGCAACATAGAATTAAACGAAAGATTTGTCTAACTTGACCACGAAGGGGGCAACCATGGATGTGGAACGCCAATACGCCGATCTCATAGCTCGTGCATTGACCGATGAAACCTTCCGCCTAGCCCTAATCAAGGACCCTGCGGCGACCTTGAGCGCTGCAGGTGTTGAGGTCATGCCCAATATGGAATACGAGGTTGTTCAATCAACCCCGACCAAGGTCTACATTGTGGTTCCCGCCTCTTCACTTCTCGACGACGAACTCTTGGCAAGCGCCGCCGGTGGCAGCACCGCAAGCTCTGCGGCCACCGCAGGCACCTTTCTGTGCGTCTGCTTGCCAGGCTCTGCGTCAACAGTCAGCTCAGCGGGTTCAGCGGGTTAAGAGCGCTCGCTGATAGGTCGCTCAGGGGTACGGCTGATCGGCGGCACTTGTTGGCGGATGACATCCGTCGCTCGACCAGCCTGCCGAGCAGCGGTGGGCCCAGCGGTGACCGCGGCTTCGATCACCCCACGCCATCGGTCGATAGCGGCCTTCGGGACACGCGCATTCGGACGTACTGCCATCCCACACCTCCAAGCTTGAAGTAGCAATCATTGTTGTAGCAGTACTTCATGTTTTGCTGCCGAGGCAAGCAAGCGCAGGACGTCATGCTCGCAATGTGGAACCCCGCACCGTTGAAGTGGCCTGGAGCGCCGTGCAAGGCCACCTGCCCGTCCGCCCGCCCGACACCCATGCAACTCGGATGTCACCGGCCGCGCCGGCGTCCCGATCGGATGGGGGTCATCGAAGGAGTCGACCGACACGACAGCATCCTGCTCGAATCGACCGACAACCCAAGCCACGACTGGGTCAGATCGCCCAAGCCATCGCACTCATCCTGACCGTCAAACTCATCAAATAGGCCAAACGCTGGAACGACTGAACCCCGAGTTCGACAGTTGATAGGTCAGTGAATCGCTGATAGTCGTTGCGGGGCAATCAGTATCGGTGTTTTGACGGGTTTGGGGTGCGTGTCTATGCCTTCTTGCGGGGGCGGTTGCGGGGCGGGTTGGCTGGCGCGGTGGCGAGGATGAGCGGCGGGGCGGGCACGGTGCAGGCGCCGAGGATCGCCTGTGCGTCGGGGGTGATCTCGGTTCGCTGGCGGACGGTTCCGGCGTTGCCGGCGAGGTCGATGGCGTGGATCCGGTCGAGCTCGCGGGCGATGGCGGGCCAGGTGGCGCCGGTGTGGTGCTCGGCGACGCGGATAAGGACCAGTGCGAGGAAGCACAGCGTGACGTGGGCTTTGATGCGGTCTTGCTTGCGGTGGTAGACGGGGCGGACCTCCAGGATGGATTTCAGGTTCCGGAATCCGCGTTCGACGTCGAGGAGGCCTTTGAAGAGCCGGGCGGCGTCTGCGGCTGGGAGGTTGTCGTCGGTGCAGGACAGCAGGAACTTGCCGTCGAGTTTCGCCTCGGCGGCGACGGTCTTCTTGTTGATGGTGAGGGTGCCGGCGCGGCGGACGAGGTAGCGCCCCAGGACTGGGTGGTCGAGGAGCTCGCCCTCGGACGCGAGGCGGGCGTCGCCGGTCTTCTTGGCGATCGCGGCGAGTTCGGCCTGGAGCCGGGTGAGGTGCTTGTCGCGGGTGGCGGCGTCCCGGGTGGCCTCGGCGGGGTTGCGGACGATGATGAATCGCCTGCGGGTGGCGCCGGTCCCGACCCAGGCTTCCTTCACGGTGATGTTCCCGGTCACGGCCGCGAACCGTCCGGGGCGGGCGAGGGCCTCGGCGTTGTCCTTCACCCCTCGGAGCTTCTCGCCGAACAGCACGTGACCGCCGCCGGTCTGCAGGAGCCTGCGGTTCTCTGCTGAGGTGAAGCCGCGGTCCCCGACCCACAGCACCCGGTGCAGTCCCCACCCCGACAGGTCCCGGTGGACTTCCTTCATGACGGATGCGTCGGCGGTGTTGCCGGGCCAGGACCACACCCGGACGGGGATGCCGTCCTTGGTGACGGCCATCCCGATGACGGCCTGGGGGCGGTCGGGTCGGTGGTCCTTGGAGTTTCCGTACCTGCGGAAGTCGTCGTCGTCCTCGGTCTCGAAATACGTGCTCGTCGTGTCGAACAGCAGCACGTCGCACTCCAGCCCCAGCCGGCCCGCGACGGCGAGGAACACGTGCTCTTGGATCGCGGCGTCGTGGGCCAGGAGGGCGTCCATCGCCCGGTACGCGACCTGCGGATCGCCGCCCAGGTCGGGCGTGCCGGGCAGGAGCACGTCATGGGCCGCCCACTCCAGCGCGGCGCGCTTGCTGCACGGGTTGATCGCCCGGTTCGCCACCAGCGCGAACAGCACCCGCTCGATCCCCGGGTCCAGCCGGCGGCCGCTGATCGCCTTGCCGATCGCGGCACCGAACCCGAGCTCGGACCACAGGTGGTCCAGCAGCCACGCAGATCCCATCGGGCGGCTCGCCAGCAGCCGCAGGCCCTCCCCACCCGCGTCGCCGCCGAGCTGCTCGGCGGCATCCGGCCGGCCGTCGAGGTACTTGACGATCGACCCTGCCAGCCGCCGCATCGCGTCGGCATCGAGGCGATCGGACCGCCCGAACGTATGGATCACCTGCACCTGCGACCGGCCACGCGAGGAGTCCCACACGTTATGCGCCAGCTGCACGTACTCCACCTTCGAGCCGTCCTTGCGCGGCTTCCCCGGCGTCGATCGCACGTACATCACCACAGAATACGCCCATGCGTAGGCGAATCAGGCACGACAAGCCAAATATCTGTATCTAGGCAACAGAGCCGACTGCAACCAAGGATGTTGTTGGGTAACAATGGAAATCCGCTAAAACAACGCGATTACTGACCTATGAACTGTCGAACTCGGGTGAACATCACCTATCCGCGAGCGCTCTAAGCGCAGATTGCACTGGCGTATGAACACCCAAGTTCAACGTTCTCAGCCGTATACGTCTCTCCCAACTTGGATTGACTCATACCTGCTGAGAACGTTCGCAATCCTGCGACAAGAACCCAAGTCACAGTCACCCAATCCAGAGGTTAGCCCCCTAGATTTGCCTCTCCACCAATTCGCGGTACCGACCATTGAGCGCCATCAATTCTTCATGTCGACCAAGTTCGACTACGCGCCCCGCATCCACCACTGCGATCTGGTCGGCGCCCTGGACGGTTGAAAGGCGATGCGCAACAACGATGCGTGTCGCTGTCATGGCGGCGAGCGAGTCCGTCACGATTCGCTGAGTTGGGTTGTCTAACGCGCTCGTGGCTTCGTCCAAGATGATGACTCTTGGCTGTCCCGCTACTGCACGCGCGAGCAATAATCGCTGCACCTGACCGCCTGAGAGGGTGCCACCACCGTCCATCAGCATCGTGTGCATAGTCATGGGTAACCCGCGCACGAAATCAGCAAGCCCGACCTGCTCCGCTGCAGCCCACGCGTCATCAAGAGTTAAGTCACGCCCACCAATGATGTTGTCAAGAATTGACCCACCAAATAGTGAAAACTTTTGCATCACCACACCAAATTGACGTCGAGTGTCACCCAAATCGAGTTCGGTCAACGGGTTGCCATCAAGCTCGACCGAACCGCGCTCAAGTGCTTCGAATCCAAGTAGGCACCTCAACACAGTTGATTTTCCGCATCCAGACGCACCGACAATCGCGGTAAACGATCTGGGTGGAACCGTCAACGTGAAGCCGTCGAGTACCAACGGCGTTTCTGCGGTGTACCGAAAATGCAGGTCACGGAACACCACTTCACCGTTGAGATCAATATGTCTCCCACCTCGGGTTTCCTCAGTTTGGGTTTTCAAGACAGGCTCTGCTCGATCGATGAGCACACGAGCACGACCAACCTGACTGATAACCATCACAATTGAACCGGCAGCACCGGAGGCCATGCCCAGCGCAGAAGCAAACACCGCAAAGGTCGCGGCATTGATCGTTTCACCATTTGCCATCGCAGCGATGTAGACCACGAGGCTGGCTGTGAGACCAAGGCTGGCAGCCGCGACGCTGGTGACGTCATTGCGCATTGCCGCTTGCATTTGCTGTCGCTGACCGTAGGACATCAGCTCCGCCCATCGACGAAACATCGTTGCGGTTGCACCGGCAACTCGGATTTTCGCGATACCTTGAACAAGTTGAAGAGCGAGCGCATCGCGTTCACCCTGTGCTTGCGCTGTAGTGCGATTGAAACGCTGGGCTGATCGCAGCGCCACACCACAGACAACGAGAAAAATCACGATGGCCCCGAGCGCTGGCAGAATCAGCGCAGGCACGGCTATTGCAACCAGCATAAGGTTGACAACAGCAAAAACCGCCGAGAGGCCAGTGACCAGAATCAAGTCACCCACAAGCTGACGCGCTTGATCAATACCCATGATGCGCGAGTTCAAGTCACCAACTTCGTATTGCCTGAAAAAGTTAGTTGGCAACCTCAACACTCGATCCCACACGGCTGGCAGCAGGTTTCGATCCACCTCACCGCCGAGCCGCAGAAGGGTGTAATTGCGCGTAAGCTCGAAAATGAACAAACCGAACGCGGCACAAAACATGATGAGCACCAATGTGATCAGTGCCTGATTGGATCGACTCGGAACAGCCACTCCAATTATTTTGCCCAACACGATAGGGACGAGCAGTCCCATGAAACTGGCACCTAATGCCAAGACGGTGGTCCATAGAAACTCTTTACGCCAAGAACGTCTAGCCGTCGCCAACAGGCTACGAATTCCTTGAGGCTCGGATGACATCACGCGATGAATCACTACTGCAGCGGTATCCAGTTGTGAACCGAGTTCATCGTCTACCAGTTGTTCTGTGCCAAGCGAGGGGGTAAAGGCAACGTATCGAAGGGAGCGCCTGCCTAACGAACGATGGCGAGCCGATCGAGGCAAGACCACCACGGTGTCTCTTTGCGAATCGCGCACGACAAAGGCATCGCCATCGCGAGTCCACCAACGGCCTTCAAGGATGACAGATCTTCCCCGCGCTGTGGTTGCACCGAGCTTTGCTTGTACCTCGGCCAGCAAGCTCAGCTGACCGCGTACTTCACCAGGTGTTAACACCACACCCTCTTGATCACACAGCAGAGCGACTGCCTCTTCAACAGGATCGCCCACACTCTGACGGTGAGCAGTTCGCACTGAAGTGAGTTGAGTCTGTGCCTCGGTCAGTAGCTGCGAATCGCGCCCACCCAGGATTTCTATACGTTCAGCATCCGCCGCAAGACCTTGCACCGCCAAACCAGCGATGATCTCCTGCAATTCTGAATTCTCAACATAAGTACTGGTCGCAATTAATGTTCCGGGAATGGCGAGCGCGACAATTACGCCTTCTAGTTGGGAAGCTGGAATCGAAGTAAGTACGGAGCGAGGCAGGTAGGAGCGCACAGGTAGGCGTCGCCCGAGACCACCATCAAGAACCAAAAAAACATCGACGCGGCCTTCAATGATCTGCCATGCAAAAGCGCCTGAATCACAGCGCCACGGTTGTGACGCGTCAATACTTCGTATGCCATCACCATGATCAGTTCCAACACTGTCAGCGCTGATCGGGACGTGTACTTCGCGCATTGCAGCAAATGAATGAGCCATCAGTGCTCCACAAGTTTTCGGTACAGACCATCGGTTTGCTCCATGAGCGTTTCGTGCGTTCCGCTCTGCACCACGCCACCCTTATCGAGTACCAAGATCAGATCTGCATCACGGATTGTTGACAGGCGGTGAGCAATGATCACCGTTGTGCAGCCGCGCCGGCGAATCTCGTTGTCTATTTCAATCTCTGTGTAGGCGTCAAGAGCACTTGTGGCTTCGTCAAGAACCAAGATCGTCGGATCGATAGTTAAGGCTCGCGCAATTTCGAGACGTTGTGCTTGGCCTCCGCTGAAATTGCGCCCATATTCGGCTACCTCGGCATTAAAAGCTCCAGGCCGTGCACTAATCACATCACTAATGACTGCATCATGTGCCGCAGCAGTCACGCGATCCGCTGCAATGGACTGATCCCACATGACGAGATTGTCCCGGACGGACCCTCGAAACAACACAATTGATTGGTCAACAAGAGCGAGGGAAGCACTCAACACTGAACCAGCAATTTCTTCGCGAGCAACACCGTCAAGCAGAATGCTGCCTTCCCAAGGCCGCTCCAGACCAGTGAGTAATCTCGAAATTGTTGATTTACCGGCACCAGAAGTACCCACAAAGGCGATTCGATGCCCGGGCTCTACGGTAAATGACAGCCCGCGCAGGAGGGGTGGCGCTCCTTTGCTGTAACCGAACACCACATCACGAAACTCAATGCGACCTGACAATTTCTGCGGTGGCGCTTTAGCCGAGATACCCTCATGCACTTCGATGTGGGTGCGAAGGCCATCAATCTCAGGTTCTTGCTCCAGCACGTCATCAATTTTCGGCAAGATCGCGCGGAACTGCATCAGCGAATTACCCACCTGAACCAGCATGCCAAACGGAGCAAGGAATCCAGCAATGAGGACCTGGAGGGCAACTAAGCCTCCAATGGTGAGGTTTCCAGCGATCACTTGTGCACCGCCAATGCCCAGCACGAGCGCGGACGCGATGATGCCCAACGAGGCGGGAACGGTGCTCATGATTTGCCCGCTCGCACCCGTTGCTTGACGTACGTTCACAACTCGAGCTGATTGTGCTGCAAAACGCGTGAACAGGTCGTCTTCGCCACCAGTTGCTTTAAGGAATTCAATTCCCGAAAGCCCAGATGATGCAACAGCCGACAACTTTCCTTGCTCTTGCATCATCAGTTGTTGTCGATCAATTTGGCGTCGAGCCATTGCTTGAAGGACCACTAGGTTGAGCAACCCGATCACCAAACCACTGAGCGCAGCAAGCGGACTAATGAACGACATGGCGATCAGATACATCAAGATTGAAATCATGCCGATGACCGCGGATGGAAGCGGACCAGCGAGCATCATAGAAACCATGCTTGGCATCTGTAAACGCCAAGAAATCTCGCCCGGTTGCCGCTGAGTGAAAAAGCGCATCGGCAATCGCAAAAGGCGCCACGTCATTTCTGCAGCGAGACCTGTGGTGAATTCCGTCGTTATGTCAAGCATTACCCGACGTTGAATCCAAGTGAGCACGATCTGTGCAAACAAGGCGATAAGCACAGCCAATGTAAAGCCGACCGCTACACCTGAATCATTCACGCCAATAACAGCGTTGATAAAAAACGAGAGGAATCCAGCGGCGGCAATTCCCGGGATTGTTGCGAACACTCCAACGAGTGCAGTGAATGCAAGTGCTCCCTTGAAGGGGCCTAAATGAGTGCGAAGTGAACTCACGATTGAAAGTTTGCGTCCACCGCGTTCAAAGGTTTCGATCGGGTCAATTTCGAGCGCAATCCCCGTAAAGCAAGAGTCCATTTCATCCCACGAGACTCGACGAGGGCCACTTGCTGGATCATTGAGATATACCCAATGTTGATCCCAACCTTCAACTACGACAAAGTGATAAAAACTCCAGAAGGCAATAAACGGAGTTTGAAGCTGATCAAGTTCATGAAGTTCCTTCCTTGCACCCGTTGCTTTCATACCGGTGGCACGAGCAACTTTGGCGAGTTGAAGTGCCGTTGTGCCATCACGGCTAACCTGACATTCATCACGAAGAGTTTGTAGCGGCACGTGCTTGCCGTGGTACCCCATCACCATGGCCAGAGCGGCTGCCCCACATTCAACGGCTTCCATCTGCATCACCGTTGGAACCTTTGACCGCTTGCGATTTTCTGGGAGCACGCGGGCACGGGTCGATGCTTGACCAGGTTGCTCTTCAGATGTCATCAAGCACCACCGAAGATGAATGAAAGGAGTGAACGGCGCTCAAGCTGAACACTGACCGGAAAGATGTCACCAACGAGAACACCGCTCAATGTCTGCGCCGGACAATCAGCGGAAGCCCACTGAACCGATCCGTTATCTTGGACGAAGCGAGCAATTGAAGGAGAAGGCATGTATGCGGTCGCAATCGCTCCCGGTTGTTCGTATGGCGTTGCCCGAGCGACAACGCACTGAAAAGCTTTTCCAGCCTCTGGCGTGGCCCACGCATCGGCACCCACGACAACATCACCAGCTACGAAACCAGTTGCTGTTGCGCCGGGTAACAGAATGAATAATTCTGGGGTTTCATTAGCGACAGCGAGCACTGCAATCGTGTCGCCTTTCGTGACTATCCAAGATGAATCGGAACCTGCATACTGCATGAGGACCGCATCTTGACGAACAGGCACGTCAATTTTGACGCCATCAGCACCAGTAACACTCCACAGCACGGTGCCCTTCTTCACCTCATCGCCGGTGTCAATCGGCGCGGCAGTAACTACACCATCTATTGGTGCAACGACGCGATCAAAACCACCGCGATCAATCCAGCCAATGCCCTGCACCGGTGTAATCAGGGAATTAACGGCGGCATACATCAGACCTGCTGCGAGGAGGGCCATCACGGCTAAGGCCACCAGCCAGCGGCGTGGAGTAATCAAGGAGGTTCGAGAACGCATTTCTTGAGGATTCGAGAGCGATTGCACTGCCTGCTCTCTAAATGAACCAGCCATCACTACACCCCACTATTTCTGTTTTGCAGCCGAGAAACTCTACTTGACTATACAGCGCCACGACACCGTCGAACCCTGTGAGTGAAAATTTGTGCTCTCACTGTTTCGTAGACAGCAGCCCAACGGTTTCGTCGGGGTTGTTGATTGCGGCTGGTTTTTAGTTTTTCGGGGGCGACCCCGTGAGGGTGTGACTGCTCGTCCGGTGGGCCTTGGTTCCGGTGGTCGCCGGTCGGTGGTTGCCGCGGCGTCAGGCGGGTGCGAGGTCGATGATCCGGCGGCGTGGCGCGGTGATGTGTCTGGCGGCGTTCGCGAAGAGCCGGATGCGTAGGGTTCGCGGGCGTGCCAGGCGCCATTCGCCGGTCAGGCCGAGTTGCTAGGTCCAGGTGGTGAGGTCGATGGAAAGCAGGACGATCTGGAGCCAGGTGGTGCTGGATACGGCGTTGCCGGGCGGCAGGATCGCCGCGAGTGGCGCGCCTGTCCCGCCGGCGCCGTGGTTGACGAACGGCAGGATCGAGGGTGTCTACTTGTCTGTGTAAGGAGGGCGGTGGCGTAACTGGCCTTTCGGGGTCAAAAAGGAGTGGCAATGTCGGTTTTGGATAGCACGGAGAGCACGGTCGATTTGAGTTTTGAGGCGGTGGCTCCAGTCTCGGCAGGTGCGTTACGTCGGTCGCTGGTGTCAGATCAGATGATCGATGACGCACTTGCTCAGGCGGGTGATTCG
>CAMDKQ010000043.1 GCA_945901095.1 Bifidobacterium breve
ATCCGCGTCACGAAGGGAATCCTGACCGCTGGCGCAGGGGTCCATGCCGTTCCCGGCACCGTGCGCGAGGTCATCTACGTCGGTATGTCAACGAGGTACGTCGTCGATCTCGATGCTGGTGGTTCGCTCATGGCCGTAGCACAAAACTCGCAATCTGATCTCGGTGACGCAGCGACACGACGCGGTGATCGCGTCACGCTCTCCTGGAACAGCGAGCACGAATACTCCCTGGGCTGATCAGGCCACAGGTAGTTACCCCACGTGCATCCGCACGTGGTCTTGCAATAACGAGGGAGGATGCAGATGCACACTCAGCGCCTGCTGAAAATTGCCGCGGCGACAGCCGCGGTTGCAATGGTCGCCGCTGGTTGCGGTGGCAGTTCTGACAGTTCATCGGCGAGTTCAGCCGAGGCACCCGGAGGTGCGGCATACGCGGGCCCGGTTGGTGATGGCGAGGGCACGGTGAACATTCTGGCGTGGCCGGGCTACGTCGAGGACGGCTCAACCGATCCGGCCGTCGACTGGGTCACCGACTTCGAGAAGGAGACCGGGTGCCAGGTCAACGTCAAGACGTTTGGCACCTCGGATGAGGCGGTCAAGCTCATGCAGGGCGGCGGCTACGACGTCGTGTCGGCATCCGGTGACGCCACGCTGCGTCTCATCTACGGCGGGAACCTCCAGCCCCTCAACCCGGATCTCGTTCCGAGCTATGCCGACATCTTCTCGGACCTGAAGATGCAGTCCCACAACAGTGTCGGCGGCGTTCCCTACGGCGTTCCGCACGGCCGCGGTGCCAATCTCCTCATGTGGAATACCGACAAGGTGACCACCCCGATCGACTCGTGGGCATCAACCTTTGAAGCCGATTCACCATATGCCGGGTCGGTCACCGCGTACGACTCCCCCATCTTCATCGCCGATGCCGCTGTGTATCTCATGGCAACGAAGCCTGAACTTGGAATCAAGGATCCGTACGCACTCGACAAGACCCAGTTCGATGCCGCGATCGCCCTGCTCGAGCAGCAGGAGCCCCTCGTCGGCGAGTACTGGAGTGACTACACGAAGGCCATCCAGGCGTTCAACTCCGGCACGACGGCGGTCGGCACCTCCTGGCAGGTCATTGCCAACCTCGCCAAGGCAGAGGGCGGCAAGATCGAGTCCGTCAAGGCCAAGGAGGGTGCAACCGGCTGGTCCGACACGTGGATGATCGCGAAGGACACCAAGAACATCAACTGCGCCTACAAGTGGGTTGAGCACATCGCATCACCGGAGACAAATGCCGTCGCCACTGAGTACTTCGGTGAGGCACCGTCAAACGAGAAGTCCTGTGCGCTCACGGCGGACAAGGATCATTGCGCGACGTTCCATGCGGGCGACACGGCCTACTGGGAGGACGTCTACTACTGGAACACCCCGACCGCAGCCTGCCTCGATGGTCGTACTGACGTTCAGTGCGTGCCCTACAGCGACTGGGTCACCGCCTGGAGTGCGCTGCGCAGCTAGCGCAGTGAGATCAAGGACTAGGCACAGATGACGACCACGACCGCCACCCATCGGGGCTTCTGGTACCGGCACCCCAATCTTCGGCTTGCCGGCCTCCTGTCCGCCCCGATGGCGTGGTTGGTCGTGGTCTATCTGGGCTCACTCGCCGCCCTGTTCATCACCGCGTTCTGGCAGGTTGACGACTTCACCGGCCAGATCGTACGAACGTTCACCCTTGAAAACTTCCAACTGGTCTTCACCACCCCCGCCTACCTGACGACCGTGGCCCGCACCCTCGGGATCGCGCTCCTTGTCACGCTGCTGTGCCTCGTCATCGCGCTGCCACTTTCGTTCTTTATGGCACGCGTCGCCTCACGCCGGTGGCAGCCACTGCTTATCGCCATGGTGCTCACTCCACTGTGGGCCTCGTATCTCGTGAAGGTCTACGCCTGGCGCGCGATGCTGCAGCCAGAGAGCGGCGTCCTCGCCTGGCTCATCGGCCCACTCGGCCTCGAAAGCCCCGGGTACGGATTCATCGGCATTGTCATCACGCTCACCTACCTGTGGCTGCCCTACATGATTCTGCCGGTCTATGCCGGCTTCACCCGGTTGCCGGGTTCGATGCTGGACGCCTCATCCGACCTCGGCGCCAAAGGCTGGCGTACCTTCCGGAGCGTCATCGTGCCAATGATTTTCCCCTCGGTTGTGGCCGGTTCTATCTTCACCTTCTCGCTCAGCCTGGGCGACTACATCACCGCCCAAATCGTCGGCGGCAAGTTGCAAATGCTCGGCAACGTCGTTCAGCAGACCTACGTGAGCAATCTGCCCTTCGCGGCAGCCGTGTCGACCATCCCCGTCGTCATCGTGCTGCTCTACCTCGCCGCAGTGCGTCGCTCCGGCGCCCTCGAGAATCTCTAGGGGCCGTTATGTCGATCTCGCGTCCAACGAAGTTGATTCTGACGTTCCTCGCCCTGCTCGCCTTCGCATTCATCTACATCCCTCTCATCGTCATCCTCATTAACTCGTTCAGCACGAACAAGTCCCTCACCTGGCCGCCATCAGGCTTCACCACGGAGTGGTGGGGCCGTGCCGTCGACAGCGAGGGCGTGCGCGACGCGCTTCTCACATCGGTGATCGTGGCAAGCGCCGCGACCGCCGTTGCCCTCATCCTCGGAATCCTTGTCTCACTCGTCATCGCGCGGTACCGCTTCTTCGGCCGTGAGTCGATCTCGCTCCTCATCGTCCTGCCGATCTCCCTGCCGGGCATCGTCACCGGGATCGCGCTCAACAACGTCTTCACCTCGTATCTCGGCGGCCTCACCTTCCTCACCCTCGTGGTGGCGCACGCGACCTTCTGCATCGTCGTCGTTTACAACAACGCGCTCGCCCGCCTGCGCCGGCTCGGCGGCAACGTTGAGGAGGCGTCGGCTGATCTCGGTGCCGGAGGCTGGACCACCTTCCGGCTCGTGACCTTCCCGCTTATGAAGTCCGCGATCATCGCCGGCGGCCTCCTTGCCTTCGGCCTGTCCTTCGACGAGATCATCGTCACGACCTTCACCGCAGGACCGGGCATCACGACCCTGCCCATCTGGATCTACCAGAACCTCTTCCGGCCGAATCAGGCGCCGATCGTCAACGTCGTCGCGGCGGCGCTGATTCTCGTGAGCATCATCCCGATTTACGTAGCGCAGCGCTTCTCCAGCGACACAAACAAGGGCGGCGGCATCCTCTAGCCCACCCCACCCCCGGCTTGGGCGGGTTGATGTCGCATTGCACCCCAAAGCCTCGTTCCACAGCAACATCTACCCGCCCAAACGCGGGGCGGCGGGTTCTCTGGCTGCTTGCCGCCCATTCTTGGGGCATATTGGAGCCATGGTGGATGAGATCGTGGTGCGCGGATCGGTGACGATCCCCCGCTCGGAGCTGTCATGGCGGTTCTCCCGTTCATCCGGGCCCGGCGGCCAAGGGGTGAACACCACCGATTCACGGGTACAACTCATCTTCGACCTTGCTACTTCGCCGAGCGTTCCGGAGTTGTTGCGCGAGCGCGCATTGCAGCGGCTCGGCCCCCGACTCACCGCCGGGTGCCTCGTCATCACGGCCTCCGAGTCCCGTGCGCAATTGCAGAACCGTCGGCTTGCCGAGTTGCGGCTCGCTCAGGTTCTCGACGCGGCTTTCGCTCCGGCACCTCGCGCGCGACGGCCCACGAAGCCGACGAAGGGCTCCACGGATCGGCGAATCAAGGAAAAGAAGGGCCGAGGAGCGACGAAACGCCTACGCGGAGCGGCAGGCGCGGCCCATGACTAGCAGGCCGGTCCCACCCGGTCTGAGAGGGTGCCTGCGTCCCGTAGGCTTCAGCCGTGACACGAGGCGATGGCCTGTTATCGCACGACCTCATGCCCGGCGAACGCGGTCCGCAGGACGCATGCGGGGTGTTCGGCGTGTGGGCCCCCGGCGACGACGTCTCGAAGCTCACCTACTTCGGCCTCTACGCGCTCCAACATCGTGGCCAGGAGTCAGCCGGGATCGCGGTGAGCGATGGCAGCCACATCGTCGTCTTCAAGGACATGGGTCTGGTGTCGCAGGTGTTCACCGAGGCTAGCCTCGAGTCACTTCGCGGCCACGTCGCGATCGGCCATACCCGCTACTCGACCACTGGGGCGAGTGTCTGGGAGAACGCCCAGCCGACGTTTCGTTCCACCGCCACCGGCCACCTCGCTCTCGGGCACAACGGCAACATCACGAACGCCCCGGAGTTGGCTCGGCGCCTCACTGCCCTTTCAGTCGACTCCGGTGAGTTGCCCCTCGGCACGAACGTGAACATGACAAGCGACACCGATGTCCTCACCGCACTCATCGCCGCGCATCCCGACATGAGCATCGAGGCAGCGGCAATGCATGAGCTGCCCCACCTCAAGGGCGCCTTCTCACTCGTCTTCATGGACGACGACGCCCTCTACGGCGCCCGCGACCCGCAGGGCATCCGACCCCTCGTGCTTGGGCGCCTCGAGCGTGGCTGGGTCCTCGCGAGTGAGACCGCCGCCCTCGACATCGTCGGCGCCTCATTCGTTCGCGAGGTGGAGCCCGGTGAGCTCATCGTGATCGACGAGCAAGGCCTGCGTTCTCAGCGCTTCGCCGAGGCGGATCCCAAGGGCTGCCTCTTCGAATATGTGTACCTCGCCCGCCCCGATACCGCGATCGCCGGGCGCGGCGTTCAGGCAACTCGCGTCGAGACCGGGCGCACCCTCGCACGTGAGCACGCCGTCGAAGCCGACCTTGTGATTCCGGTGCCAGAGTCTGGTCGGTACGCAGCCATCGGCTACGCCCAAGAGTCCGGGATCCCCTTTGCCGAAGGGCTCGTGAAGAACGCCTATGTCGGACGCACCTTCATTCAGCCGTCGCAGACGATCCGGCAACTCGGCATCAGACTCAAGCTGAACCCCCTGCGCGATGTCATCGCCGGACAGCGCCTCATCGTCGTCGATGACTCCATCGTTCGGGGCAACACGCAGCGGGCTCTCGTCCGCATGCTTCGCGAGGCCGGGGCTCGCGAGGTCCACGTCCGGATCTCAAGCCCCCCCGTCACGTGGCCCTGCTTCTACGGCATCGACTTCGCGAGCCGAGCTGAACTCATCGCGAACGGACTCACTGTCGAGCAGGTGTGCCGGTCGATCGGGGCCGATTCCCTCGGCTACGTGTCACTCGACTCCCTCATCGAGGCCACGACGATCCCGAAGGAGCGCCTGTGTCGCGCCTGCTTCGACGGCGTGTACCCGGTGCAAATCCCCGAGCCGCAGGGCATCGGGAAGCATGTACTCGAGGGCATTGAGCGACGGGTTGCCGCGGATACGCTCGTCGACATCGAGGGAGTGTCAGCCACCGTCGGTACCGGTGCCCATGACGCCCTAGGACGTCCGTGACATCTCCTCCACATCAGGCGGCCACCTACGCGGCGGCTGGCGTTGACGTCGATGCCGGCGAGCGAGCCGTGGCTCTGATGCGCGCGTCAGTCCAGTCTGCTCAACGACCCGAGACGGTGGGCGGTTTCGGCGGTTTTGCGGGCCTCTTCGATGCCAGTGCCCTCACTCGCTTTCGCCGGCCACTGCTCGCGACCTCGACCGACGGTGTCGGCACGAAAATTGCGGTGGCACGAGCACTCGGAATCCACGACACCATCGGCATCGACCTCGTAGCGATGGTTGTTGACGATCTCGTCGTCTGCGGCGCAGAGCCGTTGTTCATGACCGACTACATCGCAACCGGCTCGGTCGACCCGGTGCGGATCGCGTCGATCGTCTCAGGGATCGCGAACGGCTGCCGACAGGCCGGCTGCGCCCTCCTCGGCGGCGAGACGGCCGAGCACCCGGGCCTCATGGCGCCCGATGAGTATGACGTTGCAGGAGCCGGCACCGGCGTGGTCGAGGCCGACCACCTCCTCGGAGCTGAACGAGTACGACCCGGCGATGTCGTGATCGCGATGGCCGCGTCAGGGCTCCATTCAAATGGCTACTCCCTCGCTCGCTATGTGCTTCTCGGCGAAGGCCGCCTCGGGCTCGACGCTCACGTAGCGGACCTTGGCCGCACCATTGGCGAGGAGATGCTCGAGCCGACCCGGATCTACGCCAAGGACGTCCTCGCACTCATCGACGCGGTCGAGGTTCATGCGTTGAGCCATGTCACGGGCGGTGGTCTCGCCGCCAACATCGCCCGGGTGCTCCCACCTGACCTTGCAGCTGACATTGCGCGGTCATCCTGGGCTCCCATGCCAATCTTCGACATCATCGGCCGTGAGGGCGCGGTTCCACAGGCCGAGCTCGAACGAACCTTCAACATGGGAATCGGCATGGTTGCCGTGCTCCCGCCTGCAGCGGCCGACGAAGCGATCGAACTGCTGAGAAGGCGGGGAGTCCACTCATGGACATGCGGCGATGTGCGGGGCAGACGCGAGGGCGAGGAGGGTGACGCCGCCGCCAAGGGGGTCGACGGTGGGGCCGTACGGCTCGTGGGCGAGCATCCAAGCCACTAGAACAGACGGAGCCTGTTACTTGTCGTCGTCGTCCTCGTCGTCTTCGTAGTACTTCGCATACGGGTCGGCCGCGTACGGATCATCAGCGTCCTCATCGCCGCTTTCCACCTCAGGGGCGACGTATTGCTGGTCACCTGTGGTCAACTCAGCCTGCAAACGATCGAAGTCGGTCTGTGGTCCGCCGTACTTCAGCGCACGGGCCACCTTCGTCTGCTTGGCCTTGGCTCGGCCGCGCCCCATGGCTCGACCTCCTTCGGGGCAACTCCCCGGTCATGTGGACGGAACGTGGGTTGGCCTTGGGAGGCCCCCCTGTAACAGGGACACTCTACCCGCTCCCGGAGATGTTCGTTGTCAGCGTCCGAAAAACCGGGGACGACGTGTCACACCGCCCTGACTTCCTACCGTGTCAGCCGAGGAGTTCGCGGATATCCGAGGCCGTCAAGCCGGTGCCGCTCCCGGCTGCGCCCTCCATGACGCTGTCGAATAGCTGAGCCTTCGCAGCCTTGAGTGCCATGACCTTCTCTTCGATTGTGTCCTTTGACACCATTCGATAGACCATGACCTTTCGCGTCTGGCCGATCCGGTGGATCCGATCAACGGCCTGAGCCTCGGTTGCCGGATTCCACCAGGGGTCCAGCAGGATGCAGAAGTCCGCTTCGGTGAGGTTGAGGCCGAAGCCCCCCGCCTTGAGGCTGATGAGGAAGACCGGATTATTGCCCTCCTTGAAGTCAGCGATCGCCTTGGCGCGGTTCTTTGTGCGCCCGTCAAGGTAGGAGGATGAGATCCCAACCTCGTCGAGTCGGCTGCGAGCCTTTTTGAGGTAGGTCGTGAACTGGCTGAAGATCAGGGTTCGGTGACCCTCGGCGACGATGTCTGCTAGGAGTTCAGTGAGGGCATCGAGTTTCGTTGATGGGATGTGGGAGTAGCGGTCGTCGTAGAGACTGGCGTCGAGGCTCAATTGGCGCAGCATCGTGAGGGACCGGAATATCTCAAACCGGTTGGTATTCATGTCGTCGATGAGCTTCAGCACCTTCTTGCGCTCGCGCTGCAGGTAGGTGTCGTAGATCTTGCGGTGCTTGGGGTGGAGTTCGAGTTCGAGGACCTGCTCCTGCTTCGCGGGGAGGTCGGCTGCCACCTGCTCCTTTGTCCTGCGGAGCATGAAGGGCCGAATGCGGCGTCGCAATTGGGCAAGTCGCTCGTCATTACCCTCACGCTCGATCGGCTTTTGGTAGTACTCGCCGAATCGCGTCGGGCTCGAAAATAGGCCGGGTGCGGTGATCGACAGCAGCGACCACAACTCCATGAGGTTGTTCTCCAGCGGGGTTCCAGTGATCGCGACCTTAAAGGGCGCTCGAAGGCGCCGGGCGCACTGATGCGCGGCGGATCGATGATTTTTCACGAACTGCGCCTCGTCGAGGAACAGGCCAGCCCAGTCAATGGCGTCGACCTCATCGAAATCGAGCCGGAACAGGGTGTACGAGGTGATGACAATGTCAGCCGAGCCTGCGGCCGCCACCAGACTTGATGTTCGCTTCCTCGAGGTCTCGTTGATGGTGACGACCGAGAGCCCCGGGGCGAACCGTGCGCACTCGGTGGCCCAGTTCGACACCACACTCGTGGGGGCAACGACGAGGAAGGGTCCACTCCCCGCCTCGCGGGCTCGCGCGATGAAGGCGATCGCCTGGAGCGTCTTCCCCAGGCCCATGTCATCAGCAAGGATGCCGCCGAGCTGGTGGTCGTGGAGGAACGACAGCCAGTCAAATCCTGACTGCTGATAGCTCCTCAAGGTCGCGTTGATTCCGGCCGGCAGGGTCTGGACAGTGACGTCTGCGCCGTCCGCAAGACCGGCCACGACCTCTCGCCAGGCTGCAGTCTGCTCATCGACGACCCCGAGTTCCTCGAGTTCGTCCCACAGGTCAGTCTGGAACCTACTGAGCCCAAGACCCTTCGAGGAAGCATCCTGCAACCCACGCGCCTCCTCAATGAGATGGCGTAGCCGTTGGAGTTCTGGGCGGTCGAGGGCGAAGTAGGTGCCGGACGGTAGGACGAGGATCTCCTCGCCTAGGACGAGTGCCCGGAATAGGGCGTCGAAGGGGACCCCTTCGTCATCGATCGTGACCGTCACCGAGAGGTCGAACCAGTCGCGATCATCCGGGCGCTCGAGCGCTGACAACGAGATGCTCGGTGCTGCGGTCGCACGTCGATAATCGAGGCTGACGCCCTGGGTCCGCACTGTTACCCAGTCCAGTGCCTCCAATTCCGGGATCCCGGTGACAATGAGGTCGACGGCTGATCCTCCGGTGAGACTCGCACCTGCGCCCAGCCTGCGCCGTCCCATCGCCTCATGCGTAAGCCCGGGGAAACGGGCGAGGAAGGGCTCGAGGGATCCGAGTATCTCGGCCTCTCGGGACAGGTCGCGATAGGCGCCACCCGGAGACACCGAGAGCGGGCGCTCCGTGCCAAGTGCCGGCCCGTCGACGGGCGGGACGCCGCCGGTGCTGCAGTACTCCCAACCCCACTCCAGCGCTGCAATCGCGCCCTCATGGTGGGTGACCGTGAGCACCAGATGAGGGGTCGGGTTCTGCGGAAATTCAAATGATCCATCACTGCTGGTGAGCGAGGTGGAGCGTGAGATCTGTGGGAGGAACTCGCTGACGAAGGCCTCCTCGTCTGCTGGAGGGACGAGGATCAGCTGATGGGATAGGGCGAACTCGCGTACCTCGGGACTCACACCACGGGGGAGCGGGGCCAACACGAGTCGGACATCCTGCGGACCAGTGCCAGGGTCCTCCCAAGCGAATACCCCGTGGACCGGATCGCCGGTGAACCCGAACTGGCCTTGGCCGATTCGTTCGCCGGCCACCGTGAGCACAGGGGCAATGACGAGGCCATCAGCAGTCGTGCTGATATCGAGGTCGAGTGTCGCCGGACTCGTCTCAACCGTGACGAGTTGCTGGCGCTTGCCGTCATAGATGAGCCCCATGCCGCAGGACTGTGCCTCGGCGAGGACCTCCCAGAGTGAGCGGCTGGCAAAGGAATCAAGGTGCAGCCACTGGGAGTCGTATCGAAGGTACTGGCCTCGGGCGGCGCTCAAGGCAATGAGGGAGGTCAGGATGCGCAGGTGCTCGGGCTCGTACTCACCACGCGAATAAGCAAGGCTGCTCCACGAGAGTTGGCCTCGCACCCACCTGTCCTGCTTTCCCATGGTCACCGGCCGAATCCCGAGCCGCTGCGACGAACTAGCCGCCTGCGCAGAGTAATGAGTCTCGCGCACGGGGGCGAGCAGGGAGAACTGCATGCCGAGGGGTCCGTACTCCCGTACGGCGCGAGCCGGCTGCGCTAGCGGGGCGAGGGCGCGGCGCCACGGGGTGGTTGCGGCGGCCGCTCCGTTGGGCTGGGGACTTTCGCGCTGGCTCACGATGAGGAGTGCTGCGACGTGCTTACAGTTCCAGGCCATCGGGCAAGTGCAGGTTCCCGACACGACTTGGGTTCTCGCCTTGCCAGCAGCAGTAAACGACACGGTGACGGTGTAGGGCGTTTCCCGATTCCCGATAACGGTCCCGAAGAGTTGCGTGCCCGCGCCGAACCAGCGGAATTCCTGGACGTGGCCCGCCTTGGCGTAGCGCAGGCCGCGCTCGAACGACTGGGGGCCGACAAGTCGGACGATGTCCACATGTTCCATGGGAGCGATCACGCTACTCATCGCCCGGACTTTACGTGACCGCAGCGCGGATTCGGTCCTCCGCCTCTGCCTCGGCCGCACGAAGGGGCGTGACGCCCTCGACTGCCGCTCGACGCAGCACCCGCTCAGTCGTGTCGTACACGCGATCAACGCGCTCCCTTGCGCGCGTGAGATCGCAGCCGACGAGTTCCTCGGCTACCTGGATGACACCGCCGCAGTTCACCATGAAGTCCGGTGCAAACAGGATGCCTGCGGCTGCCAATTCATCGGCAACCTCCGGGACGGCAAGTTGATTATTAGCTCCCCCGCAGATGATCTCGACCTGTAGTCGAGAGACGAGACTGCTCGTGAGCATTGCACCGGTGGCATTGGGCGAGAGGATGTCGATATCTCCTGAGATGAGTTCATCCAGCGAGTCAGCGATCTTCACGCCCGGGCAGTCGGCCATGAGAGCGTCAAGCGCCACCTTCGACGGCTCAACGACACTCACACGTGCCCCCTCGCCGATGAGATGGCCGATAAGGCGCCCCCCGACCTTTCCTGCCCCAACAACGCCAACGTGACGCCCGGCCAGATCTGGGCTGCCCCAACGGTGGTGAGCGCTCGCCCGCATGCCCTGCCAGACGCCAACGGCGGTGAGGATGCCGCTGTCGCCGACCCCACCCTGCTCTGGCGAGCGGCCAGTCGCCCAGCGGCAGGTCTCGCCAATGACATCCATGTCGGCCACGGTGATGCCTAGGTCACCTGCCGTGACGTATCTGCCGCCGAGCGACTCGACAACACGCCCGTAGGCATGAAGAAGGTCGATCGACTTCGCGTGTGGGTCCCCGAGGATGACGGCTTTGCCGCCTCCATGGTCGAGACCGGCCAGGGCGTTCTTGTAGGTCATCGCACGCGAGAGGCGCAGAGCGTCCTGCTGGGCGGCCCAGCCGGGCGAGTCATTACCCTCATATGCCGAAATCCTTGTTCCGCCGAGAGCCGGGCCCAAGACGGTGGAGTGGATCGCGATGACGACGAGGAGCCCAGTCGGCCCATCCTGTGCGGTGACGACTTGTTCATGGCCTTCAAACCCCGACCAGGGGCCCTCAAGTACTGTCGTCAATTCTCGGCACATCTTCTTCACATCCCTTCCTATCACTGGGATTACCAGCCATAACGCGGCTTCAGGCGGCGCCGCGTGCGATAGTCACACTATTACCAAGCATTTTGTAGCCCCAAGCACCTCACGATGCAATATTGCGAACATCGTGCGCATCAGGGCGAGAGCAAGGTTGGAGGATCGGTGACAGCGCGTGGTCCGGAGCCTGATCATCTGCTCACCCCCGCAGAAGTGGCAACCCTGTTTCGTGTCGATCCAAAGACCGTGACCCGCTGGGCCATGGCCGGCAGGCTGACGACTGTGCGCACCCCCGGCGGCCATCGTCGCTACCCAGCAAGCAGTGTCCAAGCACTCCTCAACCCCCAGGGTGTCCCGCTGAGTGTTGAAATCGACTGAGGAGACGGTCAATGCCGAGGAACGTGAACCCGATGATGACTCCGAAGACCGCAACGCCAGCGATATTTATGAGGACGGATCCATAGCCGTAACGCGCGACGTCAATGAAACCGTACGGGTAGGCGGTGATAACTGCCCCCCGAACGAGGGTCACGAGCGCCCAGGAGATGGGGAGGATGAGCGCCGCAAAGACGGTGGACACCCGGAACTTGCCCCGCGGTCCGAAGAAAAGGAATACCAGGATTGCAGCGATGGGAACGAGGGTGTGCTCAATTGTGTTCGTGACGTGCTCAAGGCCTTGGAGTTCCACGCCACCGGCGAGCACCCCCCAGTAGATGAGACCAGTCACGGTGATCATGAGGAGGGCGTCCATCCGTAGGACCCGGAACACCACTCCATTGCGCTGCGGGTCGCGCCAGAGCATGGCCATGACCACTGCCACCAAGATGTTGCTCAGCACGGTGAAGTAGCTGAGGAAGTCAAATACCCTTCCGGGCATGCCAGCCAAGCCTGGTTCGTTGAACCCGAGCAGGGTCGGTACGGTCTGGGTCGATGGGTAGGTGCCGAGCGCGGTGAGCACGAGGTTGAGCACCATGCCGAACCCAGCGAGGATCGCGGTCGCGCCAAACGCGGCCCTTCCACGCACGTGAGCCTGAACTGCAGTTTCATTTGACATGGGCGCAGTCTAGAAGTCCCTCCCAAAATCCGGCCCTTGCGCCGTCGCACTCCTTCCTGCCTGAGTTGGCAGCACTTCCAGCGATGTCAGGTTCGCAGCGATGACAAGTTCGCAGCGATCACGAGCTGCCGGGGTTTGAGCGAGGTACCCTCTTCTCGACTCAATCGCCTGAAGGGGCGACCGTTGTTCGGAGAGGACCTTCAGTGACGGCGCGATTCCCCCGTTCGACGCACCGGCGTATCGCGGCAGGACTGCTGTCACCCTTGGTCATCGGCATCCTCCTGCCACCGTCCGCCTATGCATCGGCCCTTACGCCCCGCGTTATCAATGGAGTGGCTTCGCCCCCCTACGCCGCCGCGTCCGTCGCCATCGAGACGTCGGGTAGTTACTGCACGGCCGGGCTCTGGAAGCCGCGGATCCTCATCACGGCTGCCCATTGCGTCACCAACGAGGACAGTCCTGCGCTGGTGTCCGCTCCGTCCGACCTCATCGTCTATCCACCGGGGGCCGATCGAAATGCTGGGCCTTCGCCCGTCACGGTGACCGAGGTGATCGTCGATCCACAGTGGAGTAAGGATAAGGATGACATCGCCTTTCTCGTACTGAGCGCCCCGCTTGGTGCCCCGATCATCACCCGCATGGCAACGCAGGATGAGGTCGTTGCCCTGACAAAGGCCGGTGCGCTGGTCAGCTACGTCGGCTATGGACTCACTGGGCCTTCCGGTGATGAGAATTCCACAGTGAGTGATGTTCCGTTCGGCGTGACGGAACGTCTCGACGCAGAGGGGGATTCAGGAGGGATCGGTACCTTCGAGACAATTGGTGACGGCAAGCACGGGACCTGCCAGGGCGATAGCGGCGGCCCGTGGATGACTCAAGTGGGCTCTGAATTGCTCTACATCGGTCCACTTTCTGGCGGGGGCGGGCCGCCGTGCGATGACCCATCCGACTTCTCCTGGGAGTACGGCGCCGTCGCCTCTCGTCATGTGAGCCTCATCAACCGCGCGCTCGTCGCTGGGGGTGAGCCCGCAGCCGATCAAGCACCTGCGTCAGTGCGAACATGCACGAGAGTCTCCGGCTGGAAGACCGCGGAATGCGTAGGCGGAACATCGTGGAGCTACGACAGGTGCTGGGAAGCACCGAAGGCCTCCCTGCAGAAACTCGTCGAGGACAGCTGGCAGACCGTCTCAAGCACGATGGCCAAGCGCAACCCGGACTGCCCGAAGCGCTACCCCTACAACGTGGTGTTTACGGGCGACGAGCCGGAGGGAACAGTGCGATTCAGGGTGGTGCTACCAAATCAGAAGGGTCTTCGTGGCGGCGGCGCAGAGCGATTCGTCGTCACCCATCCGGCACCTTCCGGCGGATAGCGGGTTCACCCATCACCCTGTTGTCCGAGATCCACCTGAGCCCAGCCCTGCGGGAATCGCCTGTTTGCGCCTGAATCTGGAGGAACATTGCCTCGCGCACGCGGCGCTCAGCCGAGGTTCCGGACATCACGCCAGCCCCTGCACGTGCAATGACCACTGCGGTCGCAGCCCGGACCACAAGGTCGAGTGATGCCACCCGCAGTTCGAGACGCTCCGCACTATTCGACTTCGATGGCCGGTCTGCGAGCGAATAGGCGGCCCGCCGGATCTCCCGGCACTGCAGGGCGAGCCGCTCAACCGATTGCTTGATGTCGGCATCACCGCGTGCCAGCGCGAGTTCGGTCAGTTCACGCAGCGCGCCTCGCGTTACCCCGAAGGCCGCCGGGCTCGCATCAACAGTCTTCACCAAATCAGCCGCGAGCCAGTCACCTAGATCGTCAACCGCGGCAACCGACTCCTCCGGAACGAACACGTCACGCAAGGCGAGCGGCCTCGTATGGGTTCCGCCCATTGCGAGGAGGGATAGGGGCTCGCCGACCTCGAGGCCCGGGGTTGGCGCATCCGCACGACCTGCCGGCAGGAAGCAACTGATGACTGTTGGCGCATCGGCATGATCGGTTCGAGCCATGATCATCACGACATCCGCGATGTCCCAGGAGGTCACCCAATCAAGGGTGCCGTTGAGCAACCAACCGTCAGCAGTGCGAGTCGCCACCGGATTCGGGGGCCCACCCCGACGCAGGTGGGCGAAGGCAACTGCCGACAGGAGTTTGCCTGCCTGCATGCCGGCGAGGAGGCGGTTCCGCAGGATTTCGACGTCTGGAGTGGCGTCGGACGGGGATGCGAGGGCGAGCGTACGAAGGGGCGTCTGGTGTTGAACCCAGCAGAACCAGGTCGATGCATCAGCGGCGGCGAGCAGTTCGGTGAGCTCCCGCTGGAGCGCCTGCACCAAGGGGCTACCAAAGAGCCCAGCCGCGGACAGTGCGTCAATAGCGGAGCGCTGGACGCCCTCCTCGTCCACCCGCTCGGCGGCGGGAGCGATAACTGTCGCGATTAGGTCAGCGGCGTCCGGCAATTCCTCCGTGTCCGCGCCCACTGGATCCATGCGCTGATTATCGCGTGCGGCTACCGTTCGGGCATGAGTCGCAAAGAGCCCCCACTCGTTCCTCGAATGGCCGAGCACGCCACGTCAATCTTTGCCGAGATGTCGAAGCTCTCCCACGACGTCGGAGCGATCAATCTCGGGCAAGGTTTTCCGGACGTCGACGGGCCTACCGTGCTCAAGGATGAGGCCATCGCGGCGATCCTGGACGGACGAGGCAATCAGTACCCACCGGCCAATGGCATCATGCCCCTACGCGAGGCAATCGCGTCACATCAGCAGCGGCTGTACGGCATCGCTCTGGACCCGCTCACCGACGTGGTCGTCACCACCGGGGCGTCCGAGGCTCTCGTCTCGGCGATTATGGCCCTCGTCGATGACGGGGATGAAGTCGTCGTGTTCGAGCCGTGGTTCGACATCTACACCGCAGCCATCTCGATGGCGCGGGGAGTCCGGATCTCGGTGCCAATGGCGGGGCCTTCTCTTCGACCGGACATCGAGGCACTGCGCGCAGCGATGGGCCCGCGCACCCGGCTCATCCTCCTCAATAGCCCGCACAATCCAACCGGCGTCGTCTTCACCCGGGAGGAACTCACTGCCATCGCAGCCATCGCCATCGAGCATGACTGCCTCGTCCTCTCTGATGAGGCCTACGAGCAATTGTGGTTCGATGACCACCGCCATATTCCGATCTCCACCCTGCCCGGCATGTTCGAGCGAACCATCACTGTCGGCTCAGGCGGAAAATCCTTCTCGTTTACCGGCTGGAAGGTGGGGTGGGCCACTGGACCGACCGACCTCATCGGGGCCGTTCGCGTCGTGCGGCAGCATCTGTCCTTCGTGTCTGGTGGGCCGTTCCAGTGGGCTATGGCCCTCGGACTCGTGCTGCCCGACGAGCACTTTGCTCGATTCCGCCATGAGTTGACCGAGCAGCGCGATCTCCTCGCCGCCGGACTGCGGTCCATCGGTCTGCGGGTCCTCGACACTGAGGGCACCTACTTCATCACCTCCGATGTGCGGCCCCTCGGTTACCCGGACGGCCTCGCCTTCTGCCGCGACATCCCGACGCGCGCCCGCGTTGTCGCCATTCCCCATCAGGGCTTGTGCGACGACCCAGACATCGGCGGGCCGTATGTGCGCTGGGCGTTCTGCAAGAAGCCCGAGGTGCTCAACGAGGCGATCAGTCGGCTTCAGCGCGGGTTCGGCGGCTGAACATCAAACCCTCCGGAGCGATGCCGGCGCGCGTTTCGCCCTTGCCTTCGGCAGCCGTGCTCGGGGGACCGAGCGTCCGGAATCCGATCTCGACATTGCCGCATACTTTGGCGAGCCACCGCCCGCATCGTTCGACATACTCCTCCCGGCCGGGGTAGACCTCCTGGTGCTCAACGGCGCCAGCCTTGCCAGGGTCGCGGACGAGCAACCCAGGACCAACCGAAGCCTGATGGAGTACCGGGAGGAAATCCGCCATGGTTGATGAGATTCGGGCGCTGCGTCTCCTTTCTCGTGCGACGAATAGCGTTTCGCTTCCGCTGATCGAGGCCAGTGTCGAGCAGGCGATGCGTAAGGCTCTTCGCCGCTACGCCGTGACGTCACCAAGTGCTGCAGGGGGCTGAACAGAACTGCGCCGCAGCGGCGATGACAGCACGAGCGTGCTCGACGGCGTCCCGTACTTCGACAACCGGTCAATCAGTTGCTCGAAGCCCTGCATCGACTGCGCCACGACTCGGATAAGCGAGCAATCATCGCCCGTCACCCGATGGAGCTCGAGGACCTCCGGCCATTCGACGACCGCCGGGTCGCGCAGGATGCAGGTCGGCCCGTAGCAGGAGAGTCGGACGAAGGCGTGAACTGCCCAGCCCGCTGCGACCGGGTCGACATCTGCGCGGTAGCCGCGGATGAGCCCTGATCGCTCGAGCCTGCGTACCCGCTCGGAGACGGCAGGGGTCGAGAGGTGAACCCGCCGAGACAGCTCGCTGAACGAGAGCCGGGCATCGCCCTGCAGTTCATCGACGATCTGCCAGTCGACGTTGTCCATTGCCTGAGTGTTTCACAATGCGCGATGGATGCAGGCGGGTTGGCGAAACCCCTACGCTGCGGTTCGTGATTCTCATTGACGCGGCGATCTGGCCGGCGCATGATCGGCTCTGGTGCCACATGGTGAGCGACACCTCGCTGGTCGAGCTCCATGAGTTCGCCACCCGACTCGGAGTTCCGGAGCGCGGATTCGAGGGCGATCACTACGACATCCCCGAGCAGCTCCGCGCGGCAGCCGTTCAGGAGGGAGCGGTCGAGGTCAGCTCCCGAACCCTCGTCGAAGCCCTGTACGAAGCCGGCCTTCGGCGACGTCCAAGCACACGCGGCTAAGGGAGTGGGACAGGTGGGTTTAGCGGACGGTGAGGGCGGACGCTCCTGCCGGGGCGTCGACTGTCACCGTTTGGCCTTCGCGGATCTCGCCGGACAGGATGCCCTTCGCGAGGGAGTCGCCGACCGCCGTCTGGACGAGCCGTCGCAGGGGCCGTGCCCCGTAGATCGGATCGAACCCTCGCTCGACCAGCCACGCGGTTGCCGCCTCGGTCACCACCAGGGTGATGCGGCGGTCGGCGAGCCGTTGCTGCAGCTGCTCGAGCTGGATTGCTGCCACCTTCGCGAGCTCGGCCCGGTCGAGCGACTCGAAGGTCACCATGGCGTCGAGCCGGTTGAGGAACTCCGGCCGAAAGTGCTGCCGGACCACCGCGAGCACCTGCTCCTTGCGCTCCTCGAAAGGCGCAGTGAAATCGACGAGGTACTGCGACCCCATGTTCGAGGTGAGGATGAGGATGACATTGCGGAAGTCGACCGTGCGACCCTGGCCATCGGTGAGGCGTCCGTCGTCGAGGACCTGCAGCAGGATGTCGAACACCTCGTGGTGGGCCTTCTCGACCTCGTCGAGCAGGATCACCGAGTAGGGCCGGCGGCGCACCGCCTCGGTCAGCTGCCCTCCCTCCTCGTAGCCGACGTAGCCGGGGGGAGCGCCCACCAGCCGGGCCACCGAGTGCTTCTCTGAGTATTCGCTCATATCAATACGCACCATGGCGCGCTCGTCGTCGAACAGGAACTCCGCGAGCGCCTTCGCCAGCTCGGTCTTTCCGACACCTGTCGGGCCGAGGAAGAGGAAGGAGCCGGTCGGACGGTTCGGGTCGGAGATGCCGGCCCGGGCGCGGCGCACAGCGTCGCTCACCTCTCGCACGGCTTCGGCCTGCCCCACGACCCGGCGGCTGAGCTCCTCCTCCATCCGGAGCAGCTTTTGGGTCTCGCCCTCGAGGAGCCTGCCAGCCGGGATACCCGTCCAGCTCGCCACGACCTGAGCGATGTCGTCGGCCGTGACCTCCTCCTTGACCATCGTGCTCCTCGCATTCGCTTCTGCGGAAACGCGGGCCAGTTCCTCCTCGAAGGTGGGAATCTCGGCGTAGAGGATGCGTGACGCCTGCTCGAAGTCGCCCTCGCGCTGGGCGCGGTCGGCTGTCGCACGGAGGTCGTCGATGAGCACCTTAATCTCGCCGACCCGGTCGAGCCCGGATTTCTCGGCATCCCACCTCGCCCGCAGGCCGCGTAGGTCCTCGTCCTTGTCAGCGATCTCGTCGCGCAACTTTTGCAGTCGTTCCTTCGAGGCCTCGTCGGTCTCCTTGGCAACGGCGAGCTCCTCCATTCGGAGTCGATCGACCTGACGTTGCAGGACGTCGAT
>CAMDKQ010000044.1 GCA_945901095.1 Bifidobacterium breve
GCGGGCCTCGGTACCACCGGAACCCTCATGGGCGTCGGCAGGTTCTTTCGCGACGCGAAGCCTGATGTTCAAATTGTTGCCGCCGAGCCACGATACGGAGAGCTCGTCTACGGCCTTCGCAACCTCGATGAGGGCTTCATCCCGGACCTGTACGACGAGAGCCTGCTCACCACTCGGTTCTCAGTCGGCCCCCGGGATGCTGTGAGGCGCACGCGCGAACTCCTCGAGGTCGAAGGCATCTTCGCCGGGGTTTCAACCGGAGCAATTCTGCACGCGGCTCTCGGAATGGCTGCGAAGGCCGTGAAGGCGGGGGAACCGGCTGATATCGCCTTCATCGTCTGCGATGGCGGCTGGAAGTACCTCTCGACTGGAGCGTACGAGGGCACCCTCGACGAGGCTGAGGATTCCCTCGATGGACAGTTGTGGGCCTAGCGACCACATGGGTGAGGGAGAACACGGTCTAGAGAGTGCCCCGCCGTAGGCTGGCGGTCTTATGTCTGACGCTCCGATTGGCATTGTCGACTCCGGTGTCGGCGGTCTGACGGTCGCCCGATCCGTCCTTGATCAACTCCCGCACGAGCCGGTGCGCTACGTCGGTGACACTGCTCGTGGCCCGTATGGACCGCGACCGCTCGCGGAGGTTCGCGAGTTCGCCATCGAGATTATGGATCGGCTCGTCGATGACGGCGTGAAGATGCTCGTCATCGCCTGCAACTCGGCAAGCGCGGCTACCCTCCACGATGCCCGCGAGCGGTACCAGGTCCCGGTCGTCGAGGTCGTTCACCCAGCGGTTCGCCGGGCTGCGGCGGCGACAAGGAACGGGCGGATCGGTGTGATCGGCACCGCGATGACGATCAACTCGCGGGCCTATGACGATGCGTTCGCCGCGGCGCCCACAGTCGAACTCATCTCGGCAGCCTGCCCGAGGTTCGTGGAGTTCGTCGAGGCGGGCGTCACCGGTGGTGATGAGCTGCTCGCGCTCGCGCACGAATACCTCAGACCGCTCAGGGAGGCCGATGTGGACACTCTCGTCCTCGGCTGCACGCACTATCCGCTCCTCACCGGCGTCCTGTCATACGTCATGGGCGAGTCGGTGACCCTCGTGTCGAGCGCAGAGGAGACGGCGAAGGATGTCTATCGCACCCTCGTCGCCGAGGGCCTGGTGCGAGACCCTGCCCTCCCCGAGCCCGTGCACCAATTCATGGCGACCGGGGATCCCGCCGCTTTCCAACGACTCGGTCGCAGGTTCCTCGGCCCGGAGATCGGCGTTGTCGTGGGTCTAGGGGCCCGGTGAGGGTCCGGCGTCGAGTGCGTCGACCCGCGAGATGCGTCATCGCCTAGGGTCGTCGCATGACCCGATCAGATGGACGTCCCAACGATGAGCTTCGACCTGTGACATTCGAGCGCGGGTGGCTCGAGCAGGCGGAGGGCTCGGCGCTCGTCTCGTTCGGTCGAACCCGCGTGCTCTGCACCGCGTCGTTCACGGCCGGCGTGCCCCGCTGGCTCAAGGGGTCAGGCAATGGCTGGGTCACGGCAGAGTATGCGATGCTCCCGCGCGCCACGAACACCCGAAATGACCGCGAGTCGGTGAAGGGCAAGCTCGGTGGTCGGACGCAAGAAATCTCCCGCCTCATCGGACGCAGCATGCGGGCGGTCGTCGACATGTCAGCACTCGGCGAGAACACCATCGTCATCGACTGTGATGTGCTGCAGGCCGATGGCGGCACGCGCACGGCGGCCATCACCGGCGCCTACGTCGCGCTCATGGACTCGGTGTCCTGGGCGATTGGGGAGGGCCTGATGAAGTCGAGCCCGCTCATCGACTCGGTGGCCGCGGTGAGCGTCGGAATCGTCGACGGGGAGCCGCGCCTTGACCTCCACTACGACGACGACGTCCGTGCACAGACCGACATGAATGTGGTCATGACCGGTGGCGGCAAATACGTCGAGGTTCAGGGCACGGCAGAGGGCGAGCCCTTCGATCGGGCACTCCTCGATGAGCTGCTCGGCCTTGCCGCTGATGGCTGTGCCGAACTCACGCGGATGCAGGCCCTCGCCTTGACGGCCGCCGCTCCGTGAGCATCAGGGTCGTCTTGGCCACCCGCAATGCCCACAAGGTGATTGAGCTGCGGCGCATCCTTGAGGAGGCGGGGCTCGATATCGAACTCGTCGGCACCGATGAGTATCCCGATCTCCCCGACGTCGCCGAGACCGGCTCAACGTTCGCGGCGAATGCCCTCCTCAAGGCGCGTGAGGTCTGCGAGTTCACTGGGCTCCCTGCGATCGCTGACGACTCAGGGCTCGCCGTCGATGCACTCAATGGCATGCCGGGGATCTTCTCGGCGAGGTGGAGCGGCGCCCATGGCAATGACCGGGCAAACCTCGAGCTCGTCCTCGGACAGCTCACCGACGTCGCGCCGAATCGAAGGGGCGGCGCCTTCCACTGTGCTGCGGCTATTGCACTGCCCGATGGTGATGCGCGCGTTGTCGAGGGCACGGTCGAGGGCACGATCATCGATGCGCCGAGAGGGTCGAACGGTTTCGGCTATGACCCGATCTTCGTGCCGCTCGGTGGCAATCTGACCCTCGCTGAGATTGCGCCCGCCGAGAAGGATGCGATGAGCCACCGCGGCAACGCCATGAGGGCGCTTGTCCCCGTTTTGAAGGAGCTGCTTCGACCATGATCCTCGAGATTGCCTGCATTGAGATCGCGCCGGAGAACCACGAGGCATTCAGGACCGCAATCGCACGGGCCGTCGAGCAGGAGCTGAGTGCGTCCCCGGGGTTTATCGACTTCACCCTCCATCAGGGCATCGAGCGTCCGGAGGCCTACCAGCTTCACATCAGGTGGGCGACCCTCGAAGACCACACAGTCGGTTTTCGTGAATCGGCGCGATTCACGGCGTGGCGCGACATCATCGGGTTTTTTTTCGTCTCACCGCCATCGGTGGAGCACTGGTCCACGAACTAACGCACCAAGGCCCAGGATCACCAAGGGCCGACTGCTACCAGCAGTCGGCGCATACCCGCACGGCGGAGTCACCACTGGCGAGCCGGCTGGAGTGGTTGACGAGGAAGCACTTCGTGCAGGTGAACTCATTCGCCTGCATCGGGATCACATGGATGACGAGCGACTCACCTGAAAGATCGGCTCCGGGTAGTTCAAGGCCCTCAGCGAGCTCGTTCTCGTCGACGTCGACCGCAGTCTGCGTCTTGGCCGCCTCACGCTCCTTGATGCCATCGAGGCCCTCGGCCGCGATCTCGTCATCAGTCTTGCGCGGTGCGTCGTAATCGGTTGCCATGCGCTACACATCCCTCTCTATCGCTGTTCCGGACTCCTCGCCGGTGGCCCGGAGGAACTCCGCATGATCTGCGGTGGGTATTAGACGTCGCAGAAATCCCCCCTGAGCAGCGCTACCGTACCTCGCCGCCCCGAGTCGCGCGGAGGGCGTATCCGATGACCGTGCGGGAGGCGGGAATCAAGCGCGGGAAGATTGACCATCGCCAAGGGAAATGAGCGGAGTCCGACGTCGTGGCGAACGTTATGACGGCTAGTGGACGCCAGCATGTTGTTTTCTTCATTTGACGACTCGGTCCGCGAACCGACTCGACTACTTCGGGTCGGTTACCGCGGCGAGGCTGGTCATTCTTCTGATGTCGACCGCTGCTGTCCGCTCCCGTGCTCACCTCAACCGTCGCCCCGAGAACGAGGACGCCTGAGCGAAAAAGTCGCCCGAAGAGCAATGCGTCCTGATCCGGCCGCAGCATGATGCGGCCGGACGACAGGATCAATCGGCGGTCGAGCGGGTTGTCAGAATGCCCGCATGGGCCACACGGAATATAGGTATGGGCTACCTGGCTTGGTTGAAGTGTTGAAGTTACAGCAGCCAGCGCCGCCGCCCACGGAACCAGCCCAAGCTTGGCCACCCTCTGCCTGCGATGAAGTCCAGTAGGTGGGCGTACCCCCATGGTTCGGCCAATCCCAGTTGTCATGCAACGCACTAAGTTCGCTCTGTGAGGGGAGGAACCAGTTTGTATACCCGCCGACTGTTGATGAGAGGGCAGCGTTAGCGGCCCCGGATGAGCAGTAGCCAGAGGACGTGGCCATTGTTTGAGTGTTTGAGTATCCGGTACCGATCGCACCACCAGTGCCCGGGGACAACCTCGTTGTCGCTCCCGGGCCCACGCACCACGAGTATCCGCCCGAAAGGGCGGAAGGCTGTGCCTCTAGATAGTGACAGGTACCACTGCACACCGCCGAGTAGCCGTTACTCAACGTGAACCCGTTCTTTATGGCGTAGACGATCAAGCCGCCCGCTGGGCCATAGCCTCCACAGGAATACTGCATCCCCTTGTCACAGGGGCCATTGCTGCTGCTGCCAAGGAGCGGCGGCGAAGCAGAAGCGGATGGTGAATCGGCCGGCTCAGCGGAGGCGACCGCAGAGCCGGAGGAAGCAGGAGATGACGACGGGCCTGCAGAAGTCGTGTCGTCCTCTATCACTCCAGCAGCTCCCGGTGTCGTGGAGGAGCATCCCGCCAACGAAGCAGTGACCAGCACCAACCCAACGGTGAGCAGTTTCAGTCGTGTTCTCATTGCATTTCCCTATCTGTAACGATGGGGATGCGAGTCACCCTCATACCCCTTATGACGCACCATAACCCGAAACGGTTCCCGGAAACACCAAAGAGTTGAATCGTTACATGAAGGTTCCGTCGTTGCGCGCCAACGGATTTCGTGAGAGGTGAGCGTCGGTCTGCTGGGAGACGGGCAACTCGGGCGGAACGGTCCGCGGAGTAGACAGCAACCTCATCACCGACCCTGGCAACACAGTTGAAGAGGCACCATCCCAAAGGGTGACTGAGTTCGCTCCGCAGGCCGAACTGCGTCGCCGGAGGGCACTTGCGCATACGTGGCGCAATGGCTGAATGATCAAAAAGCGTTCACCGGGCGGGCTCCGAACGGGTCATTACCATTGCTGTACTGCCGCCCATCGGAGAAGTTCTGGTACCACTCATATTCATATTTTTCGGACGGATTCTGTGAGGAACTCCAGTAATAGTTTGACGCGAACCCGCCAATCGCGTTGCGGTTTCCGTAGAAGAAGAGTGCGTTGAGTTCGTCCTTGGATGGTAGGGACCAAGTCGTTTGTCCGCCGCCGGTGTAGCCACGAGCGTGCACGGCTGCCGGAGCACTCCCCGGATCTCCCCCGGGATTGCATGCACTGATCATCGCTGAGGTGTTCGCGAACCCGGATCCGATGACTACGCCTTCGTTATTCGGCCCCGAATTCTTCTTGTAACTGCATGAATAGTAGCCGTTGCCATCTTTGTTTGTATTGCCCTTAAAGTTTGGTCCCCAGTCCGATGTCATGTCAGTTGCTCCACCGCATCTAGAGATACAACTGTACAACTGCCCGTTCCACCCGTTCTGGGCAACTTCAAGGTAGTTGCATGACGATGCCATCCCAGCGCCGCACGGGAAGGGGGTCTTCGAGGCGTAGAACACTGTCCCGGTTCCGGGGCCGGTACCCCCACAGGTGTAGGCCAGTCCTCCGTCGCATACGCCATTGTTCGCTGGCACGGGAGGGGCTTTGCCCAGCGATGCCGGTCCCGCAGGTGACACCGACGCTGAAGGTGAATTCGTCGGCGACGCAACCGAGCTGGCCGGCGCCTCGGTCGGCCCGCCGGTGGGGGTAACCGGGTCAGGCGACGGGGCTGGACCGGTCGAGGCCGCAGACGATGCCGCTGCCGATTCCGCCGGCGCCGAGGCATTGTCGTCCTGTATCGCACCAGCAGGTCCCGACGTCGTGGACGAGCACCCGGCCGCCGACGCGGTTACGAGCACCAACCCGACGGTGAGCAGTTTCAGGCTTTTTCTCATTGCGTACCCCAATCTGTAACGATGGGGATGCGAGTCACCCCTATTACCCTGAGACGAACCATAACCCGACAAGGTCCCGAAAATACGAAAGACTTGCATCGTTACAACTAGGCGAGGTCGCTCCCAATTGGATTTCGTGAGTGGCGAGCGACGAGGAGTCGCCTCACCACCGACACGCACTTGGGTTAACACGGCGCGTCCCCCACTCAAAGGGGAGAAATCAAAAGAGGACTGGTTAAAATGCACGCACCAAACACACCGAAACATTGTTCGACGTCTTATTCACCTTGATAGGAGAACCGCCGAAGTGGCGCATTTCGTAGGCCTGTTTCGCGCCCGCCTGCGAGGAATTCCAGCAACCGGCACCCCCAGTAATGTGCTCCCATTGCCAAGCTAGCGCATCTCCCTCGTCCGCAGAGGGTACAAACCAGTCTGTGTACCCCCCGCTTGTTGAGGCTATCGCTGTGTTTGCCGCACCGGACGAGCAGTAACCGGACATTGTCTGCGTGTTGGAGTAACCGGTTCCGATGGCTGCCCCCGTACCCGGTGATACGGACGTGGTGGCACCTTTTCCCACGCACCAAGCCATCCCTGGCAGCAGTGCTAATTGTGCTTCCATGTAATGGCAGTTGTTGGTGCCGCACGTGGCCGTCGTGTATCCATTACCCAACGAGAACGCACGAGATACAGCATAGAAAACCATGCCGCCACCAGGACCCATTTGACCGCACGAGTACGCCAGACCCGTATTGCAAACCGAGTTGTAAGTGCCCCCCAGCAGCGGAGGTGAGGCCGCAGGCGATGCCGCCGATGATGCGGGCGTGTCGTTCTGCACTGCCCCCGATGAAGCTTCCGTGGATGAGCATCCCGCAACCGCAGCAGTGACGAGCACCACCCCTACGGTGAGTAGCTTCAAGCGTGTTCTCATTGCATCATCCAATCTGTAGCCATGGGGATGCGATTCACCCTCATACATTTTGGACGAACGATAACCCGAAACGGTTCCCGGTATGGTGAAAGAGTTGCATTGATAACGCGAAAACCTTTTCCTCGAGGGGATTTGGTGCGCGGCGAATGACGACTGTCAAGGATTTGTGCGACCGCTGGCATCCACCGTCGGCTCCTTGACGCACCTCCCTAGTCGACGTGGTTCGCTCAATGCGAACGAGTTCACCTTGTTGCGAGTGCACCTTCGCACGAACGGTTGCACAGTGTGTGATGAGTCAACTCAGGCACGCGCGGCAACCTGAGTGTCCTTGCTTCGCCCACCATTCACAGCCGAGTCCGCTGGTGGACGATCTTCAGTTCGCGTCAACGTGAGATCACCATGCGTTTATCAGGTGATGGCAGCTGACTTGAGCGAACGGGTTGGCGGAGCAGGCTGAACACCGTCAACTGAGGGCACGTCGCGCACTCAGTGCGCAGGGGGAGAGCGGTAGGGCTCCGTGCTCAACTCCACTTCTCACCTCGGTTGGTCTGGTCCGAGGTGTACGAGCAGCCTGCGGCGTTCGTGGCGGTCACTACGAACCTGTCTCCTGGTGTTCCTGAAGCCCGCTCACCGCGATTTTCCCGGATTTAGACGCTTGGAAGATCAACCTAGTTTCACAGGCTGATGTCGAGTTCGCGGTGAATGAGGTCCACGGCGATTCGCTCGATGATGCAGAGAAGGTCACCTCGACCCTTTCCGTACTCACCCGATCACCTTCGACCGTCACGCTCAACGGAAGGCAAGCCCACCGGGCGTACAAGGTCGCAGTCGCAGTAAACGGATACGAACCGCCGTCTGCGTACGTCCTACCCCGTTTGGGTGAACGCATTCAACGTCAGGGCAGTGGCATTCGATGCGTCTTGATCGGGCATAGGGCCGATCCCGCCATTCGCGTCGCAATGCACGTCGCCAGGGTCATCGCCTTCACCATGTAATTCCCGGGAAACACGTCTACGTCCGGGAGGGAGCAAACATTCGGGGCTTCCCGGCTAACGAAACATCGGCGTAGTTGCATGACGGTGCCCTCACCACTAGCGCCGATACTTCCACAGGCGGACTGCCAACCCGTATCGCACACACGATTGCTCCCGGGCGGAGACGCGCCCAGCAATGCCGGGGCCGCGGATGCCGCCGACGGTGAGGGTGACTCCGTTGGCGACGCAACCGGGCTTACCCGGGCCTCGGACGCCACCAGATCGGCAGAGGAAGCTGAGGCTGAAGATGTGGCCATCGTTGCATCGTCCTGTATCGCACCAGCAGGACCCGCCGTCGTGGACGAGCACCCCGCAACCGCAGCAGTAACCGGCACCACCCCGACAGTCAGCAATTTCACTCGTGGTGTGAAGCCATTCCCCTTATCTAAGGATCGGGATGCGAATCATCCCGATGGCCACTTGACGCACCACAACCAGTCAAGGTCCCCGGAAACGCACATCTGAACGGCGTGCTAAGGAGCCACCAACAGCCCGCCTGATCCCTCCCGACCCAGAAGCCTCAGGGGATCAATGCGGGAATCGAGGCAACTGACCGCCGGATAAGCCATCAGGCATCGGCACTGACGTCCTGCTCACGCGCTGCCTCACGTCGATCAATTTTGCGACGAGTGAGGTAGAAAATGCCCGTCGCTGTCAACAGCATCATGCCGCTCGCGATCCCCTGGACCCGGAACCCCTCCACTGCCGCCTGCCTCTCGAATTGCTGAATCTCATCGACGGTGGCCAATGGGGTGGTGTACTGGGACGCGGCGTCCTCGGAGGTCGCGCCCTCCCGCATGTCGTTGGCGATCTGTTCGGACTGCATCGAGTTGAGCCCAGCCGCCGAACTGTTGTCGCTGATGGACACAGCCATCGTGGAGAAAACGATTGTGGTCAGGAACACCGCCCCCAAAGACGACCCGGTAGCGAACGCCGCGCTGCGGAAGGCGGAGGATTCTGCTTCTTGCCCCTTCGGCGCCATGCTCATGACCGAGTTTGTCAAGGTTCCCAGCGTGCCGTTGACACAGGCGCCGTAGACCATAAGGATCAGGATCGGGAAGATGATCGGGAGGCTTAAGGTCTGGATTACGCAGAGAAAAGACATCGCCACCGTCGCCAGCATCGTTGCCGTCCCGGCGAACGTGAGCCCGCGTGCCTTTGCCAGACGGCCAGAGAAGTTCGCCCCGGCAACGCCGGCGAGCTGCACCGGGATGAAGATCAGGCTGACGGCCAAAGCCGACAGGCCGTATATGTATTGACCGCCGAGGGTCCCGTAGAACCACAGATTAGAAAACGGTATAAAGAGCACGACAACGAACAGCATGGCTAAGCCGCCATTGCGAAAAACTGAAAACGACATGCTTGGGTTTGGCAGATTGCGGATGAGGAGGGTAAGGAGGACAAGGGCAACAACAATTGCACCCAAGACAATGAGCACTGAAGTCGATACGATTCCATCTTGAGTCGCAAGGTTGGCCACCTGAGTCAATCCCACTAGCACGACGCCAGCGAGCACCGGCGTCCACAGTTCACCGTGCTGGTGGGTTGAACCCCGATCGGCTGGGATCAAAGTAAGGGCGGTGACTATCACCAGAACTCCGCCGAGTAACCAAATTACAGCGACCGAACGCCAGCCGAAATTATCGACCGCGAAACTGGCCAAGGTCGGCATAGCCACCGAAACACCAGGAGCCACCATCGCGAAGGTGGCGAATGCCGTTGCCCGCGCGCCTTTGCCTTTGATACTCGACGCAATCAGGCTCACCACGATGACAAGGACTGCCGCTTTCCCGATGTACGCGACGACTAGCCCCGCACTGAGTATTCCCATGTTAGGAGCCACACACGCGATCATGTAGCCAATGATCATGAGGAGCCCAGCCCACTTCAAACAGCGCCTGGGACCCACCCTCATCACCAGGACGCCAGCGACGAAAATGGCGAGAACCCCACTTATGCCGGGTAACTGCCGCAGCAGTGACGCTTGAGTTTCACTTGCTTGCAGGCTGATGACAATCGGGTGGATGACGAAGTTGAATGAGGCCCCATTCAACATTGACCCACAGGCGGCGATGACAACGCCGAGCATGATCCGGCGCTCGGGTGGACTCAGACGTTCTTGAGTCACATCGTCGGACATGTGTTGACCTCTCATTTGACTGGCTCGTTAGCATACGATTGATTTCGGGATACAGTCATCCCGGCCACTCGCAACATCTCGAAGAAGCCCGGAAACGATTTCTCCACACAATCCGGGTCCTGAATTTGAATACCTTGGGCGTTCGCGCCGACCAGTGCGAACGCCATTGCAACTCGATGATCTCTGTTGGGCTCGACAGTTGCGGGGGAGGGTGATCCCGGCACGATTCGGATCCCATTCTCAACTTGAGTGTGGTCGATTCCCATGTTTGTGAGAACCGTTGCCAGCGCCACAAGCCGATCCGATTCGTGTCCACGCACTCGGCCAATATCGCTGATCTCGATCGGCCGATCTGCGAACATCGCGAGCACCGCCAAGGTAAGCGCTTGATCTGCCATCTCGTTCATCGGAATCCGGAAACCTCCGCGCAGCTTCATTGGTCCGATGATGACAAGGGCACCGGATCGCCATGAAACCTCGCAACCCATCTGCATCAGGACAGTGAGGAAGCCCCCGTCCGGCTGACTGGTGCTGGTCGGATAGTTCAGGATTCGCACGGTTCCAGCCGACAGCGCGGCGAGACTTGCGACGTAAGCCGCCGCAGATACATCTGGTTCTACTGCGATATCCCGGCCGCTTGCATGAAAATCCGGCCGCACCATGTAGTCACCCTCCTTGGTGACCATGACGGCATGGCCGAACTGCGCCAACGCAGCAATCGTCATGTTTATGTAACCTGAAGGCACTTTCCGATTCACAACCCGAACCAACGTGGGACGCCCCGAGGCAACTGCCCCCATCAGTGCCGCACTGACGTATTGGCTACTACTCGACGCATCCACCGTCAGCGTCGATGACGAGTAGCGCCCGCCCGCAACACGAACTGGAAAGCACTCGGGCGCTTGGAGTGATTCGACCTTCCCTCCTGCTGATCGTAAGGCGGCGAACAGAGATGTGTTCGGTCGGCGCGACAGCCCAACCTCGCAGTCCAACACCCACTCGCAATCCTGCGGGCTTGCGATAAGGATGGCCGTCAACATTCGCGCCAGGGTCGCGGAATCGCCGACATGCAGCGCGTCGGAGGGCTCACTCCATCGGCCACCTTGACCGTGCACGACCACAACTTCCTGACCCTTAACCGATCCGATTTGAGTAGGGACTCCAAGTGACTTTAAGACCCGAAGTGCGGACTGGGTGTCGGTACCCATCAGAAGCCCGGTCAGGTGAGAAGGACCGTGTGCCAGTGCCGCGAGCAGGAGGATTCGAATGCTGAAACTCTTGCTACCAGGAAGGACAACTTCAAACGACACGGGTTTTGTGATCGGACCGAGTTCGACCTGATCAACCAAATGAGTCATGTGCCGGTCTGCCCGTCGAGGATTGGGAGACGGGGGCCGCGGGAAAGGACCGTCAGGCGACCTGCCTGCGCGTCAACGTGCACCAAGTCACCAGTCCGGAGCACCTTGGTGGCGTCATGAGTGGCAACCAAGGTGGGGATACCGTGTTCCCGACCGATCACCGCCGCATGGCAGGTGATGCCGCCCTCGTCTGTGACGATCGCAGCGGCCCGGTCACATAGGTGGGCGATCTGAGGTCTGGTCATTCCCGTCACCAGAATCTCGCCGGAGCGGAAGTTGCTTACCTCATCCTCGTAATCGTCAGTCACGAAGCTCACCACCCTGACCCGACCCGTGACTCGCCCCGCTCGCGCACAATCCCCCGCGACCACAATTCCTATGGTCGGCCTCTCGGGTTCAACCTCGACAGGTTCCTGCGCTTGGCGCGACAGAACGGCGGCCCGCTCGTCAACAAGGATGGTCGTGGTCCCATTGATCAACACACCCACATAACCTGAACGGCGGGCCGCAATCGTGAGCTCGTCAACCTGCCCAAGCGAATGCCACTCCAGCAACTCGGGAATCGTCGCGAACTTCAACAAAGACAAGCCACTACGTGCAACCAACACATCAATGATCTGTTGGACGTGGTAGCGGACAGCCATGAAGTAGTAGCGATTCCACAACCGGTAGTTCCCGAGTTCAGCGATGAGGAACCCGACTCGGACTGCCTCCGGGGACATGTCAACCGGCGGCGTCTGGGTCCTCGTCAACGGCTCATGGAGCAGTCGACTCCGGTAGTGCTCCCGACCGTACGGCTCACCCGATTCCACGGCTGCGATCCAGCCGTGGCGAACAGTGAACCGATCCAGTTCCTGGTTCAGGCTCGCGGGATCCAGACCGACTCGAACCCGCCGCCGAAGTTCCTGCAGTTCAAACTCTTCTGCATCGATTGGCAACGGCCTAGTGCACCTAGTTGCCGCCACAATCGCATCTTCCGGATCCCCCTCACCGTTGAGGAGCTCACGGAGATTCACCTCCAGTGGTTCCACATGTTGTGGTTGCGTCACCACCATGGTGCGGAAGAGGGCGACAAAAAGCTCCTCCGCGCGCCGCATCTGCTCAATGAGGTCGGGTGTTGACGCGGCCGAGCAGTCTTCCGACGCTCGACCATCCAGCCAATCCCTCGCCTGCGCAAATCCGCTGTCACACAAGGCCAGGAACTCAGCAACCCGATCGGAATCGCGCCAGTAATCGGCGAAATACTCCGTTGCCATTCCTAACTCCCGGACATCGTGGAAACCTCGGGTTCGCATGGCGGAGTCGGTCACAGAGATGATGTCCCGGTACTCAAAACCGGTCAGCTCGGACAACGACCGGCCAAATGCCCCGACCGAAGTCACCGTGTACCAGGGCCTCGCGTTACGGGACTCATACTGCTGCCGGTAGCGCGAGTATCCACTTAGAGCCTTGACGGTTGGCAGCATCTGCTCGGACGTAGGCAAGGCGGTGATCGGACGGCACTGAAGAACGAAGACCCGTCCGCCGGCGATCGCCCACTCCAACTCACACGCCAAGTCCAAAGCAAGATTTGCGATGCGCCCAATCTCCACCAACTCGAAAATCTGACCGGGTGTCAGCCGCGCCCGTCCAGGCCCTAGTCGCTCGTGAGTCGTTCTATCTGGGACTTCAACAATGTATCGAGTTGGCGTAACCGCACCCCCGACCAGTTGGTCCCCGAGACCGTCTACGACTTCGATCACCGACTCACCGTGATCGCCGCTTACTGGATTGACGGTGAAGATGACTCCCGCCTGAGATGCCCGCACCATTTTCTGCACGATGACCGATGAGCGCCCGCCCGACTTGGTGTGACAATCTCGCCAGATCAACTTGGCAGATTCTGCGATTCCCGTCAGTGGGACGTTGAGATAGGTCTCGAACTGCCCCGCATGCGAATGGATTGACCCATCTTCGACTTCGGCGCAGGAGCGAATGGCGTAGGTCGACTCGCCCATCGGATCTAGCCGCTGGCACGCCGCAACGACCAGTTGTGCGAGATGCCCGGGATGCAACTTCGACTCGGATCTGAACACTTCATCGGTAATGACGAATCCCGCGGGTATTCGTAGACCGTGACCGTGTAGTTCGCCGAGTGTGGTGGCTTTCGCCCCGATGATGTCGCGATCCTCGCGTCTGAGTTCCGAAAGAAACCTCACCGTCGCAACCTACACGCAGTAGGCGCGCTACGTTACGTTCGTGTGTGGCATCTTTGGTTCTGTGGGGGTGACCCTCGGTAATGCGAACATCGTTGCAGCACTCACTGCATTGCGTCACCGTGGACCCGACGGCTGGGGAGTCTGGACGACGGACCCCGACTCCCCGGAGGGAACGGCAATCTGGCCCGCCGACCCGGATCGTCCGTGGCCGTGTAACGAAGGTCAATTTCCTATCTTGGAGAGTCCCCGAGAAGTCTTGTTGGCCAACACTCGGCTGGGCCTGTGCGGTCATGGACCACATTCCCGGCAGCCAGTCTCGGCCATCGGCCGGGGCGCTATCACCTTCAACGGCGAGATCTATAACTACAGGAGCCTTCGAACGGGTCTAGAGCGCGACGGCTTCCAGTTTCGATCGGATTCCGATACCGAGGTTCTCCTCGCCGGATTCCTGCGTTGGGGCCCGGCCGTTGTCCATCGACTGGATGGACCGTTCGCGTTCGCGATCTGGGACTCCGCTAACCGTCGACTCTTCGGTGCTCGAGATCGGTTCGGCGAGAAGCCGTTCTACTTCACCCATGAATCAGCGTCCCGGAAGTTCGCGTTCGCATCAACCCCGCGCGCGTTGTTTGCTGCCGGGCTCGCCAGCGGAGCTGTCTCCGATTCGATCGCTGCCGGTTACTTGTTCGCCCGAACCCCGCCATCTGGCGACGAGACATTCTTTGACGACATGCGGCGGTTACCGCAAGGCTGCTCCTTCGAGTACATCCCTGACACCTCCCAACTGCACATTGCCGAATTCAGTTCATCGAGCTTCGAGGTGGATCCCACAGCGACCGCTGACCCAAACCATCTGCGAACAATCTTGATTGAGGGCATGGAACTGCGACGTCAGGCAAATTCGCCGGTCGCGCTCTGCCTCAGTGGTGGAGTGGACTCGGGCAATCTCGCCGCGAGTGCCCGATCTCGCCTCACCTGCTTCTCGTTGATCAACACAGTTGACAGCCAGCCAATTGGCGAAAACGCGTTTCCCGACGAGCGTGAGCAGGTCAAGTCCATCGAAGTGGCGTTACCGAACCTCTCCATCGCGTTCCTTCCGATCGGGAATGAGATTACCTTCGCGAATTTCCAACGATTCGTCAGCGATCACGATGAACCTCCGCTGAATAGCGGATCCTTCGTGCAATGGTTGTTGATGAAGAAAATCGCCGAGACTGGAACCCGGGTTGTGATCACTGGGCAGGGCGCCGACGAACTCTTTTGGGGCTATCCCTGGTACATCCCGACATACAGCCGGGATCATCACTGGGATCGAGTCTGGCGCGACGATTTCGGTGGTCGACTCGCCGCTGGGTCCGCCGCGTTAAACATGGCGGACATTGACCAATTGCGCCGGCAGGAATTATTTCGGACGCGACTCCCGCAACACCTTCGGGACGACGACTCCAACTCAATGGCCCACGGAATCGAAACTCGAAACCCATATTTGGGTCGCCACGTAGTCGATATCGCACTGTCGTTGCCCGCTTCCGAGTGCTTCCAGCAGCGGACCACGAAGTATCCGGTCCGGGCCGCGTTTTCCTCAACCTTGCCTGCCGACGTCGCTTGGGGAAAGACCAAGCGGGGTCTATACATCGATTGCACCACCCAATGGTCCGATCAACTGCTTGTCGAAGGCCGTCGGGCACTCGAGCAGTCTGCGGTGTTGGCCAGAATCGCCGACCCCCGACAACTTCGAGACGACCTAGCCCAAGGGCGAATGAGTTCAGGAATGCGCTGGCGACTCGTCGCACTGGCATCCGCCGAAGCAGCCGCGAGCAGTCGGGCAGGCAGATGAGCAGCCCGGTTGTGGCAAGTCGATACGGAGTGATCGTCGACTTCGACGGAGTGGTGGCGCGCTCCACCGGCATGAAGTACAAGACATTACTGGACTCAGCCCGACATGTCGGCTTGGTGAACCTTGATCAACTGATTCTCGCCCTGGATGCTGAACTCAACGGAGCAGATCGAGCGCGGGTTGGGCACTGGCTGCAAGATCAAATGCAACGTCCGGGGATCGCCGAATCGTTTGTGAACACCTTTACCAGCCAATGGTCCACGCGAACTGAGACTGTCAAGCCAACCGAGGGCTTTATCCCATTCATCGAGGCAATACAGCGAAGCGACGCGCGAGTGTGTGTGGTCTCACTGGCACCGGCGCAAGAGATCACCACGTGGCTGCGAACTGTGATGGATCCAGCGAACTTCGCCGGCATCTTTGGTATTGAATGCGGACCCAAGATCGTGACGACGCGACTGGCAATAGATCGGCTGAGGGTCGTGGCGACATCAGTGATGTGCATCGGTGATACCCCCGCCGACCTCACGGCCGCTGCGCAATTCGGGTGCCGCTTCATTCGCATGCATAGTGCTGTCGGCGATCGGTGTGATTGGTCCAGTTACCGTGTGCCAACGGTGACTTCCTTCGCTGACTTGCCTTCCATCTTCAAGGCCGAGTTCGGAATCGATCTCGGTGGATAGATGCGGTGAATTGGGCCAATAGTGTCACTCTGCCTCCGTTCGTTCCGGTGCTGGGAGAGGGTGCTAGGCGACACGGGGACCAGTGCCGCGCGGCTCGGCTTCGCCAGTCGGCGACAGGTTGACGAGCAACGACCAACGACCAACGACCAACGTGGCGACGTAGGTGGACGAGGTGCGTGCCTCAATTGAAACTGTACGTGCCACCTTCCGGCGTCCGATGCGACCCCATGTGGACTCCGTTTGGGTCAAATCCGTCCCATGGGGCTCGCTCTGGGGTCAAAGGGTGCCATGACGTGAGGTGCCACCAGTGCGGAAGGCGGGACTTGAACCCGCACGTCCGAAGACACAGGTTCCTAAGACCTGCGTGTCTGCCAATTCCACCACTCCCGCTGGCACCAGAAGTCTAGGCGGTCACGAAAGCTGAAGGTCACGCAGCAGCTTCGCGACGTGCCCGGTGGCCTTGACGTTGTACTGCGCCACCTCGACGATGCCGGTTGGACCGACGACGATGGTCGATCGGATGACCCCGGTGACGGTTTTGCCGTAGAGCTGCTTTTGCCCCCAGGCGCCGTACTGCTCCATGACGTGGTGGTCGGGGTCTGAGAGGAGGGTGAATGGCAGCCCGTCGTTCTCACGGAACCTTGCGAGCTTGGCCGGGTTGTCGGGAGAGATACCAATGATGACGTAGCCGGAGCCGTCAAAGACCGCGAGGTTGTCGCGGAAGTCGCAGGCCTGCTTCGTGCACCCTGGTGTCATGGCGGCCGGGTAGAAATACAGGAGCGCGGTGCGTCCGTTGAAGTCGGAGAGGCTGACTTCAACGCCGGCGTCGCTTTGGAGGGTGAAGGCTGGCGCTTGGCTTCCGACGTCGAGTCTCACTTGGCGCCGATCGGGGTGAGGAGTGGTGCATCGACATGCCTGTCGAGTCCAGCCGAGCGGCGCAGTCCTCGACCCCCGGTGAAGGCAAGGACGATGACGAAGATCGCTGCACCGACGAGCACGATCATCGTGCCGGACGGCACTCCGGCGTAGTAGCTCGCGTACATCCCGACGAAGCCGGAGAAGACACCAACGATGGTGCTGATCGCAAGCATTCGGCCGAAGGAATCGGTGAGCATGCGCGCAACGACAGCGGGGATAACGAGCATCGCGGCAACGAGGGTCACACCGATCACGGTGAGGGTTGCGAGGATGGCGAGCGACAGGATGATCATGAGCATCGCCTCGATCCGGCCCACGCGTACGCCCGAGACGTCGGCGACATCCGGGTCGAAGGTGGTGAAGAGCAGGGCGCGGTAGCGGAGGAATACGAAAGCCGCGGTGAGGAGACTCACCGCAATGAGGCCGATGATCTGCTCGGTCGTGATGCCGAGAATGCTGCCGAAGAGGGCATTTTCGAACGAAGGTCCGCTGGTGCCGAACTTCGCGAACAGTGCGACGCCGAGAGCGAATGACGCCGTGGTGATCACTCCGATGGCCGCGTCGGCTCCGACACGACCGCGCTTTGCTACGGTCGTGATTGCGAGGGCTGACGCGATGCCCCAGAGCCCGGCGCCGATCAGGTAGAACTGGGCGGCGAACAGTTGGGCCGCAGCGAAGCCGCCGAAGATCGAATGGGACAGGCCGTGGCCGATATAGCTCATCCCCCGCAGGACGATGAAGACCCCGATGAACCCGAGGAGCGCACCAGCGAGGCTCGCAACGAACAGGCCCTTGACGAAGAAGGCATAGGTGAGGGGCTCAAGAATCGTCTCCACGGTTAGTTCACCCCTCTGGCAGCGAACATGTGGGGTGCCTCATCGACGACGACCCTCATGCCGAGGTGCTCGAGGACTTCCATTCGGGCACCGAAGGTGCGCTCGAGAACCTCTGGAGTGATGACTTCGGCGGGTGAACCGTCGGCGACGATGCCGCCGTTCACGCAGACGATGTGGGGCAGGTGGGCGGCGAG
>CAMDKQ010000045.1 GCA_945901095.1 Bifidobacterium breve
GGCATCATCTTCGGTCAGGGCGTGCAGGCCATCGCGCGTCAGCCTGAGGCGTACGGCATCATCCGCCAGAACATGCTCCTGGGCTTCGCCCTTGCTGAGGCGCTCGCGCTCATCGGCTTCGTCGTTCCCTTCGTCTTCGGTCCGTGACCTGAGCCGTCCCGCGGTTCCTCCATTGATTGAAACGGGAAGGTCTTTGACGTGATGAACGTGTTTGCTGTAGTGAGCACTGCGATCACCGCCTCGGGTGGTGAGGGTGGCGAGGAGATGCCGTCCGTTCTCGCGGTACCGATTGATGAGCTGGTCATCGGCATCATCGCCTTCCTCGTCGTCTTCGGGGTGCTCGGGAAGCTCGCGCTCCCGAAGATAAAGGCAACCCTCGAGGAGCGCACGCACACGATCGAGGGCGGCATCAAGCGGGCTGAGGAGGCGCAGGCTGAGGCCCAGCGCTCCCTTGACGAGTACAAGACCCTTCTGGCGCAGGGACGCGAGGAGGCCTCGGCCATTCGCACCCAGGCTCAGGCGGATCGCACGGCGATCATCGAAGAGGCGCGAGGCGAAGCACGCGTGGCGGCAGCTCAGGTGACAGCGGCCGCAGAGGCCCAAATGGCTGCTGAGCGGGCGCAGGCCACCGCCTTCCTCACCCGGCAGGTGGGCGAGATGGCTGTTGGGCTCGCGGGCAAAGTCATCGGTCAGGCACTGACCGATGATGCGCGGGTTCGGGCGACGGTCGATGACTTCTTGGCCGACCTTGAGCAGCAGGCGGCTCGCTGATGCTCGGAGCCAGCCGCGAGTCGCTCGCACGTCAGACCGATGCTCTTGACGCACGTCGTCAGAGTGCCGGGTTTGATGGGCTTGCCGGTGAGTTGTTTGCGGTCGCCAGTTTGCTTGAGCGCGAGCACCAACTGCGCATGGCGCTGGCCGACTCCGGGCAGCCGCTTGGCGTCCGCGAGGGACTCGTTCGCGAGATTCTCGGGGGCAAGGTGAGCGACCTCGCTGTGGCGGTCATGGTCGAGATCGTCGCCGAACGCTGGTCCAATGACGACGACCTCCTCGCCGCGATCGAGCAGCTCGCTGATCAGGCGGTCTTCACGGTGGCTGAGGCTGATGGCACCCTCGACGCAACCGATGACGAATTGTTCCGATTCGGACGAACCCTTGATCAGTCGCCGGAATTGCAAATGGCCCTCACCAGCCCTGCGCAGCCGTCCGCTACGAAGTCAGCGATCGTCCACGATCTTCTTGATGGGCGCTCGACTGGCGCAACCCGTCAGGTGCTCGAGTACGCGGTCGGTCACCTGCATGGACAGCGAATCGATGCCGTCGTCGATCACCTGTGCGATCTGGCTGCGCGGCAGCGCAGGCGGGTCATCGCCGAGGTCCGGGTCGCATCCCCGCTCGATGCCGAGCAGAGCCGTCGCCTCGCCGATGTCCTGAGTCGGCTGAAGGGCCGGACAGTTCGACTGAACGTCGCTGTTGATCCCACCGTCCTCGGCGGGGTGCACGTCAAGGTCGGTGACGAGGTCATTGATGGCACGGTCGCCGCCAAGCTTGAGCAAGCCCGCCGAGTCGTCCTCAGTTAAGCACGAACACACCCCACACTCCCGCCGACCACGGCGGGCCGAGAAAGAGAGCAGGACCCCATGACGGAGCTGACGATCCGACCGGAAGAGATCCGGGATGCGATCGAGCGGAACGTCGCGGCGTACTCGCCGACAACCGCCCGTGAAGAGGTTGGTCGCGTCATCGAGACCGGCGACGGCATTGCCCGCGTCGAAGGTCTCCATTCCGCGATGACCAACGAATTGCTTGAGTTCGAGGGGGGCCTGTTGGGTCTGGCCTTGAACCTCGACGTCCGTGAGATCGGTGTCGTGCTTCTTGGCGATGGCTCGAAGATCGCCGAGGGCCAAGCAGTCCGCCGCACCGGGGAGGTGCTTTCGGTCCCCGTAGGTGATGCATTCCTCGGTCGCGTGGTCGATCCGCTCGGCAACCCGATCGATGGCCTCGGTGCCATCGAGGCGGAAGCTCGACGCGTTCTCGAACTTCAGGCGCCGACCGTCGTCCAGCGGCAGCCCGTCAAGGAGCCGCTCCAGACCGGCATCAAGGCCATCGATGCCATGACCGCCATCGGCCGGGGCCAACGCCAGCTCATCATCGGCGACCGCCAGACCGGCAAGACCGCGGTGTGCCTGGACACGATTCTTAATCAGCGCGAGAACTGGTTGTCGGGCGACCCGAACAAGCAGGTGCGCTGCATCTACGTCGCGATTGGCCAGAAGGGTTCCACTATCGCGTCGGTCAAGGGTGCTCTTGAAGAGTATGGCGCAATGGAGTACACGACCATCGTCGCAGCACCTGCCTCGGACCCGGCCGGCTTCAAGTACTTGGCTCCGTACACCGGCTCGGCCATTGGCCAGCACTGGATGTATGCCGGCAAGCATGTCCTCATCGTGTTCGATGACCTATCGAAGCAGGCTGAGGCCTACCGCGCCGTATCGCTGTTGCTCCGCCGCCCGCCGGGCCGTGAGGCTTACCCCGGCGACGTGTTCTACTTGCATAGCCGCCTGCTCGAGCGGTGCGCGAAGCTTTCGAATGAGCTCGGCGCAGGCTCAATGACCGGACTGCCGATCATCGAGACGAAGGCCAATGACGTCTCTGCCTACATTCCGACCAACGTCATCTCGATCACCGACGGTCAGTGCTTCCTAGAGTCCGATCTGTTCAACTCGGGCGTTCGACCTGCCATCAACGTCGGCATCTCGGTGTCCCGCGTGGGGGGCTCGGCGCAGCCGAAGGCCATGAAGAAGGTCGCAGGGCGCCTGCGTCTAGATCTCGCACAGTTCCGTGAGCTCGAGGCGTTCGCTGCCTTCGGTTCGGACCTAGACGCAGCATCGAAGGCACAGTTGGCCCGCGGTGCGCGACTCGTGGAGCTGCTCAAGCAGCAGCAGTACGCACCACAATCGATGGAACGAGAGGTCGTTTCGGTGTGGGGGGGCACGACGGGCCAGCTTGACGAGGTCCCGATCGAGGACATCCGGCGGTTTGACTCAGAGTTCCTGTCATTTATCGAGCGCTCAAAGCCGGAGATCCTTGACGCCATTCGTACGACGACAGACTTGTCGGGCGACACAGTGACGGTGCTCGAGACCGCAATGGCCGAGTTCAAGCGTCAGTTCTCGACGAGCGCCGGCACGTTGCTCGTCAATGACGAGCCGGTTGCTGCGCTCGATGAGGACACCATTGACCCGACCCAGATCAAGCGGGCGGTTCGGGGCTAACTGACATGGGTGCACAACTGAGGGTCTACCGGCGGCGCATTCGCTCCGTTCAGGCGACCAAGAAGATCACGAAGGCGATGGAACTCATTGCTTCATCGCGCATCGTGAAGGCGCAGCAGCGCCTGAACGCGTCGATGCCGTACCTCACCCTGCTCAATTCGGCGATCTCGGCGGCGGCCTCGCACGCGTCCGATGTTTCGAAGCATCCGCTCATGGCGACGTCAACGAATGCCACCCGGGCGGCGGTGCTCATCGTGACGGCCGATCGCGGGCTGGCCGGTGCCTACTCGTCCAACGTCATCAAGGAGGGTGAGGCCTTGACGCGGGCGCTCAATGAGCGTGGAGTTCAGGTCGTGCCCTATGTCGTGGGCCGCAAGGGCGTTGGTTACTACCGATTCCGTGGGCGAGTCATGGCGGGGGAGTACGTAGGCTTCACCGACCTTCCCTCCTACTCGAATGCAAAGGAAATCGGTGAGGATCTCCTCGACGCATTCCTCAAGCCGACCTCCGAGGGCGGCTGCGACGAGATCCACATCGTCTACACCTACTTCACGAATATGGGAAGCCAGGAGGCACGTGTCCGTCGCGTCCTGCCGATCGAGGTCGTCGACGAGGTCGTGACCAAGGATTCCGGCATGCCGTTCCCCCTCTACGAGTTTGAGCCGGGCCCGGAGGCGGTGCTCGACGGTCTACTTCCGCGCTATATCGATCAGACCGTGTACCTCGCCCTGCTCATGGCGGCGGCGTCAGAGCATGCGGCCCGTCGGCGCGCGATGAAGTCGGCGACGGACAACGCAGAAGAGCTCATCCGCACGCTCAGCCGCCAGGCAAACCAGGCCCGTCAGGGCGAGATCACCCAGGAAATCAGCGAGATCGTCGGCGGCGCCGACGCTCTGTCCGCCTAGAAGCGTCTGCATAAGGAGAATGAACAACATGACCGCTGACCTCACGACCAAGACCGGCGTCGGACGAGTCGCCCGGGTGACCGGACCTGTCGTCGACGTTGAGTTTCCCGTCGAGGCCATGCCTGAGCTGTACAACGCGCTCCAGGTTGACGTCTCCTTCGGCGACGGCGATGACCGGATGCTCACCCTTGAGGTGGCCCTTCATATCGGTGACAACATGGTGCGGGCCATCTCGATGCAGCCGACCGACGGCTTGGTCCGCGGGTCCGCGGTGCGCGATACCGGGTCGCCGATCATGGTGCCGGTTGGTGACGTCACCAAGGGCCATGTCTGGAACACCCTCGGCATTCCCCTCGATGTCCCCGAGGCCTCCCTCGATATCAAGGAGCGGTGGAGCATTCACCGCCAGCCGCCGGCCTTCGACCAACTTGAGTCGAAGACGGAGGTCTTCTGGACGGGCATCAAGGTCATCGACCTTCTTACCCCGTACGTCAAGGGCGGCAAGATTGGGCTCTTCGGTGGAGCGGGTGTCGGCAAGACCGTGCTCATCCAAGAAATGATCTATCGGGTCGCTGAGAACTTCAGTGGCGTCTCGGTGTTCGCGGGCGTCGGAGAGCGCACCCGTGAGGGCAACGACCTATTCCTCGAAATGAGTGAGTCAGGCGTGCTCGAGAAGACGGCCCTGGTATTCGGCCAAATGGATGAGCCCCCGGGCACTCGCCTTCGGGTGGCTCTGACCGCCCTGACGATGGCCGAGTACTTCCGTGATGTTCAGAAGCAGGACGTGCTGCTGTTCATCGACAACATCTTCCGCTTCACGCAGGCGGGCTCGGAGGTTTCGACCCTGCTGGGGCGCATGCCGTCCGCGGTGGGCTACCAGCCGACCCTCGCCGACGAGATGGGTCAGCTGCAGGAGCGCATCACCTCGACGCGCGGTCACTCAATCACCTCGCTGCAGGCGATCTACGTCCCCGCTGATGACCTCACCGACCCGGCGCCGGCAACCACGTTCGCGCACCTTGACGCGACGACGACCCTGAGCCGTCCGATCTCCGAACTGGGCATCTATCCGGCCGTGGATCCACTGGACTCGATGTCGCGCATCCTTGACCCACGCTACGTCGGGGATGAGCACTACGCCGTTGCTGCTCGTGTCAAGGAGATCCTCCAGCGCTACAAGGATCTACAGGACATCATCGCGATCCTCGGCATCGACGAGCTCTCCGAGGAGGACAAGATCCTCGTCGGTCGCGCTCGTCGTATCCAGCGGTTCCTGTCGCAGAACCTGTTCGTGGCGGAGGCGTTCACCGGTCAGCCGGGCTCCTTCGTGCCGGTCGAGGAGACCACCTCCTCGTTCCGCGCGCTGTGCGAGGGCACCTACGACCACCTGCCAGAACAGGCGTTCTTCATGTGTGGTGGCATCGAGGATGTCGAGAAGAACGCTGCCGAACTGAACAAGAAGTAGTCGAGATGGCAGAACTCGTCGTCAACGTTGTGTCAGCGGAGCGCGCCCTATGGAGCGGAACCGCGAAGAGTGTTGTCGCGAAGACACCCGATGGTGAAATCGGGATTATGCCGGGCCACGAGCCAGTTCTCGCCCTTCTCGTCGACAGTGCATTGCGCATCGAGGAGACCGACGGAACGAAGATGCTCGTTGCGGTGCATGGTGGTTTCTTCTCCGTCGACTCGAATCAGGTGAACGTCATCGCGGAAATCGCCGAGCTCGCCGAGGACATCGACCTCGATCGCGCGAAGGCGTCTCTCGCGGCTGCTCAGGCCGCGAGTGACGAGGACATATCAGCGGTGCGACGGGCGGAGACTCGAATCACGGTCGCCGGAACGGCCAGCGCCCTCCGCTAACCCCCTTCCGCCGTTTGTCCCATCTTGTGGGGTAAACGGTGGAATGCTTTAGATGCTGGCCTGGATTCTGCAGATTGCCCCGACCGGCTTCACCTGAACTGCGCGATCCGCGCCTCGGTGTCGTCGATGGGGTAGTCGTGAGTCGACTCGTAGTTGAGCCCTTCGGGCAGGCTCAGGCGTTCGGCCGCACGGTAGAGGTCCTTGTAGGCCATGAGTGCGCCGTGGCTGTTGGCAGCGATATCGCTCGCAAGCACTTGCACCGTCGCATCGAGATCTGCCCTCGGGCTGGAGAGTGCCGCGATGCCGTACTCGCGCGCCTGGGCCCCGGTGAACGTGGCAGCGCGATAGGAGAGCAGACGTGCTGTCGCGGGACCCGCCAGTGCCGGGAGGCGCTGGCTCATGCCCCACGATGGTCGAAGTCCCCACTTCGTGTGGGTATCACCGAGGATGGCTTCGTCTGCCGTGACGATCAGGTCGCACGCCAGTGCCAATTCCAGGGCCCCGGTGAAGCAGAATCCGTTCACCTTCGCGATGACGATGGCGTCGAGGCTCTCGATGAGTTCGATGACGCGGCGTCCCGGAAGATCAAGGAGGTCGCCGACCGCACCGCCGACGAGCGTTCGTCCGCCGAGCGCCTTGAGGTCGACTCCGGCACTGAATGCGCGGCCCGCGCCGGTGAGAACGACGACGGCGATGTCCTGCCGACCGTGCAGGCTGGTGAGCGCGTCGCCGAGGTCGTCGAGCATTTCAACCGTGATGGCGTTCAGCGCCGACGGGCGGTTCAGGGTGATGGTCGCGATGGAGCCGTCGATATCAACGAGAACGGGAGGCTCGGTTGTGCTCATCTGGACTCCTCTGTCATGCGCTTTTGAACGAGCGCCAATGATGGCAGAGGTCTACATCGTGAGGTCGACGAGCCCCGAGAGTGTTGCGCGGTGGTCGCCCGGCGTCCCGAGCGCAACCTGATCGGCCTTCGCCCGTTTGAGATAGAGATGGGCTGGATGCTCCCAGGTGAAGCCGATGCCACCGTGGAGTTGGATGCACTCCTGCGCGGCATGGACGGCTACTTCGGAGCAGTACGCCTGGGCGAGGGCAGATGCCACGAAGCGATCCTCACTCGCATCCGCCCACGTTGCAGCGGCGTACCGGGCGACTGCCCTCGCTGTCTCGACCTCAATGAAGAGGTCGGCCGCGCGGTGCTTGAGCGCCTGGTAGCTGCCGATGAGCCGTCCAAACTGGCGCCGCTCGAGTAGATAGCGAACAGCGGAGTCGAGGCACCACTGCGCGATGCCGAGCTGCTCGGAGGCGAGGAGTGCGGCACCGACGAGGAGCGCCTCCTGCACTGACGTCTCGGCGACCGCGCCGCGGGCGATGACCTGGGCCGGGGCTCCGTCGAAGGTGATGCCTGCAATGGGGCGTGACATGTCGAGGGAGGTGACCTGTTCCCGAACCGCAGCCTCAGCGCGAACGCCCGTGAGGACATGCTCGCCGTCGGCACCGGTCGCCGGAACAATAAGGAGGCCCGCACCCTCGAGGCCCGCGACCCTGTCGATACGGCCATAAACGAGGCCATGCCCGTCGATCGTTACGGTCCGAGGAATGGGCGAGGCGCAACTGCCAAGGGGGACGGCTAGCGCGCAGATGAGCGAACCATCGGCGATCAACGGCAGGGTGTCGGAGTAGCCCGCAGTGAGCAGCGCCGTGACCGCCATGACACTGCTCGTCAGGAAGGGCAGCGGGGCGAGGGAGCGTCCGAGCTCCTCGAGCACGACCCCTGCCTCGCGAGCCGTTGCACCAGCGCCACCATAGGACTCGGGGATGAGCAGCCCGGCGAGGCCCATGTCGATGCCCACGGCCGGCCACAGCTCGTGAGCGAGGCTGGCGTCGCCGTCATACATCGCCAGCACCCGCGTGCTGGGGCAGCGGGCGGCGAGCAGGGCACCGAGGCTGGCGCGCAGCTCCTCCTCCACGCTCGTGTAGAGCAGGTCTGCGGTCATTTCGGCAGGTCCTTCCAGGCCACGGTCGTATCGGGCCGCTCCTCGGGCGGGAGCCCGAGGACCCGTTCGGCGATCACATTGCGCAGCACCTCGGAGGTGCCGCCCTCGATGGAGTTTCCGCGTGCGCGCAGGTACCGGAAGGCAGGGTTTCGGATGATGAAGTCGAACGCGTGGAGGTCGCTCGGCGCCCACTGGTCATAGACGAGCCCCTCGTCGCCGAGCAGCTCGACTTCGAGCGCGCTCAGCTCCTGCGCGAGGCGGGCGAAGACGAGCTTGCCGGCAGACCCTTCGGGCCCCGGCTGGCCGGCGGCGAGCTTCTGTTGAAGGCGCGACGAGGCGAGGCGTGCCGCCTCCGCTTCGACCCAGAGCTGAAGCAGTCGATCGTGCAGACCCGGCTGATGCCGCTCCGGATGCTCGCGCCAGGTGCGCGCGACCGCCCCGATCATGCCGCTCTCGCGAGGTGGGACATTGCCTCCGATCGCCATGCGCTCGTTCATGAGCGTGGCCCGGGCGACGGCCCAGCCACTGCCCTCAGCACCGAGCCGGTCGGTATCCGGGATGCGCGCGTCCGTGAAGAACACCTCGTTGAACTCGGCATCGCCGGTCAATTGACGCAGCGGCCGCACCTCGACTCCGGGGGCGGTCATATCGCAGATGAAGAAGCTGAGGCCCTGATGCTTGGGCAGGTCAGGGTCGGTGCGCGCGAGCAGGATGCCCCACCGGGCGATGTGGGCGACCGACGTCCAGACCTTCTGTCCGTTGACGATCCATTCGTCGCCGTCGCGCACAGCCCGGGTGGCAAGGCCGGCGAGATCTGAGCCGGCGCCCGGCTCGCTGAACAGCTGACACCAGATGTCCTCGCCAGTCCACAGGGCGGGGAGGAAGCGCGCTCGCTGCTCGGGGGTGCCGAAGGCGAGGATGGTCGGAGCGGCCATCCCGAGGCCGATGACGTTGAGCCCCGGGGCGTTGTCGGGAGCGTCGGCTCGTTCGAAAGCATCGTTGACGAATTTCTGGTGCTCGCGAGGCAAGCCCTGGCCGCCGTCGCCTGCCGGATAGTGCACCTCGGCGAGCCCAGCCGCGTAGCGTGCGCGAAGGAATTCGAAGCGGTCGGTGGTCGCCGGGTCGTGCTCGCTGAGGAAGGCCGAAACCTGCGCAATCAGGTCGGCAGTCACGTCATTACTCTCAAGCATTCGTGGCCTCCCGTCGAGGCCACTGCGCGAGCGTGGCCGATGGTCACGGTACTTGAGTTGACGGCTCGATGAGGCGCAAATCATGGACGACGATGCGGGCGAGAGTGTGCTACGAAAGGTTCAGCCGCCGTAGGCTGGCCTGATGAGCGGGCCGCTGCAGGGGATTCGAGTGGTCGAACTCGCGTCGCTCGGGCCGGGGCCGCACGCGGCCATGGTGCTTGCCGATCTCGGAGCCGAGGTTGTCCGTGTTGAGGGCCCTACCGGGAGAGGTTTGCGCTTCGCAGCGCCGGGGAGCGTCGACTCGACCCTTCGAGGGCGGCGAGTCGAGTTCGCCAACCTGAAGGAGGATGCCGGACGCGATCTCGTCCTCGATCTCGTCGCTGAATCCGACGTCCTCATCGAGGGATTTCGTCCCGGGGTTGCCGAGCGGCTTGGCGTGGGGCCGGAGCAATGCCACCGGATCAATCCGCGCCTTGTCTACGGCCGCATTACTGGCTGGGGGCAGACGGGGCCCTGGGCCGATCGCGTCGGGCATGACATCAACTATGTCGGCCTGAGCGGCGCACTCCACGCGATCGGCCGCGAGGGTGAGCCGCCGTCGGTGCCGCTCAATCTCGTCGGCGATTTCGGTGGCGGCTCGATGCTTCTCCTCGTCGGTGTCCTCGCCGCCCTTGTCGAGCGAGGCTCATCAGGACTCGGGCAGGTTGTCGATGCCGCCATGGTCGATGGCACGGTACTCCTGTCGCAGATGACCCTCGCCCTGCGTTCGATGGGTGCGTGGACGGACGACAGAGCGAGCAACATCTTGGATGGCGGAGCGCCGTTCTACGACACGTATGCCTGCGCCGACGGCGGATTCGTCGCGGTCGGAGCCCTCGAGCCCCACTTCTTCGCCGACCTGCTGGCGGGCCTTGGGCTCAGGGTCGAAGAGATCGGCGATCCGCGCGACCGCGCAACCTGGCGCCTTATGCGGTCGAAGTTCACTCGAATCTTCGCGAGCAAGCCCCGCGACGAGTGGGTCACGCACTTTGAAAGCACGTCCGCATGCGTGACGCCGGTGCTCACCTACGCCGAGGCTGCCGAGCATCCGCACCTCGTAGCCAGGGGTACGTTCGCGGGTGGGGAGGGCGGCCTGCAGTCGGCGCCGGCACCGAGGTTCTCCCGCACACCATCCTCACCTGTCGGCACGACATAGCCCGCGACGTCCGTCACCCGAACGACAGATCGTCCTCATAGCGACTCACCCGAAGGAGCGTCACGATGGAGATTCAAGGGACCACCGCCCTCGTCACCGGCGGCGCATCGGGGCTCGGCCTCGCCACCGTCCGCGGGCTCTGCACAGCCGGAGCCCGGGTCGTTGCACTCGACCTTCCGAGCGCGAGCACGAATGAGCTCGAGCAGGCCGGCGCCGAGTTCGTCGACGCTGATGTCTCGGACGAGGCCGGAGTCCAGGCCGCGGTGGATGCCGCGAACAGCGATGGAACCCTGCGCATCGTCGTGAACTGCGCGGGGATAGGCAATGGCATCAAGACGACGGGTCGCTCCGGGCCCTTCCCGCTTGCCGATTTCGAGCGGGTCATCCGCGTCAACCTCATCGGCACGTTCAACGTGATCAGGCTTGCGGCGACTGCCATGGCAGGCAATGACCTCGTCGGCGAGGAACGCGGGGTGATCGTGAACACCGCCTCGGTCGCAGCGTTCGACGGACAGATGGGCCAAGCCGCGTACTCAGCGTCGAAGGGCGGGATCGTCGGCATGACCCTGCCGATCGCCCGCGACCTCGCATCGCTCGCGATCCGAGTCATGACGATCGCGCCCGGTCTCTTTCGCACGCCGCTGCTCTCGATCATTCCCGAGGAGGCACAATTGGCACTCGGGGCGCAGGTGCCGCACCCGGCAAGGCTTGGCGATCCAGATGAGTTTGCGATGCTTGTCTCGTCCATCATCGAGAATCCGATGCTCAACGGCGAGGTGATCCGCCTCGACGGAGCCTTGCGACTGCCGCCCCGCTAGCCCACCGACAACCAATCGATTACCCCGCCGATCCAGGGAGTGCACCATGAATGAGGCAGTGATTGTCGATGTCGTCCGGACAGCGTCGGGTAGGGGGAAGCCGGGCGGCGCGCTCTCAGGTGTGCACCCCGTCGACCTGCTCTCGGAGGTGCTGCAGACGCTCGTCGAGCGAAACGGGATCGACCCGATGGTCGTTGATGACGTGTTCGCTGGGTGCGTGAGCCAGGCGGGGGAGCAGTCGCTCAATATCGGACGCAACGCCGTGCTCGCCGCCGGGTGGCCGGAGCAGATCCCGGCGACATCGATCGACCGCCAGTGCGGATCCAGCCAGCAGGCCGCTCACTTTGCCGCCCAGTCCATCATGGCCGGGACACAGGATGTCGTGATCGCGTGCGGCGTCGAGTCGATGAGCCGAGTACCGATGGGCATGGCGATGGTCGGGCGTGATCCGCTCGGGCCCAAGGTCGCGGCCCGCTACCCGGAGGGACTGGTGAACCAGGGGGTCTCAGCTGAGCTCATCGCCGCGAAGTGGGGGTTCAGCCGGGCGCAGCTCGATGACTTCTCGGCCCGGTCGCATGAACTTGCGGCGCGCGCAGCCTCGTCCGGGGCCTTCGACAACGAGATCGTGCCGGTGATGGTCACCCGTGCCGACGGTGCGTTCGTCGAGCACCGAACCGACGAGACGGTGCGCGCGGGCACGACGTCTGAGGCCCTCGCTGGACTGAAGCCATCATTCGCGACTGAGGAGCTTGCTGCACGGTTCCCGCAGATCACCTGGCAGATCACCCCCGGTAACTCATCGCCGCTTACCGACGGGGCGTCCGCCGCACTCATCATGAGCGCCGAGCGGGCGAAGCAGCTCGGGCTCAAGCCGCGAGCGCGCTTCCATTCGTTCGCCGTCGTTGGCGACGATCCCCTCTATATGCTCACGGCGCCGGCCCCAGCGACGCGAAAAGTCCTTGCGAAGGCTGGACTATCTATCGGTGATATCGACGCATTCGAGGTGAACGAGGCATTCGCGTCAGTGCCGCTCATGTGGCTCGCCGAGATCGGTGCATCGCCCGACCGGCTGAACCCCCGCGGCGGGGCAATCGCCCTCGGCCACCCGCTCGGCGCGTCGGGGACCAAGTTGCTCGCCACCATGGTCAACCACCTTGAGCAGACCGGCGGGCGCTTCGGGCTCCAGACGATGTGCGAGGGCGGTGGCATGGCGAACGCCATGATCATCGAAATACTCTGACGGGCGAGGGGCAGTCGGTCAGCGGTTGGCGCCGGGCTGCCAGAGCACGTCGCCGCCCTCATCCTTGTTCGCGATGCGCGAGAGGATAAAAAGCAGGTCGCTGAGCCGGTTGAGGTAGGTGGCGGTGAGCGGGTTCATACCGCCGTGGTAGGTGTCGAGGGCGGCCCAGGTCGACCGTTCGGCACGACGGACAACCGTGCGCGCGATGTGCAGGTTCGCGGCCAGCAGGGTTCCGCCGGGGAGGATGAATGACCGAAGGGGTTCGAGCAGGTCGTTGGAGGCATCGCATGACTGCTCGAGAAAGTCGATGTAGGGCTGGGTGACGCGCAGAGGCTCATATGGCGGATTGTCGACCACCGGGGTGCACAGGTCGGCGCCCACGTCAAAAAGGTCATTTTGGATGCGCAGGAGGAGTGCCCGCATCTCCTCGGGCAGTGCGGACGCCGCGAGGCATACCCCAATCGTGCAGTTGGCCTCATCGACGTCGGCATAGGCCTTGAGTCGCGGGTCGTTCTTGCCCGTGCGGGTCATGTCACCGAGCGACGTCGTGCCGTCGTCGCCGGTACGGGTGTAGATCCTCGTCAGGTTGACCATGGTGCCTCCTCGTCGGAAGGAGCCTATGCCACGGCAGGGCGGTCTGCTCGGGCGTTGAGGCCCGGCGGCGAGCGCAAAGCGCCAACCCACCTTTTCATCTCACCCAGAATCTGGGTTGCCTGAACGAATTCCGGGTATTTGAGGCCTATCGCGTTCATCTCACCCAGATTCTGGGTGAGATGAGAGGGGTGGGAGCGGGTTAGGGGTGTGTGCTCCGGGACCTCGTCACTCGTACGATTCGACCCGTGGAGGTTTTTAACGTCGTCGGGGGCACGCCGCTTTCGGGCGAGGTCACGGTGACCGGCGCCAAGAACTCCGTTCTGAAACTCATGGCTGCCTCACTGCTCGCGGTTGGCACGACCACCCTGCGGGGCGTACCCGATATCCTCGACGTCGAGATCATGGCCGAGTTGCTTCGCCGCCTTGGCTGCGCGGTCGATCGCCGCCACCGCGCGGGCACCGTCGACATCACCGTTCCAGAGGACCTCGAGCACCGTGCCGACTACGACCTCGTCCGGCGCATGCGGGCGTCGATCTGCGTGCTTGGCCCGCTCCTCGCCCGTTGCGGGGCTGCAGACGTCGCGCTCCCGGGTGGTGACAACATCGGCTCCCGTGGGCTCGATATGCATATCGACGGCCTGCAGCGAATGGGCGCTGAAGTCGTCAACGAGCACGGCTACCTGCTCGCAGCGTCCGCTGTGCGACTGAAGGGGGCGTCCATCTGGCTGGACTTCCCGAGCGTCGGGGCGACTGAGACGATCCTCATGGCTGCCGTGACCGCGAGCGGGACCACGGTAATCGACAACGCTGCCCGCGAGCCCGAGATCGTTGACATTTGCACGATGCTCACCGCGATGGGAGCGATTATTGATGGCATCGGCACCTCGACCATCACCATCGAAGGGGTCGACGGACTCGTCGCGGTGGAGCACACGACGGTCGGCGATCGCATCGTCGCCGGGACATGGGCGATTGCCGCCGCCATGACTCAAGGCGACATCATCGTGCGTCGGGCAAACGCCGAGCACCTCACCATCGCGCTCGACAAACTCCAGACAGCGGGCGCCGTCGTGACCTGCCTCGACGACGGATTCCGGGTCCAGATGGATCGAAGGCCGCGCGCCGTGGACATTGTCACCCTGCCCTACCCAGGGTTCCCCACAGACTTGCAGCCCCAGTTCATCGCCCTAAACGCGATCTCGGAGGGCGCGGCCCTCGTCACCGAGAACCTCTTCGAGGCGCGGTTCAGGTTCGTCCAAGAACTTGCGCGACTCGGGGCCAACGTCCGCACTGACGGTCACCACGCGCTTGTCCGCGGCCGGTCCACGCTGTCGGCGGCCCCCGTCGAGGCGACCGACATCAGGGCTGGCGCGGGGCTCGTGCTCGCCGGGCTCGTCGCCGAGGGCACGACCACCGTGTACGGGGTATCGCATATCGACCGCGGCTACGCGGGGTTCATCCCAGCCCTGCAGTCACTTGGTGCCGATATCTCTCGAGCGGAAGGCTGAGCAAACCGCGAGTCTATGGTCGGGTGGACTTCAGGAGCACCCGCGCTCGATCCTCGTCCGCGGGCCACACCATGACCCGCGGGCCATCGAGGGTCTGGGCAAGGGTCGCACGCAGCCCGGCAGACTCGAGTCGGCGCCTGAGTATCTCGCCCTCGACATAGTTGGGCGGCGACGCGACCGGCACGAGGAGTCCGTACTCCGAGTCGGGTCCGGCCTTAGCTGGAGGTGCGACAAGCGAGGCGCCGCGGCGCGATGACCACCGCAGGATGAAGACCATGACCGCAATACCACCAAATGCGGCGAAGGGGCCGAAGAGGTACGAGTAGGAATTCCAAGCAGCCACACCCGTATCGTGCCCCCTCGGACCGATTTGCGCGAATGTGATGCGCGGCCGGTACGGTTCCGGGGTGAGAATCATCGTGGCCCGCTGCACGGTCAATTACGTGGGCCGGCTCACTGCGCACCTGCCCGAGGCAATCCGCGTGATCATGGTCAAGGCCGACGGTTCGGTACTTATTCACTCCGACGGCGGCTCCTACAAGCCCCTCAACTGGATGAGCCCACCCTGCGTCACGAAGGTGCTACCGCCGGAGCTGGACACTGACCAGTCAACGTGGGTGGTCGAGAACAAGGCGGGTGAGCGGTTGCTCATCACGATTCACGAGACCCTGTCGGAGAGCGAACACGCGCTCGGCATTGACCCAGGACTGCAGAAGGACGGCGTCGAGGCGCATCTCCAGCACCTCCTCGCCACCCACGTCGGCATTCTTGGCGAGAACTGGTCGCTCGTGCGCCGAGAATTCCCTACAGCGATCGGGCCGGTTGACCTGCTCTGCAAGGACGGCACGGGAGCGACCTTCGCGGTCGAGATCAAGCGCCGCGGCGAGATCGACGGTGTTGAGCAGCTCACGCGGTATCTCGAACTTCTCAACCGCGACCCGATCCTCGCACCGGTTGCTGGTGTGTTCGCTGCGCAAGAGATCAAGCCGCAGGCGCGAGTGCTCGCCACCGACCGGGGCATCCGGTGCTTCCTGCTCGACTATGACGCACTCAAGGGGACCGACGACCCCACGCTACGCCTGTTCTAGCGCGGGGTGCCGCGGGAACGCGGCAATCGCGAGGATGGGAGACTTCGCCCATGACGAAGACTCAGGGTGCCGTGCGGCAGGTGGGCGTGATCGGACTTGGCACGATGGGCAGCGGTATCGCCGAGGTGGTCGCGCGCAGCGGCATTGATGTCGTCGCAATCGAGATGTCGGCCGAGGCGCTCGCAAAGGCGCAGGAGCGGATGACCGGCTCAACCGCCCGTGCGGTGAAGCGCGGCAAGATGACCGAGGCCGAGCAGGCGGCGCTCCTTGGCCGCCTGTCCTTTTCAACCGATCTCAATGACCTCGCCGCCGTTGACCTCGTGGTCGAGGCGGTGCCCGAGCGCCTCGAACTCAAGCGCGAGATCTTCGCTGCACTCGACGTCATCGTTCCGGCGCACGCGATCCTCGCGACGAACACCTCCTCGCTCTCGGTCACCGATATCTCGGTCGCAACCGCGCGGCCGGCCCAGGTCGTTGGGCTGCACTTCTTCAATCCCGCTCCCGTGCAGGCCTTCGTTGAGGTCGTACGAACCGTGGTGTCCTCCGATCAGGTCGTCGACCGGATGGTCTCCTTCGCGACAGCATTGGGCAAGCAACCGGTGGTTGTCGGAGACAAGGCAGGGTTCATCGCTAACGCACTACTATTCGGTTACCTCAACCATGCGGTCGCGATGTTCGAGCAGAAGTACGCGAGCCGCGAGGACATCGACGACTCGATGAGGCTCGGCTGCGGTCTGCCGATGGGTCCCCTCGCACTCCTCGACCTCATCGGACTCGACACTGCCTACGAGATCCTCGACACGATGTACAAGCAGGGCCGCGATCGACTGCACGCTCCGAGCCCGATCCTCAAGCAAATGTCAACGGCGGGGCTGCGCGGACGCAAGTCGGGCCGGGGCTTCTACACCTACGAGGCCCCCCAGTCGCCCGTCGTCGTCGCCGATGCCCAGACCCCCGCCGCCTCGATCGCCGGTGATTCCCTACGATCAATCGAGTCTGTCGGTGTCATCGGCTCGGGCACGATGGCGATCGGCATCATCGAGGTCTTCGCCCGAGCCGGCATCGATTGCATCTTCCAATCAAGGTCTGAGCAGAAGATCGAATCGGTGCGCCGGTCCCTTGAAAAGTCGCTCGAGAAGGCGGTTCAACGCGGCAAGCTTGACGAGCCTGCGCGCGACGCTGCCCTAGCGCGCATCACTGGCACGACGCGGCTCGACGATCTCGCGAGCGTCGACCTCGTCGTTGAGGCGGTGGTCGAGGACATCGGGGTGAAGACGGCGATGTTCGAGAACCTCGATGAAATTTGTCGGCCGGGTACCATCCTCGCGACGACGACCTCAAGCCTGCCGGTCATCGACCTCGCGGCCGCCACGAAGCGCCCGCAGGATGTCATCGGCCTGCATTTCTTCAATCCTGCGCCCGTAATGAAGCTCGTTGAGGTCGTCAGCACCGTCGCGACTTCCCCGGATGTTGCCGCCACTGCGGTCACGCTGTGCGAGCGGCTCGGTAAGCACCCGGTGCAGTGCGTCGACCGCGCGGGGTTCATCGTGAATGCACTCCTCTTCCCGTATCTCAACGACGCCGTTCGAATGGTCGAGGCGAACTACGCGAGCACCGACGACATCGACCTCGCGATGAAGCGCGGCTGCGGCTACCCGATGGGTCCGTTCGAGCTCCTCGACGCGGTGGGCCTCGATGTCTCGCTCGCCATTCAGCGGACCCTCTACCTCGAGTTCCGCGAGCCTGGATTCGCTCCAGCCCCGCGGCTCGAGCACCTCGTCACCGCAGGCTACCTCGGGCGCAAGACCGGCCGCGGTTTCCGCACCTACACCTGACCGGCGAGGACGGTGGAGACGGTTATGGGGCGAAAGAACCGAAGGCAGCCGGATCCACCGGACTCCGTGCGAGGTCCGGGGGTGTACGGCCCGCAGAGCACCGAGGAGCATGCCGACGGTGAGTGGGTCGTCCGCCGGGTGACCGGTGCGGGTGCGACGAAGACCTATCGCTGCCCGGGGTGCGATCAGGAGATCCGTCCGGCAACCCCCCACGTCGTCGCATTCCCGGCCGATGACTATGGAAACGTCGAGGATCGACGCCACTGGCATACCCCGTGCTGGCAGGCGCGCGGCCACCGTGGGCCGCGGACCCAGCGGTCGTCGAGAGGGCCGAGGTACTGATGCTTGATGCCGAGCGCATCGTCGCGAACTCAGTACTTCCTGCGTTCCGAGAGTCGCTCCAACTGCGCACGAGTGATGACCTAAACCTCGTGGCTGAACTCTCGCTGCCCGCTGATGGGGCGCCGGTAGCAACG
>CAMDKQ010000046.1 GCA_945901095.1 Bifidobacterium breve
TACCAAAGGAATCCGTCTCACGATGCGAACAGGCAAACCCGCCCACACCCCAAGAACGAGGTAATTGGCATTGACATATGACACGCTGTTGAGTTCTCAAGGTACGAGCGCGCACCACCACCCAGCCTTCCAGCCGAATATCGGGGCAACTTCCATACTTAACTTCTCTTACTTGTCCGCTCAACGCGCCAGATTCGGCGCAGACTCGGAATCTTCTCACTTCATTGCCCGCGGGAACCGGCCTAGCTTGGCGCACTCAGTGCGGCTTGGTGTCCGTTCCTCCCCTGCGGGAGTACAAACATTACGTTGTCATGTCGCCCAGGTCAAATCGCGATGTCATATACACGTCAAAGGTTGGCAATAATTTGCGATTCATATTGCGCTGCAACAGACTATTTCTCGACTCTGATTCCACCCACAGTGCGCTTTCCGCGACGGAGTACGAGCCATTCACCGTGAAGAAGGTCCCCCACCATCGGACTGTGCCCCTCGTTAGGGACCCGTTCGTTATTGAGGGAGGCGCCCCCCTCGCTGACGGTCCGACGCGCTTGGCCCCTGCTTGATGCCAACCCGCAGCGGACGAGGAGATCCTCGACGGCCGGGAGTACGCCATCCACGATTTCCCCGGGATCAACGACGCCGTTCGGCGCCTCCAGTAGCGCTGCTGTGAGCGCATCCGCGGAAAGCGCTGCGAGATCCCCCTGGCCGAATAGCGCGAAGCCGGCCGATTCGGCAGCCCTCTGCTCGGCCTCCCCATGCACGAGTGCGGTCAACTCCTGTGCGAGTGCGCGTTGCGCAGCGCGCTCATGCGGTCGCTCGACGGTCGCCGAGAACAACTCCTCGATTCGAGGCCGCGCCGAAAAACTAAACGTGCGCAACAGGGTTGGCACGTCACTGTCGTCTGCATTCAGCCAGAATTGAAAGAACGCATACGGACTCGTAAGTCCCGGGTCGAGCCAAATGGTGCCCGATTCGGTCTTGCCGAATTTCGTGCCATCGGACTTGGTCAGCAGCGGAGTTGTCAAGGCATGGACGCTCGCTGACTCAACCCGTCTGATCAAGTCGACGCCTGCGGTGATGTTGCCCCACTGATCTGACCCTCCGGTCTGAAGCGTGCACCCGAATTGCCGAAACAATTGCAGGTAGTCAAAGGACTGAAGTAGCTGGTAGCTGAACTCCGTGTACGAGATGCCCTCTTTCGCGAGTCGCGCCGCCACGGCCTCGCGATCGAGCATGCGGTTGACGCTGAAGTGCTTGCCAATATCCCGCAGGAATTCCAGGACCGAGACACCCTCGGTCCAGTCATAGTTGTTCACCATGACGGCAGCATGCGTACCCGAGAAGTCGTAGAAGCTCTCGAGCTGGCCACGGATGCGACGTACCCAATCCTCCACGATCTCACGCGGGTTGAGCTGTCGCTCGCCTGTCATCTTGGGATCGCCAATGAGTCCAGTCGCACCTCCAACGAGGGCGAGCGGCCGATGACCCGCTTGCTGGAACCGGCGAACAGTAAGGATCTGCGCGAGGTTTCCGAGGTGGAGGCTCGGTGCAGTAGGGTCGAACCCGCAGTACAGCGTCATCGGTCCAGCGTCTGCCGCAGCCTGAAGTGCACCGAGATCGGTGCTCTGCGCGATGAGCTCACGCCAGAGTAGTTCGTCTAAAATCGTTGAGTTCGTCACACGTGCATCCTTGCGCACCCCGGCCTTTCCCAGAGGGCAGGGCCCGCTCCACCCGTCGCATCCCGGACGCCGCCGTTCGGCCGGTCACTGCGGAGGTCGCACGCGCCCTCCTCGAGTCGCGGATGCTCGGTAAGGACTGACGGTCGGCTCGCCAGAGAGGAAGAATCGCCACGGGGTGGGAGCGCCCGCCCCTGCCACGCCCGTGCGAGCGGACGTGAGGACATACTCCGGCGCCGCCGAAGCGAGCTCAAGTTCGAGGATGCCACCTTTCGCACACAGGTTGATGCCATCGCAGTCGCCGTCGATTCCCAGGGCTGCCGCGAGCCTGGCAGGCCCGCGGCAGAGATCGCGCTCGACGGTGCATGCCGGCCTGCGCGAGCTCGCGACCCCAAGGCCGTCAACCACCTGCCCCGCTCGGATGAGGACAGCACCTGCGGTTCCCTCGGGTTGCGTGACCATGTTGAGCATCCAGTGCATGCCGTAGGTGAAATACACGTACGCCCGGCCGGGTGGGCCGAACATCGTGGCGTTGCGCGGCGTCTGGCGCCGAAAGGCGTGCGAGCCGGGATCCTCCCCTTGCCCGCCATACGCTTCCACCTCGGTCAGGCGCACGATGACGATGCGACCACCGATCCGGGACGTCACCAGAGCACCGAGCAGCAGGGGCGCGACCACGGTCGCATGATCAGCGAACACTGCGCGGGGCGTCATTGGGACAGGGCGGTGACGACCTTCTCGACCCGGCTCGCACACGTCTCGGGCTTCTTGGCCTCAACGACACCCCGCACGGACTCCTTTCGGTTCGTGTTGGACTGCCGGTCCCACGCTTCGCGAAGTCCCGCCGAGGCCAGTGCCTCCTCAAGATCACCTGGTATCGCGACAGTCCGCTCCGCGGTATCCGTGACAATTTCGACCGCGTATGTGCCCGGCGGACTCATGCCACCCTCGCGCATGGCCTCGTTCACGACCATCATCCACTTGCCGCCGTACACCGAGATGCTGGTCCGAAACACCTGCCCCTCATAGGTTATCGCCAGCGGAACGCGACCTCTCCCCGGCTTGCCCCTCACCGCGTCGACCTGCTCCTGCTCCAGGATCACGGTCGCGGTGGTTCGCCCCGTCGGCACGACGTTCATGGTCATTCGCATGGCGGCACGCTAGCGCGGTTGGCATCGGTGCGGAATTTGACCCGCCAGGGAGTCGCGGCGCTGCACCGAGGAGTCCCGAGATGCGGAATAGGCGCATGCCTCGGCTGGAAGGCGCGCAGGCAATGGCACGGCTGACGCGGGTCACGCAGCATTCATCCGGACGTCACGCGACGGGACTCAGTCGACCCCGGGCTCAGACCAGCGCCGCGCCTCCATCGACACCGCTTGACGCAGGACGTCGATCTGTTCCCTGACTCGCTCCGGGGCCGTTCCACCGAACGCCGAGCGCGATTCCAAGGAACCGCGAACTGACAGGACAGATCGAACCGCTGGGGTCAGTGCAGTTGAAATCCCTTGCAATTCATCATCAGTGAGATCCCATAGCTCGATTCCCCGAGATTCCGCACGCCGAACGCACGCTCCAGCGATCTCATGAGCCTCACGGAACGGGACTCCCGCGCGGACCAACCATTCAGCGATATCGGTCGCAAGAGCGAACCCTTCCGGAGCCGAGCGCGCCATTCTCCCAGTGTCAAAGCGCAGGGTGGAGATCATTCCCGTCATCGCGGGCAAAACGAGGAGGAGTTGTTCGACGGTGTCGAAGACCGGTTCCTTGTCCTCCTGAAGGTCGCGGTTGTAAGCGAACGGGAGTCCCTTGAGAGTAGCGAGGAGTCCGGTGAGGTTGCCGATTAGACGGCCGGACTTGCCGCGCGCAAGCTCAGCGACATCGGGGTTCTTCTTCTGCGGCATGATCGACGAACCCGTCGACCATGCATCATCGAGCTTGGCCCAGCCGAACTCGCGTGAGGTCATCAAGATGACCTCCTCCCCGATCCGCGATAGGTGAACGCCGAGCATCGCCGCTACGAAGAGGAATTCAGCGACCCAGTCTCGGTCACTCACCGCGTCGATCGAGTTTCCGAGCGCTGAGGTGAAACCGAGGTCCCTCGCCACGGCCTCTGGGTCCAGTCCCAGACTCGAGCCCGCCAGCGCTCCCGCGCCGAGGGGCGATCTCGCGCATCGGGCATCCCAATCGGCGAAGCGTTCAAGGTCACGGCCAAGTGCATGGACATGTTTGGCAAGTTCGTGCCCGAAGGACACCGGCTGCGCATGCTGAAGGTGGGTAAAACCCGGTGATGACGTTCCGATGTGCTGCGACGCCTGCTCGATGAACGCCTCTTCAAGTTCGATCACTTCACGTGCGATGACCCTGACCTGGGCCCGCAGGTACATGCGGAAGTCGGTCGACACCTGATCATTTCGGCTTCGGCCCGCTCGTAATTTCCCGCCGAGGTCGCCGAGCCTTGCGATCAGGTGACGCTCGATCGCGGTGTGCACGTCCTCGTCCTGTGCCTCGGGGACGAGGAGGCCGCTGCTCACCCCGTTCGCTACATCGACGAGCGCGGCCTCGACGAGCACGAGTTCGGCGTCGGAGAGCAGGCCCGCGCGAGCGAGCACCCGAGCGTGTGCGCGGGTCTGCTCAATGTCATACGGGGCCAGGCGCCAGTCGAAGTGCACTGAGGCACTGAGTGCCGACATGGCGTCAGCAGGACCGCGGGAGAACCGACCGCCCCAGAGTCTGGTGACGTCCGGCTCTCGTGCTCCCGCGTCAGCGTCCACGATCACATCCCCCGGCGTCAGGCGCCTTTCCAATCATCACGATGATCTCCTCCTGCTGGTGCTCTCGACCGAACGCGCGCCCAGCGAACCGTAAGGGGTCGTCGGTTCGGCTCCGGTGCCTGATGCCAGGTCGAGTATCTGGACGCAGAGTTCAGCCGCTTCGCTTGCCCCGGGTGTCACGACGATAACGGTGTCGTCTCCCGCAACGGTTCCAACAATCTGCGGCGAACCCGCCCGATCGAGACTTCCGGCGAGGTACATCGCTGCGCCCGGCGGCGTGCGTAGCACCGCGAGATTCTCGGCTGCGACCGCGCTGACGAGGACCTCGCTGATGACACGGGCAATCGAATCAAGCCCTGCTGCTGGCCCACGCCTCGCCACCAAAGGGTCCTCAGCAACGACGTAACGAACGCATCCATCAGGGGAAATCCCTTTGTCCGCACCTATGGCCTCAAGATCCCGGGACAAGGTCGCCTGGGTGACATCGACCCCAAGCTCGCGCAAGAGGGTGCGCAACTGATCCTGCGAGGTGACAATCGTGTCGAGAAGTAGCGAACGAATCTGGGCACGTCGCCCGGTCATGGTCTGGGGTGAGCTCATTGAACGCCCGACGTCGACTCGGCATGTAGCGAGGCAGCCCGGAGCGATCGCTCCCATCTGAGCAGCGTCTCGTCGACATCTGCATCGGTGATCGTGAGCGCTGGAGCGAGCCTCACGACTTTTGATCCGATCGCGTTAACGAGCAGGCCATGAGCCCGCGCTGACCGTTCGACCAGTTGGGCGTGGTCGCCGGTAAGGACGGCTCCGAGGAGGAGCCCTCGGCCCCTCACATGGTCGACGAGGCCCTCGGATGAGTCGGCAAGTTCGACCGTTAACCGTTCATTAAGGGTTCTTGCGCGCTCGAGGAGGCCCTCATCCTCGATGATGTCGAGCACCGCGATGGCCGCTGCTGCCACGACGGGGTTCCCGCCGAACGTCGAGCCATGCGATCCCGGTTTCAGCAGGCTTGCCGCCGGACCGCGGGCAAGAACGGCGCCGATAGGCAGACCACCCCCTAGTCCTTTCGCGAGGGTCACGATGTCGGGGACGATGCCGTCACGCTGGTGGGCGAACCACCACCCAGTTCTGCCAATACCTGTCTGAACCTCGTCAAGGGCGAGGAATGCCCCTGCTGTGTCGCAAATGTCACGCGCAGCGGCGAGGTATCCGTCCGGGGGAACGATCACTCCACCCTCCCCCTGGACCGGCTCAAGAAATACAGCCGCCGTGCAATGTGAGACCGCTTCGCGCAGCGCTGCCTCATCGCCGTATGCCACCACCGTGACCTCGCCTGGCAGCGGGCGGAACGGGTCCTGCTTGGCGGGCTGCGCGGTGAGTGCGAGGGCGCCCATCGTGCGCCCGTGGAAGCTTCCGGACGCGACGACGACCTCGGTTCGGCCTGTGAGTCGAGTCATCTTGAATGCGGCCTCGTTGGCCTCGGCCCCGGAGTTGCAGAAGAAGACCCGAGCATCGGGCGGACCACCTGCTAGCCCGATGAGTCGCTCAGCGAGGACCATGGCTGGTTCCGTCGCATAGAGGTTGCTCGTATGACCGAGAGTGGCGAGCTGCGCTGAGACCGCTTCGATGTATTTCGGGTGCGCGTGCCCCACTGCATTCACCGCTATTCCTGCGATGAGGTCGATGTACTCGATGCCTGTGTCGTCCCACACTCGGGATCCAGCGCCCCGCACAAGCTTGATGGGCGGGGTCCCGTAGTTGTCCATGAGGGCTGCCTGCCAGCGCTCCTGCCACCCACTCATATCGCCTCCGGACCTTCGATCGCAGCATCATCCGACACCACCATCGTGCCGACACCGCTGTCGGTGAATACCTCAAGGAGGAGCGAGTGCGGAATGCGTCCGTCGATGACGTGCGCTCGGCCGACTCCCCCCTCGACCGCGCGTGCACATGCCTCCATCTTGGGGACCATTCCAGACTCGAGTCGTGGCAGGAGATCGCGGAGGCCGCTCACCTCGATAACGCCAATGACCTCGGTACTGCTCGGCCAGTCGGCGAACAGGCCCTCAACGTCAGTGAGGACGATGAACTTCTCGGCGCCGAGCGCCACCGCGAGAGCCGATGCTGCAGTATCGGCATTCACATTGTGGGTGACCCCGTGAACATCCCGCGCAACCGTCGAGACAACCGGAATGAACCCCTCTGCAAGGAGTCGCTCGACGAATGCCGGCTGAACCTCGACGACATCGCCGACGAGACCGATGTCGATGCTCTCGCCGTCGACCGTTGCGGACCTTCGTTCGGCAAGGAACAGTCGGGCATCCTCGCCCGAGAGGCCGACCGCGTATGGCCCGTGGGCGTTGATCAGCCCGACGAGCTCGCGCTGCACCTGCCCGACGAGCACCATCCCGACGACGTCCATCACCTCGGGAGTGGTGCGACGAAGCCCGCCGACGAACTCGCTCTCGATGCCGAGTCTGTTGAGCATCGCGCTGATCTGGGGTCCCCCGCCATGGACGACAACCGGGTGAAGACCTGCGAGCCGCAGGAAGACGATGTCCTCGGCGAAGCTCGACTGAAGGAGCGGGTCGGTCATCGCATTACCGCCGTATTTCACGACAATCGTCGCGCCGCTGAACCGCTTAAGCCATGGAAGCGCCCCCGCTAGCACGGAAGCCTTCTGCGCAGCCTCAGCGACGACGGGCCGCTGCAGAGGATCGGTCATGCGTCACTCCTAGCTCGCATACGCGGAGTTCTCGTGGACGTATTCGGCAGTGAGGTCGTTTGTCCAGACGGTGGCACCTTCGGAACCTGCACCTAGCGACACACGAATCTCGATCTCGCGGGCGCTCAAGCTCACGAGCGTGCGCGGCTCGCCGATCGAGCCACCCCGGCAAATCCAAACGCCGTTCATCGCCACATCTACTCGATCAGGGTCGAACTGCGCATTCGTGGTGCCCACTGCAGAGAGCACGCGGCCCCAGTTCGGATCCTCGCCGTGGAGTGCGCACTTCAGTAGGTTGCTCCGAGCGATCGCGCGTGCAACCTCCAGCGCATCGGCGACGGACGCTGCGGACTCCACGATGATCGCAATGTCCTTCGATGCTCCCTCCGCATCGGCGATGAGCTGCCGGGCGAGGTTCGCGCAAACGTCGGTTAGGGCTGCAATGAACTCCGCGGGATCTGGACGGACGCCGCTCGCACCACTTGCGAGCAGCAAAACGGTGTCGTTGGTGGACATGCATCCATCGGAGTCGATGCGGTCAAATGAGTGCGCTGCGGCATGACGCAGCGCCTCCTCTGCCTGTGCCTTCGTGACCAGTGCATCGGTGGTGACGACAACGAGCATCGTGGCGAGGGCTGGGGCGAGCATGCCGGCTCCCTTCGCCATCCCTCCGATGCGAAAATCGTCGCTCTCGAACGCCGCCAACTTTGGGACCGTATCTGTGGTCATGATCGCGGTCGCCGCGTTGGGACCGCCACCCTCGCTGAGACGTCCGAATGCATCCTCGACCCCGGCCTTGAGCCGATCCATCGGAAGCCTCTCGCCGATGAGTCCCGTCGAGCACACCGCGATCTCGCTGGCGCCAGTTTCAAGCCCGGCCGCACTGAGCAGCGATGCCGCGAGCTCCGCGGTTCGGTGAGTGTCCTGGAATCCGCCCGCACCGGTGCAGGCATTCGCACCGCCAGAGTTCAGGACCACACCCCGCAGGGAGCCCGCACGTAGCACCTGCTGGGACCAGACCACCGGGGCTGCCTTGAATCGGTTGCCAGTGAAGACGCCGGCGGCGACCTGTGAAGGGCCGTCATTGACGACGATCGCGACATCGGGCGCACCGGAGGCCTTGAGCCCCGCTGCCACGCCGGATGCGCGGAATCCTCGAGCGGCAGTGACGCTCACGGCGCTCCCCCATCAGTCGGCAGCCCTGACGATTCGTCGAGGCCAAGCATGAGATTGGCATTCTGAATCGCCTGCCCGGCCGCACCCTTGCCGAGGTTGTCGATGGCGCTCACGATGATGGCTCGGCCCGAGTGCTCGTCGAGTTCGACCTGCAGGAGTGCAATGTTCGTACCACTCACCGAAGAGGTACGGGGCCAGTAGCCCGGAGCAAGCAGTCGGACGAAACGCTCACTCGCATAGGCCTCAGCGAGACAGTCGACGAGCTCCTTGCGGGTCGTACCGGGACGAACAGCAGCGGTCGACGTGCTGATGATTCCCCGCGGCATGGGTGCGAGGAGGGTCGTGAACGACAACGTGGTTCGCCGGCCGGATACCCGACTGATTGACTGCTCGATCTCCGGAATGTGCTGGTGGACGCCGCCCACCTTGTAGGCGGACATCGAGCCCATAACCTCGCTCGCCAGCAGCGGCTCCGTGGGCGTACGGCCTGCGCCTGTGGTTCCTGACGCCGCGACAACAACAAGATCAGTCGTTTCGATGAGGGCAGCCGCCGCCAACGGCGCAATCGCCAAGGTGACAGCCGTCGCGTAGCACCCCGGATTCGCCACGCGAAGGGATGCGGCAATTCGCCCCCGAGACCCTGCGAGCTCGGGCAGGCCGTACGTCCAACTGCCCGCATGCGGCAGCCTCCCGTAGTAGGCGGCCCATTGCACGGGATCGACAAGCCGGTGATCCGCCCCAAGATCGACGATGGGCGTCTTCGACGAAAGCTCGGACGCGATCGCCGCCGACTCCCCATGCGGCAAGGCGAGGAAGACGAGATCGGCCTCCCCCAGAACGGCAGCCGTTGTCGGTTCGAATACGCGGCCATCAAGTGACAGCAACTGTGGATGCACGTCTACGACACGTTGGCCCACCTTGCTCGCGGCACATACTGCGCCGATCTCGATCATTGGGTGGCCCGCGAGAAATCGCAGGAGTTCACCGCCCGCGTAGCCCGAAGCCCCCGCGACACTCACCCTGATCATGCGCATAATATACACGCCCACACATATATGCATAAGAGTGGGGTTGAGTCAGCCACCATGAGCCGGTCAGCGCAGTGTGGCACCGCACGTGCGGGCAGCCGAGTCAATAGCGGCCTGCCGCGCACGTTGAATCTCGCCCGCATCGAGCGTGCGGTCAGCAGCACGGAACTTCAGGGCGAAGGCCAGCGAGCGATGACCGCCAGTGACCTGCGACCCGCGGTACACATCGAAGAGCCTGATCGACTCGAGCAGATCACCTGCCCCGTCACGCAGCGCCTTCATCACCGTGCTCGCCGGGACGCTATCGGCGACCACGAGGGCGAGGTCCTCCTTTGCGACCGGGTGAGTGCTCACCGCGGGCGCTCGCCGCACAGAGTGGGCTGCACCGCGACAAGCGTCGAGGTTCAGTTCCATCGCACAGGCGCGGACCGGCAGTTCAGTCGCCTCGATAACCCTCGGGTGCAATTCGCCGGCAACCCCCACCTGGGCATCGCCGATCATGAGGGCAGCACAGCGTCCCGGGTGAAACGTCGGGTCCGAGCCGCGGGCAACTGTCAACTCAACGCCGAGGACCTCGGCAATGACCTGTGCCGATTCGACGGCATCTGACCAATCGAAGGGGCGCGAAGCCCCCCACCAACCGGCCGGAGTGCGCTCCCCCGCCAGCACGCAACCCACCATGATCGGCTGCTCTGGCAGCAGGTCATTCAGCCTGCTCCATTCATCGTCAGTCGGGCGATGATCGACGCTCGGACGGACGAGAGTCTCCCCCGCGAGCCCGCGAAACACTGACCCGATTTCGAAAATGTTTAGGTCGACGTTGCCCCGCCCGATGTTGCGCCGGGCTGCGGCGCAGAGCCCGGGGAGCAACGACGCGCGCAGGAGCGGCTGCTCGTCAGACAGCGGATTCGCGAGGCGAACCTTGGCCCTGCCCGGGTCATCCTCAGACAGTCGCAGGGCGTCGAGTTCACGGTCGCCGACAAACGGATAGGTGAGAACCTCGATCGCTCCACGGGCAGCAAGTGCCATGCCAACCCGTCGACGAACTCGCTGCGCCCAAGAGAGACCGTGGCCGAGCGCCGAAGTCGGCAACGTCGACGGCAGCATGTCGTAGCCCATCAGCCTCACCACCTCCTCGACGAGATCTGCTGGGTCGGTGAGATCCGGTCGCCACGAGGGTGCATCGACCGTGATCCTTCCATCACTCTCGTCGACCTCGCAGCCCACGGACTGCAGCAGGCGGACGACCGTGGAACCGTCGATGGGCATCCCAGCGACGTCTGATGGCTCTGTCACCGGCATCGAGATTCGAGAGGGTCGGTACTCCGCTTCGACCGCGGTCATGCCCATGTAGATTCCACCACCGAACCTGATGAGGAGTTCAGCCGCACGCGCCGATGCGTAGGGTGCGAGGGCCCGGTCGACCCCCCGCTCAAATCGGCGTGACGCCTCAGTCGACAGTCGATGCCTCCGTGAGGCCCGAGCCACCACACCAGACGAGAAGTGGGCGGCCTCCAGCGCAATGGTCACAGTGGCATCATCAATCTCCGACGTGAGGCCCCCCATAGTGCCCGCAAGTCCGATGATCCCGGAGTCGTCCAAGATGACTAGGTCGTCCGGACCGAGGTCGCGGACCACATGATCGAGGGTCTCGAGTCGCGAGCCAGCCTTAGCCCATCCGGCTCGAACCGGCCCGGAGAGCTTGTCGAGGTCAAAAGCGTGGAGTGGCTGCCCGAGTTCGAGCATCACGTAGTTCGTGACATCGACGGCGAGGGACACCGGACGCATGCCGCATAAGACCAGCCGCCGCTGCATCCACAGAGGTGATGGCGCCGACGGGTCGAATCCGGTGACAGTACGGATCGTGAACAGCCCGCAGGCTCCGAAATCCTCACTCCCACATTCGGCCGGCACGGCTCCCGCTGCTGGCGCTGGGAGCTCGACAACGCGAACGCCCGGGTCGTCGAATTCAACCTCGTACGAAAAGGCCAGCTCGCGCGCAATCCCGCGCATCGACAGGGCGTAGCCGCGATCAGGGGTCACCGCGATGTCAAGGACCTCATCGCCCACCCCGATGATCGGCGCGGCATCAGCGCCGATGACGCCTACGTCCTCTGGCAGGACCATAATCCCGTCGTGGTTGTCGCCAAGCCCAAGCTCGCGCTCAGAGCAGATCATGCCATCGGACGTGTGGCCGTACGTCTCGCGCGCAGCGATCGTGAAGCCACCCGGGAGCACCGTGCCGGGCAGTGCCACCACCACCATGTCGCCCGCAGCGAAGTTTCGAGCACCGCAGATAATCCCCCGGGCGCCACCGTGGTCAGGACCGACATCGACCTGACACCAGCGAATGGGCTTCTTGAACTCCGTTAACTCCTCGATCTCGACCACATGACCAATCACCAAGGTGCCGACCACGCCCTCGCCGATCACCTCGACCGTCTCGACTTCGAGCCCCGCTCGTACGAGGCGTTCGGCGATGTCGCGTCCGCCCTCATTCAACGGGATGCCGACCATCTCTCTGAGCCAGGAAACTGGGGCGCGCACTATGACTCCAAACCGAATGCTCGAGTGAACCTGATGTCGCCCTCGACCATGTCGCGCATGTCGGTGACCCCGTTGCGGAACATGAGGGTGCGCTCAATGCCCATTCCGAACGCAAAGCCTCGGTAGCGCATCGGGTCGATCCCCACCGCGCGAAGCACCCTCGGGTTCACCATGCCGCAGCCGCCCCACTCAATCCAACCTTCGCTACCGCAGGTGCGACAGGGTTGATCAGGATTCCCGACTGATGTTCCCCTGCATACAAAGCATTGAACGTCGAGCTCGGCGCTGGGCTCAGTGAAGGGGAAATACGAAGGGCGCAGTCGCGTCACAATGCCCTCGCCGAACATCGCCTGCGCAAAGTGGTCAAGCGTCCCTTTGAGGTCTGCCATCGTGATGTTCTCGTCGACAGCAAGTCCTTCAACCTGATGGAATACGGGCGTATGCGTTGCATCGAGCTCATCGGTCCGGAACACCCGGCCCGGCGCCACCACGTAGATCGGCAGGGGCCGCTCAAGCATCGCGCGAATCTGAATCGGTGAAGTCTGGGTGCGAAGGACGACTCCGCTGTCAGCCGACGTGACGTAAAAGGTGTCCTGCATTGTTCGTGCCGGGTGATCTGGTGGGACGTTAAGTGCGTCGAAGTTCACCCACTCCGCCTCGACCTCGGGGCCTTCGGCAATGTCGTAGCCCATGGCCACGAATACGTCGCACACCCGCTCGATAAGGGTGGTGAGCGGGTGACGTCCGCCGACAGCTTCTCGGACTGCAGGTAACGTCACATCAACTGATTCCTCAGCGAGGACCCGCTCGTCACGCTCGACCTCTAGGGACACCTGACGGTCATCGAGCGCCGACTTCACCACCGTGCGTGCCTCGCCGACTCGCTTGCCGACTTCTGCCTTGGCGGCCGGGGGGAGCGCCCCGATCTCTCGGTTCGCGAGCGCGAGGGGCGATCGATCACCCGCATGAGCGATCCGAACCTCCTTGAGCGCTGCGAGGGTTGCGGCCGCACTGATGGCCTCACAGGCCTCGCGCACCATGCCATCGACGGCATTTGCGCTCAGCACGGATACCTGCTTCGGGTCAAAACTTGTGTTTGGTCCAGACATAAGACTCCGAGTATTTCACCCCCGCATAAACCCGACGTCGGTGCCTACTCGCCGAGGATCGCAATCGTCAGTGCGGTCACCGACGCCTCAATGTCACCGACCCCGTGGAGGATGAGATCCGGATGCTCTGGGACCTCGTAGGCCTGCCCCATGCCGGTCATATTCGGGAGCGAACCCGCCGCCGCCTTCGCGTAAAGACCCTTCGGATCACGCTCAGCGCACACCTCTACCGAGGTGTCGACGTGCACCTCGAGGAACTCCCCTGCACCGAAGAGCGCCTTCGCCGACAGTCGGTCGGACCGGTATGGAGACACCAGAGCCACGAACACAACGAGCCCTGAATCCATCATGAGTTTGCTCACCTCGGCCACCCTCCGAACATTCTCGGCACGATCTTCAGGAGTGAATCCAAGGTCCTTGTTCAGACCGGTGCGGACATTGTCGCCATCGAGGACGTAGGTGTGCACACCGAGCGCGTGCAACCGACGCACGGCAGCATCGGCGATGCTCGACTTTCCAGAACCCGGCAGCCCGGTGAGCCACACGACCTTGCCCTCATGCCCCATCAGCCGCACCCGGGCCTCGTGATCAACGTCGTATGAATGAGGAACGACGTTGAAGGACCGGCGCATCGCATGACGGGTCAGCCCCGCGGCCACTGTGTCAGCTGTCACCCGATCCACAAGGAGGAAGCCCCCGGTGTCGCGACTCGTCGTGTACGGGTCCATTGGGATCGGACGGTCCGTCGCAATCTCGACACGTCCGACATCGTTCATATCAAGGAGTCGCGCCGAGTGCTCGTGACCCGAGACGACATCGAGGCGGTAGCGCACATTCGTTACGGTCGCTGGGACAGAACGTGATCCTGACACGAGCAGGTATGAACGCCCGTGGGCCAACGGCTCCTCGCCCAACCAGACGAGGTCCGCTGAGAAGCGGTCGGCGGGCTGCGCCGCCGTGGGACCCACCCCGGTGATGAGGTCGCCGCGGGTGACATCGACCTCGTGGTCGAGCGTCAAGGTGACCGCCTGTCCGGTAACTGCCTGCTCGAGATCTCCATCGAAGGTGACGATGCGATCGATGAGCGCCGTTCGGCCGGAATCGGCAACGATGATCTCGTCGCCCCTCGACACCTCACCCGAGACCACAGTTCCGGCATACCCCCGGAAATTGCCCTCGGCACGCACGATGAACTGGACAGGAAACCGGAAGGGCTTCATCGCCGTGTCCTCGACCGGCTCCCAGCCGCACAGCGCCTCAAGGAGACTCGGACCCTCGAACCATGGCATCTCATTGGTCGATGACGTGACGTTGTCGCCCGCTGCCGCGCTCATCGGGATCGCCCGAACATCGGGCACTCCGAGGCGCGATGCGGTCGCCTGCACCACCGCAACGATCTCATCGAAGGGCGCCTGCCGGTAGCCCACCAGATCCATCTTGTTCACCGCAATGATGACGGTCTTGACGCCCATGAGCGCACACACGGTCAGGTGACGATGGGTCTGCGGGCGTACCCCGCGTGCGGCATCGACGAGGAGCACGGCAACGTCGCCATTGGATGCAGCCACAGCCATGTTGCGCGTGTACTGCTCATGACCTGGCGCATCGGCGATGAGTACACGACGGCCATTCGGCAGGTTCATGTGCCGGTAGGCCACGTCGATCGTGATCCCCTGCTCACGCTCGGCCTCAAGTCCGTCGGTGAGGAGGGAGAAGTCGACCTCGCCCACAGGGATCGTCGAGCCGCCTCGACGTGTCTGCCGTGCGTACTCCAACTGATCGAGTGGCACGCTGTTGGTTTCTGCCAGCAGTCGCCCGATAAGCGTGGATTTGCCGTCATCCACAGAACCGCAGGTAACGAGGTGGAGCACTGGGGTTTGGCGTGTGGTCGTCATTAGAAGTAGCCCTCTGCCTTCTTGGCCTCCATCGACCCGCCACCCTCGCCGTCGATCAATCGACCAGCACGCTCGGACATGGTCGAACTCTCCATCTCTGCGATGAGATCCACCAAGTTATCTGCCGTCGATTCGACCGCCCCGGTGAGCGGGTAGCAGCCAAGGGTTCGGAACCGAACTGACCGCATCTGAGCGACCTCACCGTCGCGCAATGGAAAGCGCTCATCGTCAACCATGATGAGGGCACCATCGCGCTCGACAACCGGACGCTCCTTCGCAAAATAAAGGGCCGGGATGTCGATCGCCTCTCGCTGGATGTAGCGCCACACATCAAGTTCAGTCCAATTCGAGAGCGGGAACACGCGCATCGACTGGCCCTCTGAGAGGGTCGTGTTGGCCGTTCGCCAGAACTCCGGCCTCTGCTTGCGCGGATCCCAGCGGTGGCCCGGCTCACGCAGACTGAAGATGCGCTCCTTCGCGCGGCTTCGCTCCTCATCTCGCCTGGCCCCACCGATCGCCGCATCGAAGCCATAACGATCGATGCCGGCGCGCAGAGCAACGGTCTTCATGATGCGGGTGTACTCGTGCGTGCCGTGGGAGAACGGTGATACTCCCTCCGCTCTTGCCTCATCATTCGTTGAGATGCGCAGGTCAAGCCCGAGCTCGGCCACGCGTTTGTCTCGAAATGCAATCATCTCCTGGAACTTCCAGGTGGTGTCGACGTGCATGACAGGGAACGGGAGCCCAGCCGGGGCGAACGCCTTCAGCGCGAGGTGGAGGAGCACTGATGAGTCCTTGCCAATGCTGTACAACAGCACCGGATCTCGGAAGGCAGCGGCAGTCTCTCGGTAGATGTGGATGGCCTCCGCTTCGAGTTCGTCGAGAACGGCCTCGTAGGGAATGGTGGTCTCACTCATGCCTCGCTCAACACCTCCATACCGGCATCACCAGCGTCCTCAGCCATCGCCATGCTTCCATCTCCGAACCTCGGATCCTTGCCCTGTGCTGCGATAGCTGCTGCGCGCGCCGCTCTCTTCACCTCGACAGCCGCGTAGGCCTCCTGCGCCACCACGGGGTCAATCGCCGGCGATTCGATCCTTGAAACCGGAGTTCGGGAGCCGATCCAGCCGTCCAACTCGGGGCCGGATTCCAGGGAAGTGATCAGGCAGTAACGCGGCTCAGGGCCGGGGTGCCAGACCGCGTGGTAGAGACGCTGCGTGTCGATGATGACCTGTGCGCCGGCAGGGAGCGGCACTCGAGTCTCGGTCGACGGATCGTCCTTATCCTCGCGCAGAATCATCATCGAGTCTGGATTGTCAGTGAGGTTGAAGAAGGCCCGGACGATCCAGCCGGTGCCCGCAACATTGAGCCGGTTGTTGTCATCACGGTGCAGGTTGTAGATCGCATCGGCGTAAGTGTTCGGCTGCAACTCGATCACCCTGCATCGTCCGACATTCGCGCCCGACTCTAGAGCCCGCTCGGTCAACCGCGGAGCGCGCTCAACATTCTCAGGTACCCACACGCCGTCCTTATCTGTCTTCGCTGGCGTGTGATTCCAGAATCCGTCGCATTCGATGGCGCCGTAGGCGCTGGCAATCGGTGAGAATCTCGTGTCCCCTGAGGACTTCCAGTCCACGTAGATGAGGTCATGCCACTCTCGTGGGTCCTGATCCTGATCGTATGAGTCGACGACGACGTAGCCGGTCTCGTCGAAGATGGGAAGCGTGACGAACGACATTGCGGCCTCCATTCAGCGGTTCGGGTCATTGTGAGATGCCTTCATTCTTCCATGCCGACGAGCAACATCGGCGAACAGGCACACAGCGACGGCCGCCGCGAGATTGAGCGACTCTGCCCGGCCTGCGATCGGGATGCGAACACGGGCATGCGCCGCCGCTCGCATCTCAACGCTCACCCCGTGGGCCTCGGTGCCGAACACCCAGCAGATCGAGGCCGGAGCCTCTTCCAGCCAGTCGAACAGGTCGTGTTCTCCGTCGCCGGTCGCCACCACGAGGGTCATGCCCGAGGCGGAAACTCGTGCGAGCAGCGACTGCACGTCCACGTCGTCAACGACCGGCAGGTGGAAGATCGACCCTGCGGTGGCCCTGACGACCTTACCCCCGAAAGGATCGGCCGAACCCCTCGTGAGGACAACGCCGCTAGCTCCTGCGGCGTCGGCAGTTCTGATGATGGTTCCGACATTGCCCGGATCGGCCGCAGACTCCAAGACCACTGCGCTGTTCGCTCCCAATCGGATGACATCGTCAAGCGACTGTTCGACGAAGTCGCATACTGCGATGATCCCCTGCGGCGTGCGTGTCTCGGCCATCGCCTCGATCACATCATCCGTGACCGGAACAACTTCGACGCCATTCGCCCGCGCGCACACGATGATTTCGGCGAATCGCTCGCAGGCATCGGTCGTCGCGTACACCGTCCGCAGTCGTGGGGCGTGCAACACAGCCTCCCGAACAGCCTGAGGTCCTTCGACAGCGAAAGCCCCTGCCTCACGTCGCCCGGCCCTGGTCCGTAAATGCCGCATCGCGGCGACCCTCGGGGATCGCCGCGATGCGAGCGGCTGAGTCAACGGGTGATTCAGGCGGACGCTGCGGGAACGGACGCCTTGGCGACGGCCACGAGCGTCGCGAATGCCGCCGGGTCGTTCACGGCCAGTTCTGCGAGCATTCGACGATCGACCTCGACGCCGGCCACCTTGAGGCCCTGGATGAACCGGTTGTAGGTCATGTCGTTTGCGCGAGCCCCGGCATTAATTCGTTGGATCCACAGGCGACGGAAGTCACCCTTGCGCGT